>MPNB01000017.1 GCA_002238805.1 Rhodothermaceae bacterium bin80 | reverse complement strand
CTTGTCGGAGAACAATCTCACGGGACAGTTGCCGCCCGAGCTCGGCGATCTTCCGCAGTTGCAGTTGCTGTATCTGTTTTACAATTCCCTTACCGGAACTATCCCGCCCGAGCTCGGCAACCTCACGCAGCTGCAGGTGCTGGATCTGGATGGCAATACCCTTACCGGGACTATCCCGCCCGAGCTCGGCAACCTCACGCAGCTGCAGGTGCTGGACCTGCGAAACAATTTCCTTACCGGGGCGATTCCGCCCGAGCTCGGCAGCCTCACGCAGCTCCAGCGGCTGTATCTGTTTGGCAATTCCCTTACCGGGGCGATTCCGCCCGAGCTCGGCAACCTCACGCAGCTGCAGGTGCTGTGGCTGGAAGGCAATCATTTGACGGGTGTGCTGCCGCGCAGCTTTATGCAGTTGGTCAATCTCCAGTCTTTCCACTTTTATGGTCAGGCACTCTGCGCTCCGGCTGACGATGCGTTTCAGGGCTGGCTCAGCAGTATCCCGGATGTAAGAGGTCCGACCTGTGGCCCGTCGCAATTTGCAGTGGAGGTTACCCATCGGGCCTTGACCGCGCTCTATGCTTCGACGAACGGTGGGACATGGGATAACAACTCCGGTTGGGATACCACAGCGGTCCCTACAAACATGGAGGACTTTGGAGCGTGGTACGGGCTTACGGTTTCTAACGGCAGACTGAGTTCTATTCGGCTGCATGAGAACTTCCTCACCGGCTCAATTCCCGCGGAACTCGGTAGCCTCACGCAGCTGGAGTCGCTGTGGTTGTTTGACAATACCCTTACCGGAGTGATTCCGCCCGAGCTCGGTAACCTCACGCAGCTGGAGACGCTGTTGCTGTTTGACAATACCCTTACCGGAGTGATTCCGCCCGAGCTCGGCAACCTCACGCAGCTGCAGGTGCTGGATCTGGATGGCAATACCCTTACCGGGGAGATTCCGCCCGAGCTCGGCAACCTCACGCAGCTGCAGGTGCTGCGGCTGGAAGGCAACCATTTGACAGGTGTGCTGCCGCGCAGCTTTATGCAGTTGGTCAATCTCCAGTCTTTCTACTTTGGCGGCCAGACGCTCTGCGCTCCGGCTGACGATGCGTTTCAGGCTTGGCTCAGCAGTATCCCGGACGTAAGAGGTCCGACCTGTGGCCCGTTGCAATTTGCAAGTGACGTGGATAACCGGGCCTTTACCGTGAACCGGCCCGTTGCTTCACTTGTCCTTCCCGAGGCCACCGGCGGTGCGACGCCGTATACCTATGTGCTGGAGCCTGCACTGCCCTCAGGATTGGACTTTGAACCATCTTTGCGGACCATTAGCGGCACACCGACGGCAGTCACATCCGCCGCAAGCTATATGTATTCGGTTGCTGACAACTCCGGGAACGTCGCCAGCCTGGGGTTCACTCTTGAAGTCGTTCCGGCCGTTTCCTTCGGGGACATGATTGCCGATCTGTCCTTCGCTCGCGCACAGCCCATTGATCCACTCGTTCTTCCCGAAGCCGCAGGAGGCGCTGCTCCGGTAACGTATACCTTGATCCCCGCGCTTCCGGCAGGACTGACTTTTGACACCACTCGCACTTTGACCGGAACGCCGACCGTGGTCACAGATGCTCCAAAGCAGTACACGTACAGCGCTACCGGGGCAAACGGCTCCCGCGACAGTTTGCTGTTTACTATAGAAGTATTCTCTCCGGTGGCCGCCGAGCACGAATCGTTGCCAGAGTCCTTTGCCGTGCACGGCAACTACCCCAATCCGTTCCGGGAATCCACGCGTCTTGTGTTTGATCTTCCCTGGCCTGCCAGCGTGACGGTCGAGGTCATGGACATAACGGGCCGGCGCGTGTTTGCCGTGCCGGCAGCTGGGAAAGCGGCCGGGTGGAAGCACACGATACTGCTGAGCGGTCGTGCGATGCCCTCCGGCTTGTACCTGTACCGCCTGACTGCCACTTCGCCGGAGGGACGCTCCGTTCACACCAGCAAGTTCATGCGCATAAGGTGAAGGGCCGACAGTAGGAAGCCCGGCGTCGGAAAGGAACACACGCCAAAGTTCAACAAAAGCGGTTCCAGTACCCGACCTTTTCGTCGGGGAAGCCAGATCCCCGAAATGGCCTACGCGCTGCTAGAGGAGTACATCCGCAACCCAAAACTGTACTACAAAAAGTTGAAAGCGTTTTACAGGCTTGGCGAGAAATTGTATAGAAAGCGGGGGAATAGACATCGCCTGTAAAGCACGCGCGACCCGATAACCCTTCCGGGATTTAACCGGGGTTCCGTACGGGTCCCCCGCCCAAGAGTCTTCGTGTCAGGACTCCGGACCGCTCTGGCAGTCAAGTTCAAGTGCCCGATTGAACCGCTCGACGAAATCCTCCCCCGTGTAATTGCAATTACTCTCGTGGAGCTGCTGTGCCAGGCGCTGGCACACTTCCTCTGCAGAGAGGGGCTGATAACACCATTCGTCTTCGCCTCTCAGCAGTGGGACTGTTAGCATCCCCCAAGTATCCTGCTCATCGGGCGCTTCGCTTACGATCAGGATCAACTCCTCCCGTTTGGCACCATGTGGTGCTTTGACTGCACGGGGAAAGTTTGCAGACTTTTCCCCGATCTGGAGCTTGATCCGCATTGTAAAATTTGGCTTTGGCATTTGCTTGGATGTGTCTACGGTCGTTCGTTGGTTCTATTCCGAATGTTGTTGGGAATGTCTCCCGTTGTTACGCGACAGGAAAGCACGCAAGCGAGAGCGTGCTGACGTTATTGACATCTCCATCGCATAAGCAACGGCCGTTGCTGAGTGCCCTGAATCAAACATCTCTTCACAAAGTGCCGCTCCGGTCTTTGTCAGTCGACCGTTCTCGTGTCGAAGCCGCCACGGTAGTTCTAGTTTGCCTGAAAATTTCTCTCGTATTGCCTTTATCTCGTGATTGAGTCGATCGCGTTCCATCCGGCGTTTATCAAGGAGGCGATTTATTTTTCTGTCCAATGCTTTGAGTTCGGATGTAAGAACGTGCTCGGTAGTTTCAAAATCAAGCGTTTCAAGCCCCATCGGGATACACCATTCGAGTGACGATTGTGCACGCTCATGTAACAACTTTATTGTTGCTTTTAGTTGACGCATCACTGCGTAATCATATTGTTTCACATCGTCCATGACGGGGCTCATGCGAAGCGTACTGAGATCGGTGTTCATTCTATGGAATTCATGCGCTAGGTTGTTTCGATAATCAATCAAATCTCGGATTTTATTGGATTCTTCTCGGGTTATCACACCTTTTTCAACCCATGCCTTCGCTGCCTTCCCAATACTAATGGGACGATCATCTCGAACCACATTACATCGAACTGCACTAATGATGTCTCGCTTCAGCTTCTCGGCATAGTATATTGCCAAGACAGACTGGATAGCACGAAATTTTATAATATTCTTTTCTAGTGCCCTGACGCGTCCACGCCAAGGATCCCTATACATAGTATGGTGTCCTTTTTCGTCGCACATTTTCGCTTCTGTCATTGAAAATTCTCGAAATACTCGTCTGTGTGCGGGATTATGCTGGAATATAATTTCCGTACAAATTCTTTCCCGAATCGTAGCAGTGAGTGGCGTACGGAAACGCCGCAGCGAGGTTCAATCCCCGATGGGAAGCCTGATTCATTTCCGCCTCGCAGACGGGACCATACTCGCTGGTCCCGCGAGTAGCCCCGAGTATTCTCTCTGGACGCCCTGCAGCGTCCATTGAAGTCCGCCATGCAGATGATGTTGGTGATGAACTAAGCTGGACACGCCTGCATTGCTACATCCAAACAGACACGCCTGTTACTTCTGGCGATAGCGGATCAGCCTTGTTTGCGACAATTAATGATGGATCGTCCGACGGAATCTTCTTGGGTATTCAATCTGCATGTTTGCGCTGTGGGTCAAATGTTTCGAGGGTCGGCTTCTATGTTTCGTGGGCAGCCATCGATGTCGCCATGAATCAATACATCACCTTGCATGAGGATCAAGGAGGTTCATAGTATCGTTGAGATGAATGGCCATCGTTAGGCATCTTTGAACGGGACAAGATTGTTGTGCCCCTTTGACAGGAAGTATCGTCCAAGGGGGTTCCCCTGTTCTCAGACACGCTTGCCTGCGGCGCCTACAACGTGCACTACGCTATGAGTTCCCATTGTCCGACGTATCTGCTCCTTGCTCTGACGCTTACGGCACTAGGAGGGGATCGCCCTGCCCACGCTCAGGATCAATACATCTACTGGATTGGGGCGGTCCAGGCCGAAGAGACCCGGAGCAATGCGATTTTTCGCTACGCGCTGGATACCGGCATAGTAGATACCCTGGTGCAAGCCAAGGACCTGGGGCCGGAGGAGAAGCGATATCTTTACTATGTAACCGTTGACACTCTACACCGACAAATCTATTGGACAGATTCGGGGGGAGTTTTTCCAGATGGGGTGCATTATCTCGGTGCGATTATGCGTGCGTCTCTGGATGGTGATAATCCTGAGATTTTCTTGGGGGGGGGACTCCCTACCTCGGAACCTTTTAGACGCTTCCCAACCCCCAGACACCCCCGCAGTCTGGGTGTGTCCCTCTATTGGAGGGCCCGGTTTCCCGGGCCTTATCTCAATAGATACTTAGAAGATTCAGAACCAGACCAGACTTCCCCTTACTCAACAATTAGGATTCCTTGCATTGTAGCAAAGTGTCCGGGATAAGTACAAATAAACCGATGAGTTCCAGGCTCCGAAGGAGCTGTGAATGTCACACTGACGGTTTCGCCTGGGTTTGCCAGTGGGGTAGAGGCGAATATGGCGTCGTCTTCTGGTACATAAGCCAGAGCTTCTCCTGCTGTGATTGCAGCCATACCAACCCGATTGACATCTTCATCAGAATTCGTGGTGAGCACGACAATGTTATGCACCATTACAGGGGCCGTAGCTGTGTTTTCCAGAACCAAGGTGACCTCGGTTCCTGCTGCAACAGTAAGAGTATCCGTGGCAAATACCATTTCGTCGCCGACGGGCTGAATAGTTATCGTAACGCCAGCAACCTCAGTCTCTTCGGGCTCGGCTACTGCTTCAGGGGCGGGCGCTTCTTCACCTCCTCCACACGCCGCAAATGCAAACGCGAAGATTAAAATCAGTGCTGAATACGGGAAAAATTTCATTACGCTATATGAGTTAACATGAATGGGGTGTGTGATCTGCACGACGCGCGACCAGAGGACGAGCGCCCCTGCAATAATACAAAATCCAACCTTTACACGATATCGTAATTGTCAGAGCTATACCAAATTGATCTGAAATACCGCAAAATACCTTAGGTCAGAATCCGCTTCATAGCAGAAGTGCAGCGGGCGTGTTACGCATTAAGTGTGGGTTGGTGCCCAAAAAGCCAGCGACACGCCTTGGAGGCGTTCTGAGGGGCTTTTGTACCTGATCGGTATCCAAGGAGTAAACCCTATTGCGGTCTTATTGAGTCAGACTGAGGGCGATTATACGCTTTGAACTGGCTACACGGCAGGCTAAGCCCCACTTGCTTTCCACTGCGCATTTACGCGGCAGCTTAACTGCCTGAACTAATCATACGCTTGATCTACGCGAAGAGAGCTTCATTACTGCAACCATTTGGTTTTGTTGACACTTTGGGTTCTCCGTGATATACAAAGCCTTGTGATCACCGGTAGGTGAGTGGTTCGGGTTTGTATTTGTTGCAGATTGATTTTTCGTTGGAATACAAGATTGCATCTTCTTTGATTTCACGATTTGCAATCATGTTCATGCCGTGGTCAGCATTGGGCGGGTTTCATGTATCATAGGATGACGAAAGCTGAGGGAGGCTGCGCAGTCCTTCTATCAGTTTGCCACACTGAAGTTTGTGAATCATGGTCTCTAACATCGTGCGCAACCATTCGGGATCCGGATCAAGCTCCGCAAGGAGATAGCGCGCGTGTTGAAGGACGCCTCGCCAGCTGTCATTGTCTGGAAAAAATGCCCGCCCATGAACCTGATTGATCAGAAAGTTTAACCGAAGCTCGAAGAAACCATGGAACCGTTCCAGCATGGTAAGCTCTTCGGCGTTGAAGCAGGCATTAAAGCGGGCACAGTCCTCTGGGTCTGGTACGGACTTGATGCCATCAACCGTGGTTTCGCCGGGGATGTAAATCTCTTCAAACCAGAGTTGTGTTAATGTCGCAGCCAATACTTCCGGCTGAGCGTGCTCACAACAGGCCTTGCGGCATTCTTCGCTAGTAAGAAACCCTAGAAATACTACCACACGTTCGCGGTCACTGGGGTGTAGGGGGCTGATAGCTTCCACTTAGAAAGAGATTTCTGGAGCATCCTTCCACAGAGGTGGTCCCTCCGGTTTGAAGTTTTTCGTAGCAACAAAATTCCACCCTTCATGAAAATTAAGCTTAAATTTACCGCCGCCGTAACGCTCCTGAAGCCAAGTCATGGGATCCCTTATGAGGTCGGTCATTTCAGAAAGACGTCCCCGTGCCAGGCCTTTGAAGCGTACGGAATTCATCCATGGCTCCTGGACAAGAACCGTAACAGAGGATGCAGCGAGTGCTTTCATGAAGGCGGCTTCAAGTTCGGGCTCAGTGGGATCAGAAAGTCCTTTGGCCGCTAACTCCTTTATGATGTATTTTTTATAAAGAGTCCATACCCAGTCCATAACATAAAAGGTACAGAATTTAGCGTGAATGGGGGAGTAAAGCAATAGATTGCCCAAGAAAGCGTATATTCGCGCGTTGGCTTGTAGAAATGAGCCGGCTTAACGAAGGAAAACAACTCTAATCAGACCAAATTATTGATGCGACTCACAGCAATTTCCATGCTATTGGTTCTCCTGCTCGCTGCCTGCGGTGGTGGCGGAGATGATACTGCTATGGACAGCGAATCCGACAGCGGGGATGCCATGCCAACGGAAGAAATGACCGCAATGGGATCAGGTAGTGTCTCCGGGGCGGTAATGTTCACAGGCACGCCTGCCGAGCGTACACCCGTGCGAATGAACGATGATTGTACGGATGAGCGTGTTGAGGTGGCACTCAGCGAGGACATGATCGTCAACGATGGCGCGCTCCAGAACGTTTTTGTGTACGTAAGTGCAGGGCTGCCCGAAGGCTATAGCTATGCTACTCCGGCGGAGCCGGTAGTTATGGATCAGGAGGGATGTATGTATACTCCCCGTGTGATGGGTATGCAAACAGGACAAACTATTCGTATTGAGAATAGTGATCCTTTTCAGCATAACGTACATCCGGTCCCCGAGGAGAACCGTGGATTTAACGAGTCCACCCCCGGAGTCGGAGACTATTTGGAGAAAAGCTTTTTAGTACCTGAGGTTATGATTTCGGTCAAGTGTGATGTGCACGCTTGGATGCAGGCTTACATTGGGGTATTGGATCATCCCTATTTTGCAACCACGGATGCAAGCGGCGCCTTCAGCATCTCGGGGCTCCCGGACGGCAATTATACAGTTACGGCGTGGCACGAGCAGTTGGGAGAGCAGATGATGGACGTAACGGTTGCTGATGGCAGTATGGCAGAAGCCAGCATTACTTACCAGTAGCCGCGTTATTCTTTCCAGTCATACAATCAAGGTATTCGCGTGATGGAAGAAGGTCATTCCCATTCGGACGCGCACTCGGCCCATAAAGAGGGGTTTTGGCGCAAATATTGGTTTTCGACCGATCATAAAGTGATTGGTCTCCAGTACGGATTCACTGCTCTGCTGTTTTTGTTGTTCGGGTTTGGGCTGATGTTGCTCATGCGGTGGCAATTGGCTTCGCCTGGGGTGGAAATTCCACTTCTGGGGGCATTGACGCCAGAAATGTATAACCAGTTCGGTGCCATGCATGGTACGATCATGGTTTTTTTGGGCATTGTACCCTTGGCTGTCGGAGCATTTGGTAATTACGTGGTTCCACTGCAGATCGGTGCGCCGGACATGGCGTTTCCGAGGCTGAACATGGCCAGCTACCACTTCTATTTCTGGGGTGGTATAGTTATGCTGTCGAGCTTTTTTGTACCTGAGGGAGCCGCTAAAGCTGGCTGGACTTCATATCCTCCGCTCGCTGACATTGAGACCATGGGGCAAACCATGTGGCTCTGGGGGATGGTTTTACTGATCACGTCTTCATTGTTGGGGGCGATTAACTTCATCGTAACTATCATCCAACTCCGTGCGGAAGGCCTGACTTTTTTCAGACTGCCTTTCTTTGTCTGGGCACAGTTTATTACTGCTTTCTTACTGTTGTTGGCTTTCCCTCCCTTGGAGGCGGCAGGTTTTCTGCAATTAGCAGATAGACTCCTGGATACAAGCTTCTTTTTGCCGAGCGGGCTTGTTACTGCCGATGGACCGCTGGATGTTGCGGGTGGTGGGAGCCCATTGCTTTGGCAGCACTTGTTTTGGTTTCTGGCACATCCGGAGGTTTATGTTCTGATTCTTCCAGCGATGGGGATTGTGGCTGAGATATTAGCCAACAATACCCGCAAGCCGCTGTGGGGCTACAGACTCATGGTGTACTCGGTCATATTCCTGGGCTTCTTGTCTTTTATCGTCTGGGCGCACCACATGTTTATCACGGGAATGGGGACCACGATCAGTGCATTCTTCCAGGTCACGACTATGATCATCTCAATACCATCGGTCGTTATCCTGTCAGCACTCATGATAACGCTCTTCGGGGGATCAATCCGATTTAATACCGCTATGTGGTTTGCTTTGGGTTTCCTACCTATGTTCGGCATTGGTGGCCTCACTGGGCTTCCGCTTGGCTTGGCAGCGACCGATATTCCGCTACACGACACGTACTACGTGATTGGGCATTTTCACTATGTGGTAGCACCCGGGACAATCTTTGCACTCTTTGCCGGTATTTATTACTGGTTCCCGAAGGTTACTGGACGCACCATGAACGAAACGCTGGGCCGGATTCATTTCTGGGGGTCGTTGGCTGCGATGAACGGTATCTTTTTCCCGATGCTTATTCAGGGTTTGCCAGGTGTATCACGTCGTTTGTTTGATGGTGGGCTTACCTACAGCTTTTCTGAGGGAGTGCTACACTACAACGTCATCATGTCCGTGTCAGCCTTTGTTCTGTTGCTGTTCCAGTTGCCCTTCATTATTAACTTCTTTATGAGCATCAAGCGTGGTAAGAAGGTGAAGAAAAGCAATCATTGGGAGGCTACGACACTCGAATGGTCGGCCGCTCCGACGCCTCCAATTGGACATGGGAATTTTGCTACTATTCCCACGGTGTATCATGGTCCATACGAGTACAGCGTACCCGGTCATGAGCAAGATTATTGTCCACAAGAGGTACCTATTGCTCTTCCTACATCCGATACCGCCAAATCTGTTGAATCCTAAGTAAACCAAAATGCAGATACCCTACGAGGTAACGGCACGCCCAGATACTGGCGTTAACAATGCGAAGCTGGGCATTTGGCTCTTTCTGGCTTCGGAGGTCATGCTTTTTGGCGGCCTGTTCGCCGCATATGTATTTCTGCGCATAGGTGCAGACGCATGGCCGGGCATGATGATGTATGGTACGGAGACCATGGCTGAACGCGCAGACCAGATTCTGAACGTACCGCTTGCGACGCTGAATACGATGATTCTTATCGCGTCCAGTGTTACGATGGTTATGGCTTGGGCTTCGCTCAAAATGGATCGCTTCAATCGCTACAAACTCTATATGGGACTTACCATCCTTCTCGCCTTAGGCTTTCTTGTCGTAAAAGGCTTTGAGTATGGTGACAAGTTCGATCATCACTGGTATGCGTCGACAAATAATTTCTTGGGCGTCTACTTCGTGCTTACCGGACTGCATGCGATTCACGTCACCGGTGGGATACTGGTGAATGCCTATTTCTGGGGACCAGGAACAAAGCTTTGGAAACAGGGAACAGCACGTGACAAAGCACACTTCACCAATCGCATTGAAGTTGCCGGTTTATATTGGCATTTCGTGGACTTGGTGTGGATATTTCTATTTCCGACGATCTACTTGATTTGATCAGACAAACGGTTTGAAATGGCCGAAGAAATGACTCTGGAAGACGTGAAGAAGCATGTGAAGGTGTACATCACTGTCTTCATTGCGCTCGCAGTACTAACCGTTGTGACAGTTGCGGTCTCTTACCTGCACATGCCCTTTACGCCGGCACTGCTGGTAGCCTTGGCAATTGCCACGGTCAAGGCGGCTTTGGTTGCACTGTATTTCATGCACCTGATCAGCGAAAAACAGGTGATTCTGTGGGTGCTTTTGTCGGCAGCGATTTTCTTGATTGGCATGTTCGCACTCTTTCTAGGTGCCCAAGCTGATCAGGAGGATATAGCAGTTCTTACCAAATTGATTCTGTCCAGTCATGTCGCTTAAGACTATTCACATTGTGTTCATTATTTCTGCAACAGCGCTGAGCTTCCTGCTCGGTTTATGGGCATTGAAGCGCGGAATTGAAGATGCCAGCGGTACTATGATGGGCATAGGAATGATCGCATTGATTTCAGGGATCATTCTTGTTATGTACGGAGTGACATTTTGGCGAAAGATCAAGCGTTTAGCATGAAACGTAGCATCATCATAATGGCATTGTTGGCCATAGCGACACCAGCGCTGGCCTGTGAATATTGCCTTGGTACAGGAGGCGCAAATGAGCAGACGATTAGAGCATTAGTGTTATCCATGGCGGCGCTTCTTTCAGCGATAGGATTTGTCGGTGTTGGCGTTGGCATGTTCTTTTATAAGACTCATCGCCGCGCTAATGCATTAAAATCAGGCGAAACACCAGTCGGTGTATACAGTGATTCTGTTAATGGATCGAATGAATCAGACGTAGTCTAGGACATGAATGATTTAAGTAAATGGATGGGCATGCCGCTTGATGCTTCGGGGCACGGAGCGGAAATCGACATCATGATGAGTTGGGTGCACTGGCTCATGTTGCTACTTTTCCTGATCTGGGCACCGTTTTTCATTTATTGCCTTTGGCGATTCAATGCGAAGCGCAGCCCGCGGGCGAGTTATGCGGGGGTTAAGAGTAAGCTTTCGTCATACTTGGAGGGTGGGGTGGTCGTAGCTGAGGCCGTCCTGCTAGTAGGTTTTGCATTCCCGATCTGGGCCACAATCAAGAATGATTTCCCTGCGGAAGCAGAATCTTTGATCGTCAATGTGATTGCTGAGCAGTTTGCCTGGAATGTCATTTACTCGGGGGACGATGGGCAATTCGGTCAAACCACGCTCACAAAACCTATTGAGATAGACACAAGTGATCCGCGTGGCGACGACGATGTAATCATAACAAATACACTGCATCTGGTTAAGGACAAGCCGGTTATCGTCAATCTTACTTCCAGAGACGTGATTCACAGTTTTGCTTTGCCGAATATGCGTGTAAAGCAGGATGTAATTCCAGGGCTAGAAATCCCGGTCTGGTTTGTCCCGAAAATGTCGACGAGTGAGTTTCGGCGGGAAATGGCAAAGACTATGCCGATCTCGGGAGATGAGCGCCGCCGGGCGCAGTATCCGCCTTATCGCTGGATTGCCATGCAGGACTACCCAACGGCTGACGGGTCGGACATGATCGCAGAGGAAGGGCGGCGGTTGTCCACCAGAGTGCTGACTCAGCTGTACGAAGCTGGTATTACAGAGGTCTATGCTGCCCCGGATATGGAGATCAGTTGTGCACAACTTTGTGGTGGCGCGCACTACAGCATGCGCGGTACCATCATAGTCCACGATACGCAAGAAGCTTTTGACGCAGTCCTTGAGGAGAACAGCTTCTAGTTGTGCTGTGCGGCAGGTGACCAGGCACAGGTATCGTTTTGTTCGTGTTCATGCCGGTGCGGTGGATCGGGTAGCTGCTGCCGAACGGTTGTCTGAGCGGTCTGTAAATTCACCAGAAACCTTACTGCAATGAGGGTAATAGTTTTCGTCCGTTCAACAACAGACTCAGGAGCGGGGGGAATACCATCTGCTGAACTGCTTGAGTCCATGGGAAGCTTATGAATGGAGCATTAGCGGAAACTGGTATAGTGCGGGATGGAGGCGGTCTGCGGCCAACACGCTATGGTACACGGGTCGTATTTTGACGGTGATTCGCGCACCGTCTTGAATGGGCCGTTCGAGTTTACCTCGGACTTGGTGGCTGGATATGGGAAGTCAAGGATATGGATGAGGCTATTATTTGGCTAAAACGGTGTTCCAATCCTCACCCTGATACTTGCGAAGTCGAAATCCGTCCGATGTTGAGCCAGAAGGTTTTATTGATAGTGACCAGACCTGACAGCAGTGCCCGAATATTGTTTACATGACCTTAGATCAGTGGACCCTGCACTTTTGAGTCGTAATCATCGCCTAGAGATAACGAAGCAAAATCAAAAACCTAGGGAGCACATGGTGCGACTTGGGTTTTATTGGCTTAGCGTTGTATGGTTGAGCTGTCTCCCCCTACTTGTATCGGCCCAGGTCACTGAGCCGCTTCATTTGGAACAGGGTACGATAACGGGTATATCTGGTATTGATACGGATATTCAAGTGTATAAGGGTATCCCTTATGCTGCGCCCCCGGTTGCCGACCTTCGTTGGCGTCCGCCGCAACCCCCATCCCCTTGGGAAGGCACGCTCAAGGCAGATACGTTTGGCCCCGGCTGTATTCAGAATCTTACTCGTTCACGTCCACCGTGGACAGAAGAATTCATGCACCAGGGAAGTATTAGCGAGGATTGCCTATATCTCAATATTTGGACTGGAGCTTTGAGTGCTGAAGAAAGGAGGCCGGTTCTGGTCTATGTCCACGGGGGTGGTTTCAGTGAGGGATCCGGTTCGGTACTGGTTTATGATGGCGAATCTCTGGTAAGAAAGGGACTGATAGTTGTGACGATCAACTATCGGCTGGGATTATTCGGCTTTTTTGCTCATCCTGAGTTGAGTGCTGAATCCGATCACAGCGCATCTGGCAACTATGGCTTACTAGACCAGGTTGCTGCACTCGAATGGGTCCAGGAAAATATTTCAGACTTTGGCGGAGACCCTGACAATGTTACTGTTGCCGGCCAATCAGCCGGTGCAGTATCAGTGTACCTGCTTACGGCTTCTCCACTTGCGAAGGGGCTTTTTCATCGTGTCATTATCCAGAGTGGTCCAGGGGGACTGGCTTCATTTGGTCTGACGAATACACGATCTTTGGCGAGTTCACTTTCCGAGGTGGAGGAGAACGGTATCGAACTTGTCAAGGCCAGGAGTGCACGCTCGATCCAAGCCATGCGCTCCATGCCTGCAAATGAGTTAACCGCGGTCTCTTTACCGCCAACTGTACGTTTTGGGCCCGTAATTGACGGGTACTTTTTGCTGGACAATGTACCCACTGTCTACGCAGAGGGTTCGCAGAATGACGTCCCTATGATGACAGGTTTTAATGCGGATGAAGGGAGTGCATTTCCTGGTTATGGACAGTCTACGCTTGAGGAGTACCCGAATACGGTCAGTACACGTTATGGTGAGCGTGCAGAGGCTTATCGAGCACTCTATCCGGCAGACACAGACGAAGCAGCCGGATTAGCACTTAAAACCGGTCTACGCGATTTAGCCGCCGTAGCTCTGGGACGATTGGCTGTGGAGCGTGTACAGTCCGCAAGGACTGAGGCTTATCTCTACTATTTTGAGCGAGGTATCCCTTGGCCTGAGCGCCCTGAGTTTGGAGCATTTCATACCGCAGAGGTTCCCTATTTCTTCAACACATTGCATCACATTGATCGTCCGTGGACCGAGGTGGATAGACATCTTGCCGATATTATGTCAACATACTGGGTCAATTTTTCGACTCAAGGATCCCCGAACGGCCCAAGTGTACCATTATGGACGGCTTTTGACGAATCTGATATTCAGTTCATGAGGCTCGGAACCAAGATTGAGTTTGCGAAGATTACGGATCAAACCAAGACTGAATTCTTTTTGGACTATTTGTCGGAACAGGCACGGTAACGTTCTATTTACTGGGTAATCCGAGGCATGATGGTCATGTACGAAGGCATTTTTGTAGTTCACAATCTGTTTTTATGCCGCGTGAAACGATTGCTTCGACCGCCGATGTGGCCATACTATCTCGACTTCGTCTTACTGCTTGACGCAGCCTACATCCTGAGACGACTGGCGGGTGTATTTGACGCTAAGGCAAGCGTACGAGCCCAGAGGGCTAGTGTATTTGGGGATGCTGGCCTTGGACCGCCAAGGAAACCTATTTGGAGTCTTCTATTTTGATACCCATGGCTTGAGGCCAGTGCACTTCAATTATTATATTTCCGCAAATTTTCTGTGAATGAACGGTAGTGTAAAAACGGTATTACTCTTGGGAGCCCTCAGTGGATTAGTGCTCGCGCTTGGTGCCTCTCTCGGTGGAGAGGCAGGTTTGTTGCTTGCGTTTGTAATTGCAATTGCAATGAATTTTGGTTCCTATTGGTTTTCGGACAAAATTGTTCTGAGTATGTATCGTGCTCAGGAAGTCGGTGAGGATCATCATCTATATCGTCTCACAGAGCGTTTGGCACAAAACGCAGGACTGCCAATGCCTCGCGTGTACATCATTCCGAATGATTCTCCAAACGCTTTTGCTACGGGTCGCAATCCCGAAAATGCGGCAGTGGCTGCTACTGAGGGATTGATTCGGAGTCTGAGCACGAAGGAGCTGGCTGGGGTGATGGCCCATGAATTAGCACATGTTAGGAATCGTGATATTCTGATCAGTTCTATTGCAGCTACGCTCGCGGCAACTATCATGGTGGTTGCGCGAATGGCACAGTTTGCGATGATTTTTTCTGGTGGTGAAAACAGGCGCGGAAACATCGTGAGTTTTGTGGCGATGTTAATTCTTGCACCCATCGCCGCTATGCTCATACAGACTGCAATTTCTCGTTCACGCGAGTTTGAGGCAGACAGGATTGGGGCTGAGATAGCGGGTACGCCAAGAGGATTGGCAAGTGCTCTGCAAAGAATCGAAAATGTTCAAAAGGGCTTACCCATGGATGCGAATCCCGCGACAGCACACATGTTCATCATGATGCCTTTTTCCAGGCGAGGATTAATGTCCCTGTTCAGCACACATCCGCCGACCGAAGAGCGAATTCGGAGACTTCTTGATTAGTGTAGGAGGGAATCCAATTTACCCAGATATTGTAGCTCGCCATATGCATTCCCCCAGGAGAAAATAATTCACCGACGAGCCTCTTGCACCCTGTATCATTCATGAGATACTAAACAGGGTAGTTTGTTGGTGTAGTCAATGAAGTGGGAGATTGGCCAGTCATGGCTTAGAATCGTTGGGGTTGAGTTGGGTTCGTTCCATATAGTTGCGACGGCAACGACGTGGAACATAGTTTTGCATCACATCGCCGCGGGTCAACACCTTGGGAGTAACCAACCGCCCCCATTATCTGCACCGCCTTGTACAAGGTGCGGTGCAGTAGCGACAGGTGGGCGACACATCAATCAAGAGTTGAGGCATTCTGCTCCATCCAGCCCTTGACTAGTTCAATTATCGGAACCTATTTTCGGTGGGATTTAGTGCCAACTGACTGGGTTCGAGGCGCATGTGCGTCAACGTTCCAACCCAGAACTCCGCTCGTGCAACCCCCGACTTATCTGCTGCTCGCGGGGGAACTCGATTTTCTCTCGGGAATATTCGTCCTTCATCCAGGCATGCATCGAGGGGATGGGGACGACAAGTCCCGCTCCGCTTTTCTCCAGTATCCCCTTCCTAATAAAGCGATCAAACAGATCTTTCGCTTCACGGTCGCCATATTTTTTTGTCAGCGAAGACATAATATCTATGCGAGAAGCAGGAGGTCCCGACGGATTGTCTGGAATAGAATTCACCAAGCACTGAATCTCATCTCCAAAAAAACCGTCTACTCGTTCTTTGTAATACTCCTTACGACTTTCTCGGCCAGCTTCCAGTACGGCATTTAATTGGTCAGATTCCATGATTCTGCCAAATGTCTTCAGTTGATCTGCAGCGAGGTTAGCATAAGATTGGATATGCTGGGGCCATCCATGCGTTTCCTGTGCGATCGCATCAATCCACGCCGCCGGATCTCCTTTAGCTCCACCCTCCTTCTTGATCCAATCCCGGATGACCGCACGCTCAGAGCCCTTGTCCAGCGCGCCTAATTCCACAAAACAGTTTGCTGCAAACCTCGGAATTTTCAACTCACCAAAACCCCTCTTAGCCCCACCAAGCCCAGCTGCAAGAAGGATGACCGGCCTGCCCAACTCACCATTATGGATAAATTAAAGTACATGGATTGCAGTCGCCTTGTGCTGAGATGGTGGAACATCCTTATCCCCCAGTGCCTGAGCTTCATCCAAGATTAGCAACAACGGTTGTTGCCCGTCCTTGAGGATACTCTCAACCGTAGGCTCAGGTCGGGTGCTTTTATATCCCCTCCTGAAAAGATTCTTCAGCCCGAACTGCATGGATTTTCCGGAGAGCTTGTACTTGTCCGTCAGGCCTAGGGAGTCAAGTAGTTTATATGGCTTCCAAAGGGATTCCACTCCAACCTTAACGACCTTCCATTCTTGAGTTCTTGCATATTTCCCGCATTCATGAAGCAGGGCACTTTTCCCCACACCAGGAGCCCCCTGAACCAGAAAGGTTGTTCCCCAGGACTTGTTTGACGCATATTGGAGAAGGTTGCTGAAGTCATTCAACACCCTCCTTCGCCCGTGGAAGTATTTGGCAGGTCCACGGTCGGGGTAATACTCAGAGGCAGGAAAAGCAGTGGAATGATGAGAATCTGCCATCACAATGAGATGTCGTGTGAAGGATCATTGACAAGGTTAGGGGTTCGGGGTTCCACGACCCGAGTCCGCCACCCTCGCTTTTACCATCTTACACAAGCTTTGCGCAAAAGAAATCAAAAAAATCTGCCCCTCCAAGAAATACTCCATACTGCTTGCCATTCGTCCAAAATAAGCCAAGGATATGGATGAGGCTGTTATTTGGCTAAAACGGTGTCCATATCCTCACTCTGATACTTGCGAAGTCGAAATCCGTCCGACGTTTGAGCCAAAAGATTTTATTGATTGCGACCAGACCTGACAGCAATACCTGCGTAATGCTTATGGAATTATTTATATAGTTGCGTTGACACTGCTTGCGCTGGCTATATAAGTGGTCCTTGTAGGTCCGTTTGTCTACGCGGCGGCACGCTCGAGCGCCACAAGCCGCAAGAAATGCTGCCTTGGCACTAGATTATAGATCTAGTCAAAAATATCACTGATATTGAGGTCAACATCGTTGTCACAGGCCTGTCCTCGAAGATATATTTTTGCCGAGGCCAAGTCGAGGTCTGACGTAAAAATCCCTTCAAGGTCAAGTGCCCACCGGCATGTTCCCGACTTATCGTTATCATCCCAGTCCACGGTTCCATTAAAGTCCCCTCCCATATCAAAGTCAAGGCCCTCTGTAGTAAGGGTCGTATCTATATCAATAGAGAATTCAATAGAGAATTCAATCGAAGGATTGCCTGTCAGAACGAATCCGCCGGATCCACAGGATTGAGGGATGAAGGTACCGCTGATCTCTATAACGGACCTCGTATCTGAACCTGACTCTGACGTTGTGTTAACAATGCGAACTTCGCCGCCCTCGGGGCACAAGTATGTTATGTCGGATCTGGATTCGGATTCGCTGTGAACTTCTTTCCCCTCAAGGTCTGGATATAGGACAGTTTCCATTAAGCCGTACACGAGACGGTCTGTTTCGGCCTTGGTCAGCGGCATGTCGTCTTCTATTGAGTCGCATTGAAGAAGAAGGCAGACGGCAACAAGCAGGAATACGTGTATGCGCATTGAGGCAGGGCGTAAGGGAGGCACGTAAGAATTGTGGAACCAATGAATACACGCTTCGATGTGCTTAAACCGATATTGGACATACGGGGTTTCACGATATGTCGTACCGAAATGTCGGTTGAAGAACAATGCGCCTGATCAGCGGGCACAGTTCCAGAAGATATTTTGCGGATCTGATTGGTGCAACCGTGTTTCACCAGACTACGGGCGATCAGGTCTGCGATGGCCCCGACACAGGTGCGTGGAAACGGTCTCGCCACAATGAGCGTTCGGTCGTGATCACAGATACATGGGGGCCCAGGTACAGCGGTCACAAACTTTGTGCGCCGCTCACGGTCGTATTATTTCCAGCCGGGCAATCCAAAGGCCGCTGTTCAGGTCAGAGGAATAGACGTGTCCCTTGAAAACTTGAGCGCTCCAAGTCATGGGCCAGCCAGGCACCATGGATTGCTCATCTGTGGTTAGGATGTGTGCAATTTCGCGGCCTTGCTGATAGAGATCGCCCAGCAGTTCTCCGCTGATGTCTACAACCCGCAATCCTCCCTGATAATAACCAATGTACAGCCGATCATCCTCAATCCACATATTGTGTGCACCTGCGTCAGGTACTTCATATCGGGCAACCTCAACGGGGGCTTCAATGTCCGACATATCCAAAATATGTACATAGCCGCTTGCGTCCAATGGCTTATCCACATCGTAATTTTCCGGCCAGAATTCATCTCCGACAAACAGATAACGACCGTGCCTCCAAGCCACATGGGTGTTTCCTTCTGGATACGAAAGCCTACTAAACATAACAGGTTCGATCTCTGTACCACCGTGTGAACCAGCTCCCGCATCAAGTATAACGATCCCGTCATCCCAGTACGATAGATAAGCATACCCCTCCTGGATGATCACATCATGCAAGGTCTTTTCGCTCTTACCAAGCTCCCAGCGTCCAACTTCCTGCGGATTGACCGGATCGGAAATATCAATGATATGGAGAGCATTCGTGCCGTTGTGACACGCATAGATAATGTCTCCCTCAATCCAGACATTATGTACTCCACCCGTGACAGTATCAGTGTACTCAGATAAAATTTCGGGATGAGCTGGATCGGAAAGATCCAGGAGCACAATTCCATTGCGTCGATTAGAGGCCCCTTCGCGCGTAATTACTGCAAGTTGGTTACTCCCGTGAATTTTCACATCGTTGATTCGACGAGCATCCACCTGAACGGAATCCGTGAGTATCGGGCTTTCTGGATTAGATACGTTGAAAACTTTCATCCAGTCGTGCATGAAAGTGCCGACGTAGGCATAATCGTGACCATCAACACCTTCAAAAGCCCACATATCCCCCGAGTGGTGATGTGCAATGGCACCACGTCCTACCAAAGACAGTGTTTGTTTATGCACACGTGGATCAACAGCCAGCGTGATTGATCTCTCAATGTTTTCGCCTATATGTGCTGTGATTGCGTAATCAATTGGTTTTTCTCCTACAAATACTCCATCTGCGCCTTCATTGACCATGAGTGCACCATCTCCAGATGCTTCCCATGACGGGTACACTCCCTCTACTGCATTTCCATTCTCATCAAGTGCCCTGATGCGAAAGCGAACTACATCTCCCTGTCGAACGATATATCGGTTTTGGGTAATCTGATAGGACACTGTCGGGTTGTCAATCACGTTTACCTCTACCGGGGTGCTGGTATCGTCAGTCCTGACGGTCACGGTGGCTGAACCAGAATTCTTTGCGTGGAGGTTTCCATCCCTGTCCACGGTTGCTATCGTATTATTGCTGCTGGTAAACCGTATGCGGCCCTGAGGAGGCATGCCATTGATTTTTACCTCAATCGGAACACTTGTACCTGAAAGCACGGTGGAAACGGGTAGGGCAGCTGTCAAAAGTGGACTGCTACTCTCGGTAACCGTGATTTGTGCATATCCAGGTTTCCCTCCCATCACAGCAACTAGAACGACACGGCCAGGCGAGAGCGCCTGCACTGTCCCGGATTCATCTACTGTGGCCATAGATGATTCTGCGATATGCCATCTCGGTACAAGTCCAGTGATGATGGCATCATCTGAACTGTATGCCTGGGCCGAAAAGGCTAGAGTCTCGCCGACTGCCAGAGAATCAGATTCGGGTGAAATTTCAACACGATCAGGAGGACTTACTTGTAGCAGGAGCCCAATGAGTAACAGAAGCATGAATTAATCGTACTGTTGCCGAGATTGCGGAAACTTAAAAATAATGGTTCTTAGTACCCAAAACCAGAATTCCTCCCTCCATCTATGCCACCGCCCCGCTTAGGATGCACTTCTCCAGATCACGCAAAACCATTTCCTGGGGGTAGTTTTGCAAGAATCTCTACAATCGAGATAAGAGCCATGACAAATCTATTGGAGCATATGCATGATTCAGACTCCGTAACGTGTATCTTTGGAGGCCGTGAAACACGAACAGCAACATAGAATCTGGAAGGAAGCCCGTCAACTCACACTTCTTTCAATCCCAATCGTGGCTACGCAGCTTGGCCAGATATGTAATGGGTTTATTGATGTGGTTATGGTTGGCCGGCTGGGTTCTGCTGAACTGGCCGGGGTTGCCTTGGGCAACGCGACCTATTTTCTGTTCGCCTTGATCGGTATTGGCATACTCTTGGGGGTCGGCCCAATGGTTTCCCAGGCTTATGGTGCGGGAAAACGAGACCCTATCGGTCGTACAGTACGGCAAGCGCTCTGGTTAGCGCTAACAATATCCATACCCGTGTTGTTGATCCTGTGGAATGCAAGTTTGCCTTGGGGCTTGATGAAGCAGGATGCAGCCACCATGGTGCTGGCGGAAGGCTACTTGCAGGCTGTGATGTGGGGTTTCATCCCCTTCATGTGGTTCAATGCCTTACGTAATTTTGTTGAAGCCATCGCTCGACCACTGCCCATTACAATAATTATTGTAATGGGCATACTGCTCAATGTTCTGGCCAATTATGGCCTGATGTATGGCAACTTCGGACTTCCACGCCTCGGGCTCGTCGGAACAGGTTGGGCAACATGTATCGTGCACTGGTTCATGTTTATCTGCATTACCGTGTATGTTCTCAGTCAGCAACCGTACCGGTCTTACGGAATTTTCCGGCGGCTCAGACATCCGGACTTCAGTTATTTTCGGGAGCTCCTAAGAGTTGGTCTGCCTATTGGAGGCTCAATAGGTCTTGAGGTCACACTATTTAGTGCGACTGCTTTTTTGGTTGGCACATTTGGAGCAGTACCGATCGCAGCTCATCAAATAGCGATCCAGTGCGCCGCAATTGCTTACATGATGCCTTTGGGTATTGGCCTCGCAACTTCGGTCCGGGTAGGTCAAAGCATTGGTCGAGAGGATCCGGTTGCCGCCGCGCTCTCCGGATATATGGGCATTGCGTTGTCCCTACTTGTTATGTCTTGCACTGCGCTGCTATTTTTGTTGGCTCCAAATACTGTGGCAAGCGTCTACCTGGATACAGGTAATCCGGCAAATATCGAAACTGCATTACAGGTCGTTAGTTTTCTGGGTGTCGCTGCGATTTTCCAGTTATTTGACGGATTGCAAGCCACTGCACTAGGAGCTTTACGGGGATTAAAGGATACAGCTATACCGATGATGTTATGCTTCGTAGCATACTGGTTGATTGGCATTCCTACTGGTGTAGGGTTTGGGTTTGGGCTTGAATGGGGGCCAGAGGGACTTTGGTGGGGACTGGTGGTTGGTCTACTGGCTGCCGCGGTTATGCTAACGTATCGCTTTTTTCACATGATGCGCGTACAACAGTTCACATGATTTTGAATATTTATTAAATTTGTGCCTGATCGGGAAATATGCATAGGAAAATTGCCGTGCATATAACACTTATGCCGTAACTTAGGGCGCGTGCACAAAAAAGGTACTGCACTCAACCATGCCTCAAATCTTTCCCAGAGAGTCAAACGCACTTCCCCACCTATCTGTGGGGGCGCTGCTCGCAGGGAGCGTTGTATTAATCTTTTTGGTTTGGTATTATTTCTCGCCGGAATACACCGATGTCGGATATGCCCCCGAGCAGCCGGTGGCCTACAGCCATCGCGTACATGTAGACCAGTTGGGGTTAGATTGTCGATATTGCCATAGCTTTGTGGAGGTTGCGGATGTATCAAATATTCCGGCAACCGAGACCTGCATGAATTGCCATGAAGTCGTAAAACCCCAAAGCCTCGCCCTTATGCCGGTGCGTGCAAGCTGGTCAGATGGGTCTTCAATTCCGTGGGTTAAAGTTCATCAATTGCCAGATTATGCTCAGTTTAGCCATGCCGTACATGTTAATAATGGTGTCGGTTGCGAAACCTGCCACGGCAGAGTTGACCAAATGGACGTCGTGCGGCTGACTGAACCATTATCCATGGGGTGGTGCCTCGAATGTCACAGAGAGCCGGAAAAATACTTGCGGCCAAATGAAGAGATAACAACCATGGGCTATATGCATAGCGGGGGCTTTTTGGAGGAAAACTTAAGCCGGATTAGGCAGGAAGGAATTCGTCCGCCAACGAACTGCAGCGCTTGCCACTATTAGTCCGAGAAGCCAATGATATCCCTTCCGATTGTTGACGGAAACCCCTCAGATTCGGGCGTGAAGGTGTGGCGCAGTCTGCCACACCTTGAGCAGGATCCACAATTGATAGAAACTGCCTCTGAAGAATTTTTCCCTGGCGCAAGTGATGCCCCCTCTGGTAGCAACCGCCGCCAGTTTATGCAATTATTGGGAGCTTCAATGGCTATGGCTGGTCTAGCAGCCTGCCGCCGCCCGGTAGAGCATATCATGCCATTCGCGGATCGCCCGGAAGAGACGATACCAGGTATACCACTGCAGTATGCCACGGCAATGAATTTTCGAGGGACAGCACGGCCACTGGTGGTAAAAAGCTATGACGGTCGCCCGGTGAAGGTTGAAGGGAATGGCCAGCATCCAAACGCGTCGGGTGCGTCAGGAGTATTTGAGCAGGCTTCCCTGCTTCAGCTCTATGATCCGGACCGCTCAAAGAGCACACTGCGTACTGGCACTCCGGCAAACTGGGAGGACTTCCTTTCTCTGTGCCAACGACTCCAGACGGGGATCCGTCGAGTGGCTGTTCTTGCAGCACCCGATAACTCTCCGACGCGTGCACGACTGCGTACACAACTTGAGAATCAGTTTCCTGGCGCACTGTGGGTTGATTATCGCTCCGAAGGTGATGATGCGGAGTCCATGGGGCTTCAAATGGCTTATGGCCAGGCACTGCAAGCAGCGTATGATTTTGAGAATGCAGATGTGATTGTCAGTCTGGATGCCGATTTCCTGGGGCCTCATGCAAAGAATGGCGGCCTGGATACGTACTCCTTTGCCCGGGGACGTAAGCTCAACGGTGCACAGGACCGGATGAGTCGATTGTACGTCGCAGAAAGCACATACACCGTCACAGGCATTATGGCGGATCACCGTAGGCGTATGCGCTCGGATGCCGTATCTCAATTAGCAAGCCAGCTTGCCACGGCATTGGGAGTATATACCGGAGCAACTCCGGATTCTTTTGCATCAGCTATTGCCAGGGATCTTCAAAGGACAAACGGGAATTGCATCGTAGTTGCGGGCGAATCGCAGCCTGCCGAAGTGCACGCACTCTGTGCACTCATGAACTATGCGCTGGGCGTTGTCGGAACTACGGTCACATTATTGGACACTGGAACACCAGTGCAGGTGGCGCAATCGCAATCTCTTCCAGCACTAGTGGAAGAAATGCGTGCCGGACGCGTCGATGTTCTGCTCATGCTTGGTGTTAATCCCGTTTACGATGCACCACATGCACTTGACTTTCAGGGAGCACTGGAACGCGTAAGTGATACCATACATGTAGGCCTGCACGTTGATGAAACCGCCAGAGAAAGCACGTGGCATATCCCATCGGCCCATTATCTGGAGTCCTGGGGTGATGGTCGCTCCCAAGACGGAACGCTGACCGCGGTTCAACCGCTCATTGCACCACTGTACGAGGAGGCACGGAGCGAAATAGAGATTCTTGCTTTACTTGGCAGTGGGCAGTTCCAGCGAGGATACGATCTGGTTCGTGAGACGTGGATGCCAGTACTGCCCGGTGAAGATTTTGAAACCGACTGGCGCCGTGTACTGCATGACGGTTATCTAGAGGGCACCAGTTATCCCTCCGTAGCTCCCGTGCCTTCCTTCGGCGGACAACTTCAGGGGCCGGGCACAGGTCTTGAGCTCGTGCTCAGGCTGGATCCTACGGTTTTAGATGGCAGCTTCGCCAATAATGCTTGGTGTCAGGAGCTTCCTGACCCGGTCACAAAGATTGTCTGGGATAATGTGTTGGTCGTAAGCCCGAAGACAGCAGAAGATTTAGAGCTTAGCTGTGAGTACTCCAAAGGACGTTACTACTCGGATGTGGTGACTCTTGCTGCCAACGATCAGGTGATCGAACTGCCCGTTTGGATCCTGCCCGGACATGCCGACGATACAGTAAGCGTGACATTGGGCTATGGACGTAACATCTCTACGACGCGTTCCGAACGGGATACGCCATTCTGGGACAAGGACGACGAAACTGATGTGTACGCGCGAGGTACCTTGGCAACCGGCGTTGGGACCAATGTTTCTTTGCTCAGGGACCTACTTGCACGCCCGGTGATCTCCGGGGTTGAGTTGACTAAAACCGGCCGTAAATGGACCATTGTTACGACACAGGATCACGGTATTCTGGACACTGAGGCTCGTCCTATCGTACGTATGGCTACGCTGGATGAATACAGAGAGGATCCTGCATTTGCTCTTCAAGGTGAGGTACCCACCCCGGGATCAGATGTTAAAACTGACTTTCAGGACTATCCTGAGCTCTGGAAGGATAGTCATCCGTCCAAAGCTTCGGCTTTCCGAGACAGTGATTACTGGCAGAACCAGTGGGGTATGGTCATTGACCTGAACTCCTGTACCGGTTGTAATGCCTGTATCATAGCCTGTCAGGCAGAAAACAATATCCAGGTCGTTGGCAAAAAAGAGGTCGGCAATGGGCGTGAGTTGCACTGGTTGCGTGTGGATCGGTACTTCGTGACCGAGGGTGGGGAAGAACTGGACGCGGATCCGAAGATAGCAGTGCAGCCAATGCCCTGCCAGCATTGCGAAAATGCACCCTGTGAGTCCGTGTGCCCGGTTGCAGCCACCGTGCACTCACCTGATGGCACGAATCAGATGATCTATAACCGGTGTATCGGTACGCGCTACTGTGCCAATAACTGCCCCTACAAGGTTCGCCGGTATAATTTTTACAACTGGTCGAAGACGATTCCCGGGACTGTACAGATGGCGCAGAATCCAAATGTATCCATTCGGTTCAGGGGAGTAATGGAAAAGTGCTCATTCTGTATCCAGCGGATTCGTGGTGCACAGAAACGGGCCGGTCTGGAAAAACGCGCATTGCAACGCGACGAAGTCTCATCAGCCTGTCAGCAGGCTTGTCCGGCTGAGGCCATTACGTTTGGTGACCTTAATGATGACCAAAGCCAGGTCAGCCAGGCGATGAGCAATGCACGTAGCTATAAGTTGCTGGCTGAGTTGAATATTAAGCCAAGAGTATCATATTTGGCACGCGTACATAACCCGAACAATGCCTTGGGGTCGGCAGGATAGGCCTAAGCGAAGAGAAACCATCCTATTGTGAAGTGGCTTCATCTACTAATAAGACTGTAACACTGCCCGCAGGGGCAGATCCCCCACTGGTAACGGGGAATCTGGGTTTCCATGATATAACCCAGTTAGTGTCCTACCACACGGAAAAACGTCCGCCTTCCGCGTGGTACATGGCAATTGCCGTGTCCTCGACGCTACTTTGTGTTCTGCTCATCATGATCGCCTACCTGGTATGGAATGGGATAGGTGTCTGGGGCAACAACAACCCGGTGGGCTGGGGCTGGCCAATCGTAAACTTTGTGTTCTGGGTTGGTATCGGGCATGCGGGGACGCTGATTTCCGCGATCCTGTTTCTCTTCCGACAGCGGTGGCGCACGGCGATTAACCGAAGCGCGGAAGCCATGACGCTCTTTGCCGTCATATGTGCGTTGCTCTTTCCTACGATTCACGTAGGTCGGATTTGGGTGATCTACTGGACGCTGCCGATCCCAAATCAAATGGAAATGTGGCCGCAGTTCAAGAGCCCTCTGCTTTGGGACGTGTTTGCGGTCAGTGTTTATTTCATCGTATCACTCGTATTCTGGTACGTCGGTCTGGTCCCTGATCTGGCTACTCTGCGCGACAGAGCGCGCAACGCGCTGCGCCGTCGTGTTACAGGCTTCTTTGCCTTGGGTTGGACGGGCGCCAACCGCCATTGGCGCAACTACGAAAAAACCTATCTGCTCCTGGCTGCGCTTGCGACCCCGTTGGTCCTGAGTGTGCATTCTGTGGTGTCCTTCGACTTCGCTGTCAGCATCATACCCGGCTGGCATACGACCATATTCCCGCCCTACTTCGTTGCTGGTGCAATTTTCTCGGGGTTTGCTATGGTGATGACCCTGATGATTCTTGCCAGAAAGATCTACGGGATCCAGAACATCATCACGATGGATCACCTGGAAAAGATGGCCATTATCATTTTGCTTACAGGATCGATGGTGGGCTTTGCATACATCACCGAGTTCTTTATTGCCTGGTATTCGCAGGTTGAGTATGAGCAGTATGCATTCCTGAACCGTGCGACGGGCCCGTACGCTTGGGCTTACTGGACGATGATGTCCTGTAATCTGCTTTTCCCGCAGTTCTTCTGGATCAAGCGACTCCGGCGGAGCATTCCGTTCCTTTTTATAACCTCGATCATTGTTAACATTGGCATGTGGTTCGAGCGGTTTGTTATCACAGTCATCAGTTTGCACCGGGACTTCCTGCCGAGTAGCTGGGATTATTTCAATCCGACGATCGTAGATGTGCTGACCTTTGCCGGATCGTTTGGTTTATTCATGACATTGTTCCTCATTTTCCTTCGCTATTTGCCTATGGTAGCTATAGCAGAAGTAAAAATGGTGCTCCCGGAAAGTGATCCGCATTATTATCACAAGCATGACTCCGAAGGAGAGGAGCATTAAGCTGAGATCACGATGTTAAAGAAGATTATCCAGCAAATTAAGGCGACCATGGGAGTCTACGAGAGTAGGCCGGATGGCGTTTATGGTTTACTGGCCGAGTATCCCAATCCTGGCGTGCTCATTGATGCAGCGCGCAAGGTGCATTCGGCAGGCTATCGCCACTTTGATACGCACACGCCTTTCCCCATCCACGGGATGGATCGTGCAATGGGCCTTGGACAGTCCAAGGTGGGGTACATTACACTGATCGGGGGGATATGCGGGTTGGGACTTGCAACATGGCTTCAATG
The DNA here is from genome assembly GCA_002238805.1 of Rhodothermaceae bacterium bin80. GTDB lineage: Bacteria > Bacteroidota > Rhodothermia > Rhodothermales > Bin80 > Bin80. Next base: position 20,704 of record MPNB01000017.1, on the reverse strand, counting down.
GTGGACCTCAGCAGTGGACTACCCAATCAATATCAGTGGTAAGCCTTTCTTTGCGATTGAGCCATCTATCCCCATTATGTTCGAGCTTACTGTACTGTTTTCTGCACTCTTTGCCGTGGGCGGCATGTTTCTTTTGAACGGTCTGCCCCGGCCATATAACCCGCTTTTCTACTCCCGTGCGTTCACCCGGGCATCGGATGATGCGTTCTTCCTGCATATTGCAGCGAGCGATAAAAACTTTGATCTGGAGGAAACAGAATCAATGCTGCGGGAGGCAGGCGCAAAGGGGGTTGAAGTAGTTCATGATCACGGATATTCAGAACTGCACACGGCCTAGTATGAGGAAAATATTTTTCTTACTTGGTATTACGGTGGTGCTCGGCGGTTGTCGAGGCGCTCTAAAAGAGGATCCGCCCATCCACATCAATCCGAATATGGATGCGATGGAGCGGTTTGAAGCGCAGGAGGCAAATCCGTTCTTCGCCGATGGCCGCGCGATGCGTCCTCCTGTACTGGGCACGGTGGCTCGTGGAATGCTTCGTGAGGATGCACAGTTTCACACGGGTCGCAATGCGGACGGCAGCTATGTACAGGTAATGCCGGTCGAATACACCGTCGAGTTCGCCAATCGCGGCCGCGAGCGGTATGACATTTACTGTGCCGTTTGTCACGGCATTGCCGGGGATGGACAAGGCATCGTGATGTCAGGTGGATATGGATTCGCGCCCATCGGTTACCATGATGACCGTTTACGCACAATTGAGGATGGTTATCTCTACGAAGTTATTGCGAGGGGTGTTCGAACCATGCCGGGTTATGCACAGCAAATACCTGTTGCTGATCGCTGGGCTATTGTAGCCTACGTACGCGCACTACAGCGCAGTCAGAATGCTACTGCCGAGGATGTCCCGGCTGACGAGCAAACAAACCTTCAGAATACGCCTTGACCTACTGGATCTATGCGTGACTCGCTGCGAGGCAGCTCGCTCTTGATGAAGCTTGTTGATCCCTTGGCCCCCACCAAGAGTGACAGGTATCCATTTACTGGTGGAAGTCGTAGCTATATCATTCCGGGATTGATCGGCGTGGCAGCTGTTGTAGTGAGTATTGTTGTCGGGATGAGTGAGATGTTCCTGGAGCAATTTTATTTTTCCTACCTGATCGGTTGGACCTTCTGCCTTTCACTCGCGCTGGGGTGCATGTTTATTGTGTTGATCAAGCACCTTGTCCGTGCGGAATGGATTGTTGCCCTTAGGCGAATTCCAGAAGCTGTGGCTGTTTCCTTCCCTCTTCTGATCATATTGTTCATTCCGATCCTCGTGAGCCTGTTTGATGCTCACGGACCGTACCATCACTGGACAGCCGAAGGTTTGGACGATCCGACCAGCAACTACTACGACGAGATTCTTGCCGGTAAGGTTGCCTACCTCAACATCCCGTTTTTTCTGATTCGGATTGGGTTCTATTTCCTGGCATGGACATTCATTTCTTCACGTCTGTGGAGATTATCCCTTCTCCAGGATGTAACTGGCGATGCCGATATTTCGGCCAGACTGCGCCATTTGAGTGCCTGGGGATTGCCAGTATGCGCACTAACGACTGCTTTTGCAGGGTTTGACCTACTTATGACGCTGGACCCACACTGGTTCTCAACCATATTTGGGGTCTACTTTTTTGCAGGTGCGTTTTTGTCCGCATTTTGCTTCACTGCACTTTGTGTTGCCGGACTGCAACGGGCAGGTATGCTGCGTGGAGTGGTAACGGCTGAGCATTATCATGACTTGGGCAAACTCATGTTTGGGTTCGTGGTCTTTTGGGCTTATATCGCATTCAGTCAGTACATGCTTTATTGGTATGGTGGAATTCCAGAGGAGACTGCCTGGTTTAAGCATCGTTTGGAACACGGTTGGGAGACGCACAGTGGCATACTGCTGTTCGGACACTTTATCCTCCCATTCCTGATTCTCCTGCCCCGGGCAATCAAGCGTTACTCGATTCCCCTTGCCGTTATGGCTGTATGGCTTCTTGCCATGCAATGGTTTGATATTCACTGGCAGGCCATGCCGGTATTGCACGTTGACCACGCACAGTTTCACTGGCTGGATATTAGTTGCTGGATTGGTCTCACCTGCGTGTTCGTTGCGGTCTTCCTGTGGAGGCTCAGCCGACATGCAATCGTTTGTGAAGGCGATCCCCAACTCGACAAGTCACTGCGCTTCGAGAACGTATAATAGTAAAGCTATGACTATTGGATCTGAGACTGGGGCTCCGGATCTACCCTCGGTTGAGCTTGAATCGGTAGACGCAATCTCAATTTTGTCCTTCATGCTGGTTTTCATAATTCTATTGGGTGGACTGGTTTGGGGGGGATCCTATTGGTGGAAGAGTGAGGCTGATCGAACCGGCAGAAGGATGGCCGCCGAAGCATCGTATCCTGACTTGGAACGATTGCAGATCGCAGGTCAACAACAACTTAACCGGTATGAGATACTGGCAAGCGGAGCTGTCCGGATTCCAGTGGAACAAGCCATTCTAAAACTTTCGGAAGAGTTTCCGGCAGATGTACGTATTTCCGAGGAAATGCAAGGGAATCATATACGTGAGTAACCAATCGGTGTAGGACAAGTCATGCCATCATGGGACCTCTCTTATTATGAAGAGATCAGCGAAGAAAAGAATGCCTGATTCCGTTAGATAATCCCAGATGCAGACTTGAATGCTCAAAGGATACGTTGCCATATTCGCTCTTTGCGCTTGCGCGATACCAACCTATGCACAACTGACCGAGCAGGCCAGTATCGCTTATGAAGGCGTTGGACTTGCTCCTCGGCTGGGAGACCAGATCCCGCTTGATCTCGTGTTCATAAACTCTACGGGTGAAGCGGTCTATCTGAGCGATTATTTTAATCGAGGGCGTCCAGTAGTGCTGACTTTCGTCTATCATACCTGTCCCATGTTATGCAGTGCACTCCTGGATGGTGTTACTCGGAGCCTGGAGGATGTACCATGGGCGCCGGGTGATGCATATGAGATGGTGACCGTTTCTTTTAGTCCACAAGACACCCCGGAGCGTGCAGCCGAACAGCGCGCCCGATACCTGCGGCGAATCGATCACGAAGATGCCGAATGGAAATTTCTGACCGGTAGTGAATCATCTATTGCTGCGCTGACCGAAGCAACGGGCTTCATGTTCAAATGGGTTGAAGATCAGGGCGAATACGCGCACCCCGCCGCTGTTATCGTGCTTAGCGAGGAGGGTGTCATTACCCGTTACCTACCCGATCTTGCCCCCAGAGGGCGTGATCTGCGTGCAGCCATTGTCGAGGCTTCGAACGGAACAGTTGGTAATCTATTGGACCGGGCCTTTCTTTATTGTTTTCAGTTTGATCCCACATCCAATTCATACGTACTAGCGGCTCGGCGAGCCATGCAGGTTGGGGGAGGGATTACAGCTCTTGCGCTGATTGCAGCGCTCAGCCTTTTGTGGTTGCGAGATACCAAAAAGTCTACGCACGCATGAACGAACAGGCCTCAATATGGCTTCCAGAACCCGCATCCACAGTTGCGGGAGATGTGGATGCGTTGTTCTACTTCATACTGATCGTGAGCACCATTTTGTTTGTGGGGGTTATGGGGGCGATGGTTGCATTTGCCTGGCGTTACCGTCGGCGCAGCGAAAATGATCGCCCCGAACCGGTCCGGGAGAATAAGCTGGTTGAAGCTTCCTGGATCGCAATCCCTTCCATACTCGTGGCGATAGTCTTTATATGGGGATTCCGAGTATTTCTTGAGCTTGGTATTGCTCCCCCCAATGCCTACGAGATCAATGTAACTGCACGTAAATGGAGCTGGTCATTCGCCTACCCAAACGGGGCAGTATCAACCGACCTGCATGTTCCTGTGAACCGACCGGTGAAGCTCCGCATGAGCAGTGAGGATGTGGTCCACAGCTTTTTTGTGCCGGCTTTTCGTGTTAAGGCAGATGTGCTGCAGGGGCGCTATTCTTACGTCTGGTTTGAGGCTACAAAGAGAGATACCTTCAACGTTGTCTGTGCGGAGTACTGTGGTACTGCGCATTCAGATATGTACGCAAGTGTCGTTGTGCAATCCCAGGACGACTTTGAGAATTGGCTTGCAGAGAATATGGATGATGGATCTTTGACCCCTGCGCAGCGCGGAGAGCGTATCTATCAACAGCAGGGTTGCTTTGCCTGTCACTCATTAGATGGAACCACATCGGCAGGACCGACCTTTCTCGGCCTAGTGGGCAGTACACGGAATTTCACCGATGGAACAAATGCGGTGGCCGATGACAACTACATCCGCACGGCCATCGTAAATCCTGCGCAGGAGATTGTCGAAGGATTTTTACCGGTCATGCCCGGACAGTATGCCACGACATTGTCTGCGGAGGACATTGATGCGCTCGTGGCATTCATTCAAGAGCAGTAGTAGGCGATGAGTGAAGCATCACATAATTATCTAAGTGCAAAGAAGGGCCTCTGGTCATGGCTTGCCACGACGGATCACAAGCGTATCGGGATTATGTATGCGATAGCTTGTGGGACATTCTTCCTGTTGGGGGGCATTCTGGCAACGTTTGTTCGAACTGAGCTCGGTACGCCTGGCGAGACGATATTGGATCAGGATGGATATAATCAGATATTCACGCTTCACGGCGTGGTAATGGTTTTCCTGGTCATCATTCCGGCTATTCCCGGGATTCTTGGAAATTTCGTTCTTCCGATTCAAATCGGGGCCAAAGATGTAGCTTTCCCTCGCCTCAATCTGGCCAGTTGGTATCTCTTCATGGCCGGTGCACTGATGGCAGTGTTTGGCTGGTTGTTTGTAGGTAATGTAGATACAGGTTGGACTTTTTATACTCCGTACTCAAGCGGTGCATCGAACGCAGTTCTCTGGCTTACTTCAGCAGTTTTTGTGGCCGGCTTTGCATCCATCTTCACAGGGCTAAACTTCATTGTTACCGTGCACAAGATGCGTGCACCAGGTATGACTTGGAACCGATTGCCCCTGTTTGTCTGGGCAATCTATGCGACGGGGATTGTTCAGGTGTTGGCTACGCCCGTTATTGGCATCACGATGGTTCTTTTGTTCTTGGAGAAGTTGATGCAGATTGGCATCTTTGATCCAGCACTAGGAGGAGATCCCGTTCTCTTTCAGCATTTCTTCTGGTTCTACAGCCATCCGGCAGTCTACATTATGATTCTGCCCGCCATGGGGATCATCAGCGATCTTATGGGGACGTTTTCCAGGCAGCAGGTATCCGGTTACACCTTCATCGCCCTTTCCTCAGTTGCAATTGCATTTTTGGGATTCCTTGTTTGGGGGCATCACATGTTCGTGTCCGGACAAAGTGCTCTGTCTTCAATCATCTTCTCAATGCTCACCTTCCTGATTGGCATACCGACAGGAATCAAGGTATTCAACTGGGTCGCCACGATGTACAAAGGATCCGTGTGGCTACGAACTCCAATGATCTATGCTCTAATGTTTCTGTTTCTGTTCACGATTGGTGGGCTAACGGGGATCATGGTAGGTGTTTTGGCCGTGGATGTCCATTTACACGACACCTACTTTGTTGTGGCCCATTTCCATTATGTGATGATGGGAGGTGCACTCATCGGACTGATTGGGGGGCTCCATTACTGGTGGCCGAAGATGACAGGGCGGATGTACAATGAGACGGCGGGAATCATAGCTGCGGTACTGATATTTATCGGTTTTAATTTGACTTTCTTCACGCAGTTCTTCCTCGGTAGCCGAGGGATGCCACGCCGCTATCACGACTACACTGAATTACTGGAAAACTTTCCAGAATTCGCTGCACTGAACATGGCATCCACTATCGGTTCCTATATCCTCGGGATCGGGCTGCTCATGATTCTTGTGTATGCACTGTATTCGCTGTTCAAGGGACCGAAGGCCCCCGCCAATCCCTGGGGAGCCTGTACACTGGAATGGACGCACACTGGCCCACTCCCTGATGAACACAATTTTCACGAGACGCCTTTAGTCACGCGCGGACCTTACGACTTCCATCTTGCGGATGATGTCTTTGGTCCAAAGGAGGAGAATTAGGAGATGAGCAGCGCAGGTACAACTCTGAAACATTACTTCGTCAACCACGAGCAACAGTTTGACGCGGCAAAGCTGGGCATGTGGTTGTTTCTTGTCACGGAGATTTTGCTCTTTTCCGGCATGTTTGTGGCCTATGCAGTATACCGATCCTGGCATCCGGAAGTGTTCGCGCAGGCCAGTGAACTGCTGGATTGGCGCTTGGGTGCGTTGAACACCGTCGTACTTCTGGCTTCCAGCTTTACCGTCGCCCTCTCGATTCATTTTGTACAAAAAGGGGAGAACGATAAAGTAGTCGTGTTGCTGCTCATGACGCTACTGTGTGCAGCGATCTTTATGGTTGTGAAATACTTTGAGTATTCCGGCAAATTTTCACACGGAGTTTTTCCTGGGGCCGGTTTTGAGCCGCATGGGATCGTGGATGGCAAAGATTACTCGAAATACGATATCCCGTTCGCTCCGCAGTTTTTCAGTATTTACTTCGTTATGACGGGCATACACGGGGTCCATGTGTTGGTGGGTATGGGGCTGTTTGGGTGGCTCATAACGCGTGTTGCACGTGGCCATTTTTCACCTCAGTGGTACACTCCAGTCGAGCTGACCGGATTGTACTGGCATCTGGTAGACATAATCTGGATTTTTCTTTTTCCTCTATTATATCTGATATAGAGATCATTCTCCATGGCACAGGGGCAACATCATATTATTCCAATTCGTACGCTCGCAGTTGTTTTTGGCGTGCTGTTGTTTCTTACATTGGTTACGGCGGTCACCGCTCGCGTTGATCTGGGGGCTCTGAATGTTCCATTGGCACTGATAATTGCGGGATCCAAGGCTATATTAGTCGCTTTGGTTTTCATGGCCCTGAAGTATGACAATAAAGTCAACTTATTGGTATTAGTGCTTGGGGTTGTTTTTGCGGTAGTATTCCTAGCACTTACACTGGCGGATACGGAGTTTAGGGGCGATATAGGTATAACTGAGCCTGGAACTACCGAGTTGAGTGTAGAACCCGTGGAATCAGAGTGATACATCCTGCTTTCCATCTATTGTGGCTTGCTCAACATTTTGCAGCTCAATCCGATCACCAGCTTTCGACGATAAGATGTATAGACGATATTTTTTTGCGGGAATAGCCCTCCTGTTTTTAAACGTAGCGCTATCCGCATGTGATCCTATTTCAGATCAACCCGAGCTATATGAGGGTGATGCAATACTCATTGGTGTTGCCCTTCCTGTAACAGGTACGCTGGGAGGTGCGGGTCAATCTGTTACCCGTGGTATCCATCTGGCGATGAATGAGAGAGCGGCAGGGGAGAGGATGATAAACTCGTTAAGGGGGCTAACGATTGCACTGGCATTCATGGATACAGAGAGTACTGCCGCTGGTGCTACGCAGGCTTATCATGGTCTCATCGGGTTTGAGAATCTGCCAGTAGTTATAGGTCCAATAAGCTCCACTGCGACAGAGGCTTTGATCCCCGTATTAAATAAAAACAACATCGTTTCGGTCGGTCCGACCTCATCCAAGACAGGCCTTTCGGCTCAAAGCAGTTACCTTTTTCGCTCCTCCCTCACGGGGAATCGTATCATTCCACCTGGGGTCCGTACTGCCAAAGAGAATCTTGGGTTTAGGAACGTTGCGACCTTGCACAATGCAGGGGATGCTTTTTCGGTGTCCAGCAATGAGGTCATAACCGAAGAATTGAGATCCCACAGCGATGTATCCATTGTTACAGAAGCGTCATACTCTCGTCCACCTGGCACTGCGATCAGCGAAGCTGATATTGCTGGGCCACTGGATGCCATAATGTCAACTACTCCTGCGGTTGATGCAATCTTTCTGTCTGGATTGCCGGAGGATCAAATAACGATCTTGCCTGCTGCGTATCGGAGGGGCAACAGTGCGCCGTTTATCGCCAACTTGCTTTCGATATTAGAGGTTAAAACCATTAACGAAATAGAGCCCGGAGCTGCAGAGGGTGCGGTGACTTTTCATATCTGGCTGGCTGGCTCGTCGAACACTCAAAGCCAGGCGTTCGTGCGTAACTACACGCAGGCTTACGGTGTTACTCCAGATGACTGGGCCGCGAGGGGATATGCTTCTGCCACGATTCTTCTAGCGGCGCTCCAGCACACGTTCGAGTACGATTCCAATTCGATCAGAGAGGCATTGGCTGGGATTGATAACTTTTCATCTATTTTTGGGTCTTTCTCATTCAACGACGACGGGGATGCGGTTTACGATCCTATGATTGCCGTTGTTAGAGACAATGAATTTGTGCCTTGGCCTGTCGTAGGCGAATAGTGGAGATCACTTGATTTCCAAAGAATTTCACATGCTCTCTTACTAAAATTCCAACGGAACTATTATTACGATAAGGTATCCGTTTATAATCTTGTGCACGGCTTTGTTGTTAACGGTTGGTGCATGTGATTCGTCAACAAGTAATACTGAACCTGCCAAGACTGTCGTTGGTATTGCGGCACCGTTAACGGGTTCACTAAGTCGAACCGGTCGGGATGTGCGCATCGGTGCGGAAATGGCCCTAGAGCTTGCCAATGAATCACGCACAGAGGGAGCATATTCCATTCGGCTCTATGTTGAGGATACAGAGAGCACCACTGCGGGAACTGAGGCCGCATTCCAGAATCTGGTTCTACCGGAAGGGTATATGCAATAATATTGGCTTTGTATACAGATTGACTTACGATACTAATTTTGCTGTTATACCATTCGTGCGGCTATTCTGAACACGATAGCACGGGCGATTATCCTCCGAATAGTAATCCTTATTAAACTGACTTGGGGATTTTTCCGATGCCTTGTCGATTCTGTCCATATGCTGGATAAAATTTTTCTGAGCATCCCCGCTCACTGTTTCATTCAGCACAGCGGTATAGCGTATCTTTGTTGTTTTAACATAACCTTATCACTAGGGTTGACAGAGCATAATGATTCTTCTTCATATTGGTGTCTGTGATGAGCAGTTGTTCGTGTGGGGCGAAGCGCCTCCTAAAGATCATGAAAGTACATTTGAAGCAAATCCATCACCAGATTTCCCCTACGCTACGACAGCAAAGGAGCTGGTGAGTGCTACTGCTGAAGGTGGTCTTAGCCTCAAAGAAAAAAGTGCTGTTTCTTTGCATCTATGGCTACCCACACGGGATGGTATCCCTTTGCCTTCAAGTCCGCTGATTGCAGATACACCGGCTGATGATGTTGAAGCTGCACTGATCTCTTGGCGCATCATTGCCATCGCGTTGTCCGTTGAGGAGGCATTCCATTTCCTGGCTGCCTGTTATGGTAAAGCAATGCTTGCCCCAGGAGTCATCCTTGGCTCGGATGTACGTTTCTTCGCAAGGGTATTACGTTTTACCAGTTCACTTGTGGCTCAAGAACAGTTTGTACCAGGCCTCCTTGAACGGGATGGGGGCTTTCAGGCTGTATGGGAGCCTGTCTTGTTGGGGAATGACGCAAACAGACTTGCCCTGCTTGCCAAGGCGATGCCTCAAGCCAGTAGAGCATTGACCCACGAGGCTGAGACTGTGCCTACGAAAGCACCGGTCGTAGCCATTACGAAGATTACGGAAGCATTTGTTGACTACCTCGTGCGTCTATCCTGGATTGATAAACGACCGGCGGGTTCCCGGGCACGCAAACCCAGAAAAAAATCGTTTGCGAGCGTGCATGATCAATGGATTCATGCTTTGCATACATGGGATGGTGCCATGGCGGGTGATACAGAAACGCTGGAGTATTTGGCTGGGCAGATCAAGGCTTGGCGACGCTCAATCTCGGTTTCAACCAGCGCTCCATTTCGACTCAGTTTTCGTCTTGAGGAACCTGAGGGTGATGAGAACACAGAGCAATGGTATGTACGCTATCTATTGAATGCTGCGGACGATCCAAGTCTGTTCATTGAAGTTGCGGATGCCTGGAATCCGGGAAAGCAGACGAAGGCAATTTTCGCGAAGCGACAGGCAAATATTCAGGAATATCTACTAACGTCACTCGGGCATGTCTCCAGTTTGCATTTATTGCTTGAAGAGAGCTTAAAGCAGCCTCGCCCGGGAGGTGCCACTCTTGATTCCGAGGGTGCTTACATATTTCTGACAGAAACAGCTTGGCTATTGCAACAGGCTGGCTACAAAGTACAACTTCCCGCATGGTGGTCGTCCACCGGTTCTCGAAACAGATTGTCGGTGCGTGCTTCTGTGGCTTCTCCTACAATGACGAGCAAAGGAAACCTTTCTCTTAATGATATAATCAATTTTGACTGGCAGATTGCTTTAGGGGACGAGAAACTCTCGCTTGAAGAGTTGGAAACATTGGCCAGGATGAAAATCCCCCTCGTAAAAATTCGGGGGCAGTGGGTGCAACTTAATGCCAAAGAACTTCAGGAAGCGATTGACTTCTGGAAGAAGAAAAGCAGTAGCCAAGCGATTACCGCCCGCGATGTTGTGCACATGGCGCTTGGCTTGGCAGAGACTCCAGAGATACTGTCCTTCGAGGGTGTAAAGGCTACGGGATGGGTAGGGGATCTGTTACACTCCCTGGAGCACGGTGCAGACATGGAAGAGATCCCTGTTTCAGATCAGTTTGTAGGAACATTGCGCCCTTATCAATCCCGGGGGTATGCGTGGCTTGCCTTTTTGCAACGCTGGGGGTTTGGCGCTTGCCTGGCTGATGATATGGGTTTGGGAAAGACCCCGCAAACCCTTGCATTTATCCAGCGCAACTGGGAAACGAACGATAGGCGACCAGTGCTTGTGGTATGTCCAACATCTGTGATGGGCAATTGGCAAAAAGAAGTAGCCCATTTTACCCCAAACTTACCGGTTCTGGTGCATCATGGTCCCCGGCGTATCAAACAACCTGAACCGTTCCAGGAAGAAGCCTTAAAACAGTCGATTGTCATTACGGGATTCCCGCTTCTACACCGTGATTTTGAGGCATTGAGTCAGGTCAATTGGGCGGCGGTGATTCTGGATGAAGCTCAGAACATCAAAAACCCCACCACAAAACAGGCCAAGGCTGCCCGGGCGCTCAAGGGCGATTTTCGTGTCGCACTCACAGGTACGCCCGTTGAAAACAATGTCGGTGAGTTGTGGTCAATCATGGAATTCTTAAACCCAGGTTTCCTTTACAGTCAGGCAAAGTTCAAACGTCGGTTTTTTGTTCCGATCCAAGTTGACCGCGACACGGAAGCAGTTGAACGCCTGAAACAAATCACAGGACCATTCATCCTTCGCCGTCTCAAGACAGATAAGACGATAATTGACGATCTGCCTGAAAAGCAGGAAACGAACGTTTTCACCACTCTAACGAGGGAGCAGGGTTCTCTGTATCGGGCCGTTGTAAAAGATGTATCGGAATCTCTCAAGGGTGCCGAAGATATTCAGCGTAAAGGTCTCATTTTGGCTACGCTAATGAAACTCAAACAGATCTGCAACCATCCGGCGCAGTTCCTGCATGACGGTTCTGCAATTCCTAAACGCTCCGGCAAATTAACCCGTCTTCTGGAAATGCTTGAGGAAGTCTACGAGGTTGGAGACCGGGTACTGATCTTTACGCAGTTCACGGAGATGGGTGGGATTCTCCAACAGCACCTACAGGAGACCTTCGGATGCGAGGCGCTGTTTCTGCATGGAGGTGTACCCAAGAAGCAGCGTGACCGCATGGTCGAGCGCTTTCAGCATGAAAAGGATGGCCCGCTCTTTTTCCTATTATCCCTGAAAGCTGCGGGTACCGGTCTTAACCTTACGCGTGCCAACCATGTATTCCATTATGACCGATGGTGGAATCCAGCCGTTGAAAACCAAGCGACGGACCGTGCTTTCCGGATCGGACAGAAGAAGCATGTGCAGGTCTACAAGTTCGTGTGCACGGGTACCGTTGAGGAACAGATCAATGAAATGATTGAACAAAAACAGGAAGTTGCCGACAGCATTATCAGTACAGGTGAGCAATGGATCACCGAGCTATCCACGCGTGATTTCAAAAAAATACTTCGACTACAAAAGGGAGCGGTTCAATCCTAGTCAATGGATAGAAGTTAAATCAGCATATAGGCACATGTCTGGCTATTATGATCATTATTATTTCCCACCTTCGCGGCCGCGTGCGGTAAAGGGTGGAATCAAGGCGCAGTCAAAACGCGGCAGGTTCGGACAGACTTGGTGGGGGCGCCGCTGGATTGACACGCTTGAGAGTTTTTCTATCGGAGCCCGGTTGGGGCGCGGGAAATCGTATGCGCGCAGCGGCCAGGTGATGTTCATTGATATTGAGGAGGGGGAGGTGCATTCTGCTGTTCAGGGCTCCCGCGGATCACCGTACGTTCTTGAAATTGAAATGAAGGTCTACAAGCCTGCAGATTGGAAGACATTGGCAGAGTCTTTGCGCGAGCAGCCGTTCTATGTTGCCCGGCTTCTGGCTGGTGAGATCCCGGTGGATTTCGAGGTAATCATGGAAGAGCATGGCATGCCACTTTTCCCTCAACGAAGGAACGACCTTAAGACGGACTGTTCCTGCCCAGATTGGTCAAATCCATGTAAGCATATTGCAGCGGTTATTTATTTGCTGGCGGAGGAATTTGATCGCGATCCGTTTCTGCTCTTTGAATTGCGTGGAATTACTCGCGAAGAACTCCTGTTTGAAATCACGGGAGCCAAGCCGGAGACTGAGAAAGATGCAGATGAAGCAGAGAAAATGGCCCAGGCATCTGCCCCTCTCACACCGGATGGTCATTTCTGGGAGGAGGGGCTGCTACCCAATGATTTCTATGGAGTAGTTCGCACTCCACCTGCACCGGCTGCGCTACCGAAGCGCCTGGGCAAGTTTCCTTTTTGGCGTGCCGAGGCAGCGCTGTCAGACGTACTGGAGCCTCTGTACAAGAAGGCTTCCCTGCGTGGGCTAAGGGTTTTTCAGGGCGAGGAATAGGCCCGAATATTGTCAAAAGGAGTGGCGCGAGATTGGATTGCCGGTGATATCAGAAATGTCCGCCAAAGCGGATCAATGTGGATCTACAGATGACCGTCATGGCCAGTGTACTCTACCGTCTCCTCGGTGTACGCGTGGGTCAGGGCTACGAAAAAGCGGAGGCGCGAACCCTGTATCGTAACCTAGTGCGGCATAGCGGAAAGATCACCATCACGGAAAAGAAATTCTGGTCCAACTGCGTGCACGGGCCAAAACGCCGCTCCTGTTCCATGCCGGATATCTCGAGTTAAGCCGGAAAATCCCTTGGCTCAACCATAAAACCCTGCGGGTTGAGTTCTCAATACGACACTGATTCGCATAGCATAAATCCTCCCCGGTAATTCAGGCTAGACATAGGTCAGCCAATCATTGGAAGTACATTTAATTAGTATATTAAATCTGTATTATTTCCCATTTATCAAGAATTTATGTAGTTGTAGTATACTATTCATGTTCTGACTGACAGTAAAGTTTATCTAAAGGCCAAGTCAGGCTGGCAACTGGGTTCTCGTACTTGATCTAAAAAGCGATCTCGCTTAACGACTTGAATTCACATGGCTACCACTGAACTGGTTCAGGCAGTTGTGCTTTTCTTAGTCACAGGAACACGAAACAGATTCAATTAGTATATTAAGCATGTATTATTTTCCATTTTTTGCGAATTTATGTAGTTACTGTGTACTACTGGTGATATGATTGGACAACTGAGTTTACCCAAAGGCCGAATGAGGCTGGCCACTGTATTGAGGACCACAGGCAATATTGTTCGCACTGACGATGTGGAGCGATTCCTCAAGGTCAATCGATCCACTGCTTCCAAGCTCCTTTCTAGGTGGGCCAGTCAGGGTTATCTGCGGCGTGTTGGTCCAGGAATCTATGCCGCAGCAGAACTAGGCTGTATGGACCTGGAACAAGTGCTGGATCATCCTGGGATGATTGTACCAGCATTATTCGATCCAGCATATATCGGTGGTCGGACAGCTTCTGAATACTGGGGACTTACAGAACAGATCTTCCTCGACACGGTCGTATTCACGGGGCGACCCGTGCGATCAAGATATCAAAGCCGTTTAGGCCTCAGATATACTGTAAAGCATATTCATCCAGATAAAATTTTTGGTCTCGATCCAATGTGGTTCCAAAATATCAAAACCGCAGTTTCGGATGTGCCTCGAACTATTTTGGACCTCCTAGATGAGCCCGCATTCGGAGGTGGAATACAGCATGTGGCAGACTGCTTTGCAGAATACGTGCGTCATGAATACAGGCAGGATGAAAAGCTGATTTCCTACGCAGAGCGTCTGGGGAATGGGGCCATATTCAAACGACTGGGCTTCCTGGCAGAACGTGAATCAGACTGTACCGATCTCATTGACGCTTGCAGGCAGAGGATGACAAAAGGCAACGCAAAACTTGACCCGGCAATATCATGCCCCCGCCTGGTGACGAGATGGCGTCTTTGGGTTCCTGAGATGGATTTAATACCGGCAGATGGTTACTAAAGAAGAGATCGGACAAGTTGCGCTTGTGCGCGGATTGGGTCCTCATGTAGTTGAGAAAGATTATCTGCTCGGTTGGGTTCTAGCCGGCATCTATCAGCATGTTTCTCTCAAAAACAATTGGATCTTCAAGGGGGGGACCAGCTTCAAGAAATGTCATTTCGAAACCTATCGGTTCTCCGAGGACCTTGATTTTACGATTGTAGAGCCGTCTCATCTCAATCGTGATTTTCTCATTGAAACATTCAGCGAAATCAGCGAATGGCTCTTTCATCAAGCCGGTCTTGAAATTCCGACAGAACTGCTAAGCTTTGAGATTTTTACAAATCCGCGTGGTTCGGAGTCTTGTCAAGGCAAAGTAGGTTATCGTGGTCCCATAAGCCCTCGCTTTGGATTCCGCTCACTTCCACGCCTCAAGATTGAGCTAACATTCGATGAGGTTGTTTTGTTGCCATCGGTTGAACGTACGATCTGTCATGATTACAGCGATGATCCACAAAAGGGGATTTCTATCCGCTGCTATACTCCCGAAGAGGCTTTTGCCGAAAAAATCTGCGCTTTAGGACAACGTGCCAGACCACGCGATCTATACGATGTCATCAATCTCCTTCGCAACGATGAAGAACAGCCCAATCTATCTGTTCTAAATGATTTGCTTCGGAAAAAATGTGCTCACCATGGCAGTCCGGTTCCAACACTCGTTGATGTACAGATAAAAAGAAAGAGTCTTGAAGATCCGTGGGGCTCTATGCTGAGTCATCAACTTCAAAAGCTCCCCCCATTCGAGTCTTATTTCAATGCATTGCCTGAATTTTTTGACTGGCTTGAAATCGGTACTCTACCCTCATTGTCTCCCATAGATCAGATGGCAGCGGGTGAAGTGGTAGTCAGAGAACCTACAATGAACTTGCCGGTCAAGCTTAATACACAGATATATCTGGAAACTATCCGTTTTGCGGCAGTGAACTACCTGTATGTCAACCTCCAGTATAAACAATCCACCCATCGCATTGAGCCATATTCATTACGCCGTACAAAAGATGGCGATCTTGTGCTACACGCCATCAGGGTTACTGACGGGGAGCATTGCAGATATCAGATTGACCAAATCCATGGGGCGACTGCCGCTCAGCAGAATTTTGTTCCTCGTTACTTAGTTGAGCTGCGATCAAAAATCCGACCGCTATGAGGTAGAGTTACTGGGAATGGGATTTCCTGTGGGGTATATGTAGGAGGATGGATCAGGCGTGGACCCACCGGAGTGATTGGCACGAACAAGTCGGATGCTCAGGAAACCGTTCGGTGCATGTTGGAAGATATAGAAGCCGGTCGCTGTTCAATTCCGGGTATACAGATCCCGAATCCGTTGATCGTCTGTTGGAGAATCGGTGTGGAAGTGTGTTTCGGTGGGATGATTGGGTAGAGCTGGATCGCCTGGGAACGTCTGCTGGTGACGCGCTGGGACATCTTCGACTGAAAGTATGTTGAAGGCACTTCGGCATTGATGGGAGAGGCTTCCCGGTGATTGGCTCAGACTTTCTGGCCGGTCCGACACATTCAGGAGAACAGATGAGCACAAAAGCATATCCGAAACGTTCTCTCTCTCTTCAGTGATAATCTTGCCGGAGCAACCCACATAAATGCAATTCCTGGGAAGTTCACGCCGCAAACGTAGTGTGGTATTCCCGGATCACTCCTGGATTTCATAGACTACGACCATTGGATCTATGCCGTCCACCTGGTGTACGCCATAGGCGTAGCCGCCACGAATCACTTCAATATCCACGGCAACTGGGAGAGTCGTACGACCGACTGCGTGAGATTCCCGGCTCAGAATCAACCACTCTGCCTCAATCGCATTTTCGGGGCTGCTCAGCTTGACCCATACCCGGCTCATCTCATCCACCACAAAGGTTTGGAATGCCGGCTTCGTCTCGTGAGGTTCGCGGCCCTCCACTAATTCCCGGTAGTAGGGATTCTTCGGCATCGCTTCGGTTATTTCTGCACTTGTGATCGGTACGGGGTCGTGCTCATAGCGGATGGTATCACGCGTTGATCCATCAGCAGATGCAGTTATGATTTCAATTGCATCACTCCAGCCGTAGTAGAACATATCATCGGGGCCAACTGCCCAGGACGGTGATCGACCAAATGGGACATCAGCATAGCCGAAACCGCCACTTTCTTGAATGTCGTAGATCGCTTCATTTTCATCCACCGTCCCCAAAAGATCCGTCCCGTAGCTTCCGTCTCGATCAATCTGGATTAGTTCATAATGAGGATCGTCATTGATCGTCATTGAACCATCACCAGATTCCAGGAAAGAAGGTAGACTCTTCGTCATGATCCACCCATTTTCAATGGCACCGATCAAAGTATTGAATTGTTTCTCACCATCATCCTTTATTTCAATGCTGTGCGCATAGGAGAAGTCATCAGGATCATAGATCAGGATCCGATTCGTTACGAATTCCCATAGATACACGGAATCTGCTGCCCCAATGACTCCACCATTTAAGAACCGATACTCGCCTGGTCCCTGTCCCTGCCCTCCGACTTGGCTCAGGTAGGTGCCGTCTGCCTCAAATGCGTGAACCAGTGGGGACCGCTGCCCTTCTGACACAAGTATGTCACCACGCCCATTGACCAAGATTTGCGAAATCGGCCCGAACAGGATTGTATCACCGGCAGATTCATCACCGAGCCGAAGGATTTCTTCCAGTGTAACCATGGTGGTTTCGCCTTCTTCCTGTGCGAGGTCCATATCACCACGCCTGCACCCAGTCAGCAGGATAACACAGAAAAGGATTGAAAAAGCGGTGGGAAAGCCATTTTGGGGCAGATTTTTCATGGTATGCAGTCCTCTGTTTGTTCAACATCAAAGTAAGGGGAATTATGGTGAATAATTGAAAAAGACCTGCACATATAGCTTCTATGACGGTATCCGCCCATTTGTGTATTCTGGGGTGATTTCCAAGGGTTGCCGGGTTCGTGTGTGGAGCAATCTCTTGCTGGGAGCAATTGAGGATGCAGCCAACTACGCACATGAGGCAGTTCGGGCAAATTTGGCGGGTACACGTAATGTTGTTCCAATCCCGGGTATACAGATCCCGAATCCGTTGATCGTCTGTTGGAGAATCGGTGTGGAAGTGTGTTTCGGTGGGATGATTGGGTAGAGCTGGATCGCCTGGGAACGTCTGCTGGTGACGCGCTGGGACATCTTCGACTGAAAGTATGTTGAAGGCACTTCGGCATTGATGGGAGAGGCTTCCCGGTGATTGGCTCAGACTTTCTGGCCGGTTCGACACATTCAGGAGAACAGATGAGCACAAAAGCATATCCGAAACGTTCTCTCCGCCAAGTGATAATCTTGCCTGAGCAATTCACACAGATGCAATTCCTGGGAAGTTCACGCCGCAAACGTAGCGTGGTATTCCCGGATCACTCCTGGATTTCATAGACTACGACCATTGGATCTATACCGTCCCCTTGGTGTACGCCATAGGCGTAGCCGCCACGAATCACTTCAAGATCCACTGCAGCTGGGAGTATCGTACGACCGACTGCGTGAGATTCCCGGCTCAGAATCAACCACTCTGCCTCAATCGCATTTTCGGGGCAGCTCAGTTTGATCCACACACGGCTCATCTCATCTACCACAAAGGTGTGAAATGCCGGCTTCGTCTCGTGAGACTCACGGGTCTCCACTAATTCCCGGTAGTAGGGAATCTCTGGCATCACTTCGGTTATTTCTGCACTTGTGATTGGTACGGGGTCGTGTTCATAGCGGATGGTATCACGCGTTGATCCATCAGCAGATACAGTTATGATTTCAATTACATCACTCCAGCCGTAGTAGAATATATCATCGGGGCCAAGTGCCCAGGACGGTGACCGACCAAATGGGACATCAGCATAGCCGTAACGGCCGCCTTCTTGAATGTCGTATACCGCTTCACTTTCATCCACCGTCCCCAAAAGATCCGTCCCGTAGCTTCCGTCTCGATCAATCTGGATCAGTTCATAATGAGGATCGTCATTGATCGTCATTGCATCGGATTCCAGGAAAGGACGTAGACGCTTCGCCATGATCCACCCATTTTCAATGGCACCGATCAAAATATTGAATTGTCCCTGACCATCATCCTTTATTTCAATGCTGTGCACATAGGAGAAGTCATCAGGATCATAGACCAGGATCCGATTCGTTACGAATTCCAATAGATACACGGAATCTGCTGCCCCAATGACTCCACTACTTAAGAACCGATACTCGCTTGGTCCCTGTCCCTGCCCTCCGACTTGGCTCAGGTAGGTGCCGTCTGCCTCAAATGCGTGAACCAATGGGGACTGCTGCCCTTCTGACACAAGTATGTCACCACGCCCATTGACCATGATTTGCGAAATCGGCCCGAATAGGATTGTGTCACCGGCAGATTCATCACCGAGTCGAAGGAATTCTTCCAGCGTAACTATGGTGGCTTCGCCTTCTTCCTGTGCGAGGTCCATGTCACGCCTGCACCCGGTCAGCAGGATAACGCAGAAAAGGATTAAAAAAGTGGTGGGGAAGTTATTTTGGGGCAGATCTTTCATGGTATGCAGTCCTCTGCTCAATATCTAAAGTAGAGGGAATTGTGGTGAATAGTTGAAAAAGATTTGCACATATAGCTTCTATGACTGTATCCGCCCATTTGTGTATTTTGGGGTGATTTCCAAGGATTGGCCGGGTTCGTGTGTGGAGCAATCTCTTGCTGGGAGCAATTGAGGATGCAGTTAATTACGCACATGAGGCAGTTCGGGCGAATTTGGCGGGTACACGTAATGCTGTTTCAATCCCGGGTATACAGATCCCGAATCCGTTGATCGTCTGTTGGAGAATCGGTGTGCAAGTGTGTTTCGGTGGGATGATTGGGTAGAGCTGGATCGCCTGGGAACGTCTGCTGGTGACGCGCTGGGACATCTTCGACTGAAAGTATGCTGAAGGCATTTCGGCGTTGATGGGAGAGGCTTCCCGGTGATTGGCTCAGACTTTCTGGTCGGTCCGACACATTTAGGAGTACAGATGAGCACAAAAGCATATCCGAAACGTTCTCTCTGTTCAGTGATAATCTTGCCGGAGCAACCCACATAAATGCAATTCCTGGGAAGTTCACGCAGCAAACGTAGTGTGGTATTCCCGGATCACTCCTGGATTTCATAGACTACGACCATTGGATCTATGCCGTCCCCCTGGTGTACGCCATAGGCGTAGCCGCCACGAATCACTTCAAGATCCACGGCAACTGGGAGAGTCGTACGACCGACTGCGTGAGATTCCCGGCTCAGAATCAACCACTCTGCCTCAAACGCATCTTCGGGACTGCTCAGCTTGATCCATACCCGGCTCTTCTCATCCACCACAAAGGTTTGGAATGCCGGCTTCGCCTCGTGAGGCTCGCGGGTCTCCACTAATTCCCGGAAGTGGGGATTCTCCGGCATCGCTTCAGTCATTTCTGCACTTGTGATTGGTACGGGATCGTGCTCATAGCGGATGGTGTCACGCGTTGATCCATCAGCAGATACAGTTATGATTTCAATTGCGCCACTCCAGCCGTAGTAGAGCATATCATCGGGGCCAAGCGCCCAAGACGGTGATCGACCAAATGGAAGCCAGAGGAAGTCCATACCGCCGCCTTCTTGAATGTTGTAGATCATTTCATTTTCATCCACCGTCCCCAAAAGATCCGTCCCGTAGCTTCCGTCTCGATCAATCTGGATCAGTTCATAATGACGGTCGTCATTGATCGTCATTGAACCATCATCGGATTCCAGGTAAGAAGGTAGACTCTTCGCCATGATCCACCCATTTTCAATGGCACCGATCAAAGTATTGAATTGTTTCTCACCATCATCCTTTATTTCAATGCTGTGCGCATAGGAGAAGTCATCAGGATCATAGACCAGGATCCGATTCGTTACGATTTCCCACAGATATACGGAATCTGCTGCCCCAATGACTCTACCATTTAAGAACCGATACTCGCCTGGTCCCTGTCCCTGCCCTCCGACTTGGCTCAGGTAGGTGCCGTCTGCCTCAAATGCGTGAACCAGTGGGGACCGCTGCCCTTCTGACACAAGTATGTCACCA
>MPNB01000168.1 GCA_002238805.1 Rhodothermaceae bacterium bin80 | reverse complement strand
CACTTCGGTCGGAATGACCCTGTCCGTACATCATTTCAGCCTGCGCCGCTTCTGGATGCTGCCAGCCCTGCTCCTCGTGGCGCAGTCCGCTCTCGCGCAGCAAGAGGTCCGCTACCCGCAGCTCCTCGAGCACGGCGGCAAACAGTTCGCCGCCTACGTCAACGACATTAACGGCACCCCTACCTGGATCATTGATACTGACTCCCTCGACTTTACCCTCGGCACGCCCTTGACGCTCTCCAGTGAGTCCGGCGTCGAGACCGCCGC
The DNA here is from genome assembly GCA_002238805.1 of Rhodothermaceae bacterium bin80. Classification (GTDB taxonomy): domain Bacteria; phylum Bacteroidota; class Rhodothermia; order Rhodothermales; family Bin80; genus Bin80. The sequence goes on along the minus strand of MPNB01000168.1, from coordinate 3,198 downwards.
GGATGCCTTCCTGGACGCCCACAAGGGTGTCTTCGGGGTGGACACCAAGCAGCTGGGAACTCCGAGGATTGCCACCAACAACAGGAAATGGTTTGTACGGTACCCCCAGGTATACGACAACCACCGGGTCTGGGCGGCGGATCTCGTCCTTTCGGTCCTCAATAACGGGACGCTCGTTGGGGCAGCGGCCGCGCTGTTCCCAAAAGTCCAGGTCAACACCACCCCCAGTCTCAGCAGCTCGGCCGCCCTCCGGATCGCGCTCGGAGACGCCGCGGTCGAAAGTGCGCAGGGGCGCGTGAAAACCGACCTGGTCATCGTCCCCGTGGAACTGGGAAACGCCTACGTCTTCGGTCTCGCCTGGGAAGTCGTCGTCTACGACTATGGCCCCAAGCCGCCGCTGAGCAAAACCTACCTGATTGACGCGCACTCGGGGAAAATCCTGGAAGAGTATGACAATATCGGCGGGGTAACGCATGTACCGGACGAGCGCCGGGCGGAGGGTATCCGTACGAGAATCCCATATGCAAAAGCTAACTTCTCTGTTTCAGATTTATGTGCGTGACGAAGGTCGTGTTGTATTGGTGAGGGGGATTTGATGTATGAGTTGCGAAGGGGTTGTGTATTCTGCGAGGATTAAGGGCGTGCGCATTGATTGGGCTCGGTTATGTTGATTTTTTTGCGGTGAAGGTTAGGCGGGGCTTTGCCATGTGGATGCGGGGTTGTGCCCACGATAGCGGGGTATAGGCGTTTTTGCAATGTGGTGAATGTAAAGCGATGGGTTGTTTTTGGTGTGAGGGTGTTTGAATGCGAAGAAAGTATTATTTTAGTATGCGGTGCTTCACATTTTAAGATTTTATTTTGTATATTACCTCTATGAAAGACCCAGCACCTGTCCAGACGGTGGCGCACGAGGAACACGTCAAGGCGCTTGACAAAAAGGATCAAGAGATTGGTCGCCTCAAGGAGACCATTGCGACCCTCTTGGAGTTGCTGTATGCTCCAAAGCGAGAGCGGTTTATTCCTGATCCGTCCACAAACCAAGGAGAATTGTTCGCGGATGAGATTCTTCCTGTGGAAGAAGTTCCTGAAGAGGAAGAGACGGTCACAATAAAGAAGAAACGAGGTCGACGTCTCCCTTCCGGGCGTAAATTTCCAGATCATTTGCCCGTTGAAGAGATCGTGTTAGATCCCGAGGGAGACCTTAGCCATCTGACGAAGATCGGAGAGGATGTCCGTGAGATTCTCAGGTACAACCCGGCCTCCTTCAGTGTTCTGAGAATCAAGCGAAGCAAGTACTGTGATCCGAAGAATCCAGCTGCGGGCGTCTTGATGGCCTCTCTACCGGCCGAGGTGGTCGGCAAGTGCACGGCGAGTGCGAGCCTGTTGTCGCATGTGGTGGTGAACAAATATGTCCACCACATGCCGATTGAGCGCATGTTGCATCAGTTTTCACAGGCAGGGTTGGCCCTGCCAAAGTCAACGGTCACGGGCTGGATTCAGCAGGTGAGTCGAATCCTTGCCCCCCTGGGCGAACTTCTGAGGGAAGAAATTCTGAACGGAGGGTATATCCAGGCGGACGAGACGCGGATTCCCGTGCAGGACCGGGCAAAGAGTAAGCAGTCTGGCAAGCATCACACCGGGTATTACTGGATTTATTCGGATCCGGTGTCCAACTTGGTGATGTTCGACTACCAGCAAGATCGGTCCCGGGATGGACCCACAACCTTTTTGAAGGGCTTCAAGGGGGCCTTACAGACGGATGGGTATGTCGTTTATGAGTGGTTTGATCAACTCGATGAGATTACACAGTACTGTTGCTGGGCCCACGCCCGGAGATACTTCTACGGAGCTAAACGATTGCATCCCAAATACGCGAAGGTTGCGCTTACGCTGATCCAGCGACTGTATGCAGTGGAACGGAAGCTTCGACAGGGCGGAGCTTCATTTGAAGAACGTGCGCAGGTGCGCCAGCGCCGATCTGTCCCGATTCTGGAAAAGTTGAAGGCCCATCTTGAAGGACATCCCACATTTAAAGGATGTCCCTGGGATACCGCCGTCTGCTATACGCTGAATCGATGGGATCAGTTGACGCGCTTCACCAGGAACGGAATCGTTGAAATTGACAACAACCTCGTAGAGAACCGAATCCGGCCCGTTGCATTAGGGCGAAAGAATTATTTGTTTGCCGGCTCCCACGATGCCGCCAAGGGAGTTGCCCTCCTCTACTCTCTACTGAGTACCTGCAAACAGCACAACGTGAAGTATATGGTATGGCTTGAAGATGTGTTGAAGCAGATTTCCAAGCTTCCCGCATCACAACTCCATACACTGTTACCCCATCACTGGAAGGTCAACCGAGAAGTTACGCTCGCAAAAGCAGCATAGCTCCCTACCTGCGCGCAAGTCTCCAACGTCCTCGGAATCCGATCAAACGGCGCACTGGGTTCGCCATGTAGTCAACATTCTTAGGCGCTGAACTATGCCTGAAAAATTATGCACACAAAATTGAACAGAGAAGTTAGCCTATTGTATATGGGATTCTCGTACGGATACCACAAAAATGACCATAGCTGTATCCCTCGGGATGTTGCGCAATCCAGGCATGCCAGACCCGCTCCAGGGTCATCCCCTTCCGGGCCAACTGTTGATGGACTTCCTTCCAGTCGGGTTGGGGACGAGCTGGAGTGGAGCCTGTATCTAGGAAGAGGAGGACTTCCAGGGCTTCATCGGTGAGATGCTCCGGTAATGGTCACGTAAGCCCCGCCGATGCTGCGCGCCGAAGATAATTGCGCACCGTTCCCGGAGACATTTGCAGATATCGCGCAACTTCACGCTTGCTGGACTGCGCTTCGTAATAGTAACAAAGTAAGGTTCGGACATCTTGCATAGAAATTCGTGCGTTTGGCATTGGACAAGGCGTTAGTTAAAACCTAGGTCAATGCAGTGAATGAATGCAAGTTCACGAAAAATCCGCCCGTGGAAATGATCTACCCTAAAATGGGTAATTCAGATCTCAATATCCAGAGGATGTCCTAACCCATCTTCGCCGTGCGCCGTGGAAAGGCGCTTTTCTGTGGCGGGTGCGAACCCCGCCCAACACCTGTCGCTCCGGTTGGTAGCGGCCTTAGCGTATTATGGAGGTAACGAAATGATATGAAGCACTGAGGTTTAACGGGCTACGCGAGTAGCTTAGCGACC
>MPNB01000167.1 GCA_002238805.1 Rhodothermaceae bacterium bin80 | reverse complement strand
TGCCGTAGGCGACTATGAGGCCGATGATCGTCATCCCAATTCCCAGTAGCCAGCGGGTAGCCTGATTGGAATTTTGGAGCGCCTGCAGTTGCGCCTGGTTGGAATCTCGAAGCGCCTGCAGCTGCGCATGGTTGGACTCCTTGAATGCCACCCACTGGGTGCGATTGCTCTCGGCCATCATATCCAGCTTCGCTTGCATTGCGTCCAGGCGGGAGCCGACCCGATCAATCATGTTAATCCCAGACATGTTAAAAACCTCGTTGCTTAATTCGGTGGTTTCATCTCCGGAGAGGCCTTCCCCCTTTGCCAGCTTTCGCAGCAAGGCGTAAAGCCGGTTCGTATTCGTCGATGGTCCGGACATAGATACTAATAATAAGATCAAGCGTTTTTGGTTCCCTTTGTTCACTCGTTTGAGCACATCCTCAACGAGTGACTATAGCCCCCATCCCCGGTCCTGTTCCCGTTCCCGCGCTCTTCGCTCCCGTGCGATTGCACTATCATGAGCGTTAATCAAGCTCGGATCGGCTTGCACTGGATGCCGGCGGCCTTGATGGCCCGTGCCACCGTGAGCCGCATTTTTTCAGGGGTTCGCTCCGGGAGCATCTTCCCCAGCTGGTCGCGATCCTGTGCATTCTTGTCCCGTTGTCCCCTGACCACCTTCAGCTCCCGCTCGATTTTCCACAGACGCTGCAGGGTGTCCCTCAACTGCTCCCAGAGCTGACCGACACGCTCGTTGAGTTGATCCCCGTACTGCTTGCGGTTCCGTAGCAGCCCCGGAGGCTGGATGCGCTCCGGCCGCTGTTGTGCCCGCTCGGTGACCCGATCCTCGTAGTCCCGCACCGATTCCATCGCCTGCATGGCTGCTCTCCCCACACGCCAGCCATGCATCCCGCGCGTGTATCCAGGGGCAAGCATCTTTTTGACTTCGTCTGTATTTGACACCACCCCCATCCAGTCCAGCAGGCCTGACCTCAATTCCGAATCCAGAATAAAACATTTCGGTCAAAAGACCCGCCGCAAAGTACTCAGCCAGCTTCCTGGCATCGCGCCGGTCTGTTTTGATGCGATCCCCATTGCGCCAAGGAATAGAACCCGGCGCAATGATGACACAATCAACGCCCAGTGCAGTCAGCGCTTCGTAGAGCGCAGTGCCGCAAAAAGACGCTTCGTAGCAACAACGGAAATCACTGTATTTAGACCGCATTGATGCCACAAATCGGGACAGACGTTCCGGCTTTTGTGCGGAAAACTCCCGCTCATCACAGGAACGCCGCAGGTCCGCATCATAAACGCACGATGCAATCGTGGCACGGTGAACATCCAGTCCGACAAAGTAACGCGTCCGGGAAGAAGGGGTTGTGGGTTGGGATAGCATAGTAATTGAAGGTTATATTCAGCAGGAGGATAAGGCCCGGCTGAAGAACCTGCTATGCTATTATATCTTGCGTAAGAAAGTATAATTCAACTTCACCGTACGATTGTCACGATCGAAGCAATCAGGTGGCGGCAGCTGTTGCTCTCTGTGCTTGTGTGATTGCCGGACAGACAGCTTCCGCGACTTGCTTTGACTGCTAAAAAGTAGGGAATTATATACGTGAGTGACCCAACTATTTTGAAATAGCCATCACCGCTTCCTAATCGTTTGTGGGGGCGTATTCAACAGTATCTTCGCGAACTTCTCCGGTGCCATAGGAATGGATCCACTGATCTCGGATAAATCCAGTGATGGACGACCACGTGGCTTACCCGTCGATTGAATTGATTCTACAGAACTCTCGTCTTGACCTGAAAATCTGATCTTGCGCTTCTTCATTGTACTAATATAGTCTATTCTTTCACAAGACTGCCCGAAACTCTAATGAAACTACATTTACGACTACCAATAAGGTCATAGTAAAAACTTCCCATCCTTATTTCATAAATCGGATCGCTATGAAAAGTAACCCATTCCGTATCCGATATGTTCTCCAACCCTATTTCCCCATCGCATCTATTCTCTAAGTAGTTATTGATTCGTGTCGGCATTAAACTACCTTCCCCAATCTTACAAACATTTTTCTTAGTACTTGTACGCTCTAAGTTCTGGTTTGCAGACAATACACATCTCATGGTAGAAAACGAAGGAGGTTTAGTCTCCAATACTCCTGGATTGTCATACGTGCCTGTAATCGTTATATGTTCCCCAGAATGAACGACATTCCATTGATACCCGATTGTGAGTGTGTATGCTGTTAATCCTCCGCTCCGGTTCGGCTCAATCCACTTTTGATCTATTCCTCCTGAATACCGTCCGCTATAGTCAATAGGTTTTTCTCCAAAAGTATCACATGATGCAAGAGATATTGTTGCAAAGACAAGAAGAATATTCCACGATTTTATTTTGCCGTCGTTGATAGATGCACAGGTGTCGGGCCTGCATCTATCACCCAACGAACCCAGTGCCTGGATAGGCACGGAATGGGAAGTCCCGCTTATTCACCACAAGCACAGGTAGCTAACCCGCACCTCATAGTGGTTATTATATTGGGGCTTCCGCTTTTTAAGTGGGTTTGGTGTCAGAATCAGGATGAACAAGTATGTGCTGGAATAGATTCGGGATTGATTTCGTTGTTATCTTAGCTGCGTTTTTGTGACGAAATCAATCAACAATCATTTACCGACGATGGGACTACGTATACAAGACATTAATCATCTAATAGGGATTGAATCTCCTTGGGAGATTTCGGAGATCAAGCAAGATAAGACGGCTTTTACGGCTGAGATTCATGTAACCTGTTCAAAGGGTTCGGTATTGCGGTGAGTCCAGCGACAATTAAAACTTTCCTCTCAGTTCCATGGGACGAATGGAGTTTTCGTGCGTGTGATCTGATATATGCAGTGTTATGCTGCCATCTCCTGAACGTTGATCCTGCCGGTAACCGCTGCGGAGATTAGCGTGACACGATATTCCTTGAGCAGGTCAATAGCCTGGTGAATTTTAGCAACAAGTGTAGGTGATTCCGGCCCTGGCTTCCCTCCAGCAGCGCGTAGGCCATTTCGGGGTCTGGCTTCCCCGACGAAAAGGTCGGGGACTGGGACCGCTTTTGTTGAACTTTGGCGTGTGTTCCTTTCCGACGCCTAGCTTCCTACTGTCGGCCCTTCACCTTATGCGCATGAACTTGCCTGTGTGAACGGAGTTTCCCTCCGGTGAAGTAGCAGTCAGGCGGTACAGGTACAAGCCGGAGGGCATCCCACGGCCGCTCAGCGGTATCGTGTGCTTCCATCCCGCAGCTTTCCCGGCTGCTGGCACCGTAAACACGCGCCGGCCCGTTATGTCCATGACCTCGACCGTCACGCTGGCAGGCCAGGGAAGATCAAACACAAGGCGCGTGGACTCTTGGAACGGATTGGGATAGTTGCCGTGCACGGCAAAAGACTCTGGCAACGATTCATGCTCGGCGGCCACCGGAGAGAATACTTCTATAGCAAACAGCAAACTGTCGCGGGAGCCGTTTGCCCCGGTAGC
>MPNB01000166.1 GCA_002238805.1 Rhodothermaceae bacterium bin80 | reverse complement strand
GCGAAAAAACCCGCGAAATTTGGGTCAAAACGCATGAATTCGGGGCAAAATCGGCCCTTTTAGACGGAAAAATGGGGAAAATGAGCACCGAAATCAGTAACTCGTCAAACGGAGTGGCGAAGATGGGCAAGGTCTTTTCCAGCGGTAAGCCGGAACTTCGAAGTCCGCGTTAGATGCGATTGTGGGTACGCGCCTGCTGTTCCCGCTCCACGAGGGACAATAAAAAGTGTTCAAAGCTCAACGACTCCTGCCGGGCGAGCTGGGCCGCATCCTGAAAAGAATTCCGAATGTCAGGCATCCGGAGTTCTTTCAATCCAGTCCACAAGGCACGCTCCAGTTCTTGGGTTGTCCGCGTCTTCATTGCACACCTCCCACCGTCGCAAGTTGATCCAACAGCTGGTCATACAAGGCCACATTCACAACGGAGGAGGCCGGAATCGGATCACGCAACCACGCCTGCACCTGCGCCTTGGTCAGAGGCTTCTTGTCTTTCAGCAACTGTTCCAGGGCATGGGTTACCCCGGATTCGCTCTGCGTTGCAGCCAGATATAAAATGGCCAGATAGCCTCGGTCGGCCCGGATCGGGGCCGTATGCGTGCGTCTGAGTGCGTCATACGCCCTGCGAAACGTTGAATTGGGGAATAATTCGGCACGATAGCGGTAGTCTGCGAAGGCCCCGGGCTTACGGACCAGGGTATGCACGATATGACGATAGTCAATCCAAACCTGATTCTCTCCGTGCAGACGCGGCATCCGCACCATCTGTTTTTGGGCGTACCACACCTCAATCCATGCACCATACACGCGGACTTCAACCTGAACCCCAATCAGTCGACTTGGGACCGAATACCGGTTCTTTTGTACACGAATCGTGCTGCCGTTGGAGACCCGCACCGTACAGCGCCGATGGAACTTCAACAGTCGCGAAGGTAATGCACGCAAGTGCGCTTGTTCTTCATTGAGACGTGCTTGCCGGGACGCATTCAACTGCTGAAACAGCGTATCCAAAAATTCGGTATACTCCACCCGACTGGCAAAATCGCAGCTCCCACGCAGAATGAGCTGATTCTCCAGCGCGCGCTTGAATCGATGATGCCACTGTTCAATCTTGCCATTCTCATGCGGACTCCGCGGCTGCGTATGCCGCACCTCCATGCCGTAATGACGCGCCAGGGCTTTATAGTACTCCGTGAAACTGCCGCGCTCAGCGCCTCGGTGATTGCGTACCGCACAGCTCATCGAATCCGTCTGGTGCAGTCGTGGGACACCGCCCAGCTGCGATAGCGCCTTGTGCAGTCCTGCACTGAGCGCCTCAAAACGCTCGGAATGGCAGATCATGCCAGATTCCCAATTGGAGTAAGTCAGCACAAAGTGATACAGTTTATGGGGAAAGAACACGCCCTGGATGGTCACGCCCAGACGGTTCATGCAGGTGAAATCGGACTGAGCCCGATCCCCAGATTTATACACCTGCTCGAAATAGACCTCTTTCGGGGGGCCTTCCTGCACCCTCCATACCTTCACACGACGTTGTAGGGTGCGTAACTGTCCAGACGTAAACTGATCCAGGTACTTGCGTTGCAAATGCGTAAACAAAGCTTTCACTTCAAGCCCCGAATTCGCCTACAAGTACCCCACGACTTCGTCCCAAACCTGGGCAAATACGTCCGTACGCGTTCGATGCGTACGACGATAATCTCGCGCGCTCGGAAGCTTCCCCGAATGAAGATATTTACGTGCCGACGGCGGGCTCATGCCCGCCTTCGCAGCGGCTGTTTTGACTGACATTTTGTCCTTGTTCACCAACTTGTCTAAAAGTTTTGCTTGCTGATCCGTAATCATCGCCAGAGACTGAATGGAAAATAATTCGCGCGTTCACACGCACGAAAACTCCATTCGTCCCATGGAACTGAGAGGAAAGTTTTAATTGTCGCTGGACAGCTATAGCTTACTTTTCATCCCGCACCAGAAATCCTGACGCCCCCCCAACCAAATTCACGCTTTGTAGCCTGTATCCAAATCGTGATGAATAAAATGGGTATCATCGTTATGGAGACAGTAATCAGGTAAAACAGTTAGCTGAGTACGAACCATCAGCAGTTGGCACAGTAAAGGCTGGTTCGTAGCTGCGGGGGCGGAGGAGTTTTTCAATGCAATCCTTTTTCATTATTGCAGCCTACCTCGAATCACAAAAACGAGAAAGCAAAATGATTAAACAGATTGCAGGTTGACTCCACGCGTACTAAATAAATCGTTACTGCGACGCAGATCGCGATTAGTTGGTAGTGTTGCCGTAGCATTATTGATTTTAGTAGGATGCGAGAATATGGTGGAGGTTGATTCTCTACCTGAGAATTCATCAGTTTCTGCTTCATCGGAAATTCCGTCAGTACCACAGGTCAAGGATGGGATGCTATACTTTAAGACTAAGTCGGATTTCGATGCAGTGGCCGACTATCTGATTGATAACCAAGAAGATGATGGTCTTGATGGATTTGAGGATGCCGGTAGGGACCCGAGTTTCCCCGGGCCCCCCGGACAGATCCGGACGGGCGCGTTAGCGCATCCGGCTCCTCCCTTGGGTTGCATTCGCATGCATGACGGTAAATCGTCTTGCCGGCCAGTCGTGGCGGATAGTCAGCTTCGGCCAATAGCGCTCTATCAGCGTTTCCAGTTGCTTCCATGTCGTTCGATCCCGTTGGGATCGTCGGCGTAGTACGCGCAGCCAGACCCATCTCAGGCGCTTGTAGCACCTCCGTAGAGACGGCAAACTCCATGGAACTGAATAGTAATTCAGCCATCCATTGAGCACCTGTCCAAGCCATTTCCCCGTCTGGTGCACCGGTTGATGCATCCGTTGCCGGAGCTTCGTATAGATACGTTTCACAAAACGCGCCATGCGCTTCGCGATTGGCTTGCGTCCTAACCCGAAATGTCCTTTCCGTGTCTTACGACAATAATGTGTGAAACCCAGAAAATCAAAGGTCTTGGGACGGCTATCTCCGCGCTTCTTTCGGTCTCTCTCTGCAAAACGACCAAACTCAATCAGTCGGGTCTTGTCAGGATGCAGACGCAATCCGAATTTCTCCAATCGCTTCCGCAGGTCCCGAAGAAAACGCTCCGCTGCCTCCTTGTTCTGAAAACATACCACAAAATCGTCCGCATAGCGGACCATATACGACTCGCCTCCAATGTTTCGTGATTTGCGCTGTGCCTTGAACCATAGGTCCAGCACGTAATGAAGGTAGAGGTTGGCCCATATTATTCATTATAAGTTTCCCCAAGGCGACAATGTGCGTCTTTGGTTGTGCGGAGTCAGGATTTCCGGTGTGAGACGGAATCTGCGAGTTCGCCTTCCCGATTGGGGCTACAAGCGAGATGGTTTTCGCATATTTTCCGGGTTGGTTGAGGTAGATTCCAGGTTACCCATCCCTCATGTGCAGTCCAGTCCTACAGCGGGTTACGTTTCGCTCTGCCCTCGTCCCAAGAATCGCCTCCGAGGAGGGTAT
>MPNB01000016.1 GCA_002238805.1 Rhodothermaceae bacterium bin80 | reverse complement strand
GACCAAGCCACCACCCCCTCGAATTGATACCTCAGACGTACGCAAACCAGGGCCATGACGCCCTTAACTCAGCCGAAATAGGTGTTTTCTGGCAGACACCATCTACGATTTCCCATTTTGCTTCAGCTAGTGTGTCTTTGTTACTTTGTGGAGGTTTCATTTGATGCTTTAGGAGTTGGTTGCATTCTGTTTTTCCACTTATTCCAGGTTCGCCATTTCATAGTGTTATTGAGTTACAGGTGGACTGGATGCGGGAGTCTGCCCAGCGTTCGTAGCGGCGCGGCGAAAACATCTTAGCAATGCTACCTACTCCTTGCGAGAATTACATAGCTTTATACCAAGACAATCATTGGTTATCCTTGCAATATACAGGGCATCTGCACGGCGAAGGGCATTCTCACTGAAGACCCCTGTGACCCGTGAAATTAGTACAGCCTAAGTACATAATTCCCTATCAGAATACCTTTCGAATTCAAGCATAGGCGGCCAAAAAGCTACCCCACGCCTCAAACGTGCTCAAAAGCACTTTTGAATTCAGCCACAAAAGGACCGGCAACCTTCTTAAGGGCTTTTAAGTATATGTTTGTTCCCAGTTGAATTTCCAACAAACGCCACTGAACATCATGCGGCTTCTATTCACGCTCCTTTTATGCCTGTTTGTAACAGAAACCTTTGCTCAGGAAACCAGCCAGCGCCTTTCGCCCGGTATGGTATTGGGGGATGGAGAGCTCATTTCCGCGCAACCGGCCACCGATGAGTACTCCGCAGCCCTCCAGATCTTTCATCAGGTAGACGGCGAATGGAGTCATTCAAATACACTCCTGGTATCGGAAGCCGCCCCAGGCTCAGCGTTTGGACAAAGCGTAGTTCTTGACGGTGACCTATTGGTGATCAGTGCTCCAAACTACGAAAATGGCACTGGACAGGTATTTATATACCAGCGAAACGAGACAGTCTGGACGATGGCTGCCATCGAAACCGGCCCCGATACCACCTCCGGGTTTGGGTCTGCTTTGGATTTGTACGGTGACGTGCTGGTGATCGGAGCACCGGGCAACAATTCGGTACGTGTTATTCATGGCCCCGGTTCGGACTCTCCATCCACGTATACGATTGTGGCAGACATGCCTGGGGAAGATGATGGTTTTGGCGGCAGCGTAGCCACCGATGGAGAGCATGTTTATGTCGGTGCTCCCAATCGTGATGATCTGGCAGGCGCCGTATATGTCTTCTCACACTCCGAAGATGGATATGTGCAAGAAGCAGAGTTCACGTCTCCGGGGAATTACAGGTTCGGGAGATCTCTTTCCACACTAGGTTCCGGTAATGTTCTCGCGGCTGCCCCTGGATTGTCCTTCAGAGATCGTCGAGAACGGGAAGAAGGACCCGTCAGATTTGCTGGTTCCTCTGCTACTGGACCTGTACTCGAATTGATGAAAGACGACGCAGGCGTATGGTCGACCAGTGTAGCATTGGATAGTCTCATGAGTATACAAGGTGCGGCGTTCGGCCGAATCACCATGCAGGCAGCCGAAACGTTTCTGCTGGTAAATGAAGATACCGGTTTGAACAAGTACGCCAAGGATGGTGATACATGGGTGCTTAATGCCACCCTCGAGTCCCACGATTCAGAGGGCGGGCTTGGGCGCGCTATCGCTTTCCATGGAGATCGGATCGCATTCCTGGCCTCCAGCCCGAACTACGGACTCGGAGCTATAGTCTTTACAGATGCGAACCTGAATCGTACAGGACGGCTTGCGATGGTTCAGGAAATTGCATTGGCCAGCTCCGGCCCCGCTGACTGCAGCGATGGACAGGCAGACCAGTTCGGCTGCAATAATGTCGATATGCTTTCCTTCATGTCCATCAAGGATCTTGGCGGTAGTTCAAGTACGAGCATGAACGACATTTGGGGCTGGACCGACCCCGAAACCGGCAAAGAATATGCACTCGTCGGCCGCACTGACGGCACCGCATTCGTTGACATCACCGACCCTGCAATGCCCGTCTTCGTTGGTGATCTGCCTCTGACCGAAGGTGCACGCCCGAGCAGCTGGCGCGATATCAAAGTGTACAATGATCACGCCTTTATTGTCGCAGATGGGGCCGGGCCCCATGGTATGCAAGTATTCGATTTGCGTACACTGCGCGATGTACAGGAAATGCCCGCAGATTTTTCGCCACTCACGGTTTACGACGGAGTCGGCAGCGCGCATAATATCGTAATCAACGAAGCCAGCGGCTATGCCTACATAGTGGGTGCCGGTGGTAGCGGAGAAACGTGCGGGGGTGGATTGCATATGGTGAATCTCACAGATCCATTAAACCCACAGTTTACCGGTTGTTTTTCGGACACCGAAACAGGCCGCCGTGGTACTGGATACAGCCACGATGCACAGTGTGTGATCTATGAAGGCCCGGATACCAGATATCAAAATCACGAGATCTGCTTCAATTCAAACGAGACTGCACTCAGTATTGCTGACGTTACGGACAAGGAAAATCCGATTGCGCTTTCCAATGCCAGTTATCCCAGTGTAGCCTATGCACACCAGGGTTGGCTTACAGAAGACCACACCTTCTACTATATGAATGATGAGCTCGATGAAATGAGCGGTAACATAGACGGAACCCGTACGCTCGTATGGGATGTCATAGATTTGGAGGATCCGCAGTTGGCCGGCGAATATTATTCCGGAAACACCTCCAGTGACCATAACCTGTACATCCAGGGCGACCTTATGTACCAATCTAATTACGCCAGCGGCCTGCGTATATTCGATATCAGCGACCGGGGCAATCCGGTGGAAGTCGGCCACTTTGATATGGTCACACTGATTCCGGATGCCCCCGGCTTTATCGGCTCATGGAGCAATTATCCTTACTTCGAAAGCGGTACTATTGCCGTAACCGGTATTGACGAAGGACTCTTCCTGCTCAAAAAACGTGATCTGGGTCTCTAGTCTAAAAACACCTCAGTTCACAAACGGTATCCGTCTTAGAGATTTTCAGGGACTGACTCCTAGAAAAAGGACCGGGTCAGTGGGCGTAAGCGCACTGACCCACAGTGGTTGCTGGACATCACGTGAATAGAGGCAACCTGTCACCCCCGGTGCGAGCACATCAGTAACTGCGAAGCAGTTCTGCCGCTCAGCGTATTATCGAACGAAATGACGAGGATATTGGGCTCTCAGCATAGCTACCCATCGTTTCTGGACTTTCCGGGCCATCGTCCGCCGTAGCGTCCGTCCCACAAAATCGGTCGAATGCTCCAACCAGATCCAATGCAATAGCCTGAGCGCTACGCCCCTCAATGTGCCGCCGTTCAATTACGTACGCTACATCCCCCCCTTTAATGAGGGCCATGAAAGGAGAGGAAGGAGGAATACCCAGCAAATAATCGCGCGCACGCACGGTTGCCTCAAGATCCTGTCCTGCAAAAACAGTCACCACCCGATCCGGCTTCGTTGTGTGCTGCATTGCTAAAGCAACGGCCGGACGCGCCATGGCTGCCGCACATCCGCATACAGAATTGATTACGAGAAGCTGCGTCTGATCTGAACTCATATCAAATGCAGTGTCAACATCTGCGGCAGTTTTCAACTCCTCAACACCCAATCGAGTAAGCTCCTGACGCATTGGGGATACAAAATGCTCTGGATATGGCATGGCAGGCTTGTGTAACGTTGTGAACCGAATTTGCTGTCTGAGTGTACTACTCGGCAGTTATACTGCTGGCGAGTAAAATGTGTCATCCCATGCGTGTACTCATCGTCTTAACCAGTGCGATCTGCCTTGCAGGCTGCTATCAGCCTCGGGCGCTCGTTACACAGCCGGAGACGGTTTCGACGACCAGTGCTATACCCTCGGCAGCTATCGAGTCCGAGTTGCGTACACTGGCAACTACCTGGCAAGGCACTCCTCATCTCGAGGGCGGCAGTTCCCGATCCGGAATAGATGCCCCCGGGCTTGTTTTGGTGATTGCCGACCAGATACTGGGATTATCACTCCCGCACTCTACTGCGCGACAGCTAGGGTTTGGGGAAGAGGTCCAACGCTCATCCCTCATGCCCGGAGATATTGTATTCTTCCGACCCACAAGTATGCCGAGGCATGTGGGGGTTTATCTTGGTTCTCAGGAGTTTGTGCATTCCTGGCCAGATGATGGGGTTTCCATTGCAAGACTGGACGACCCTTACTGGAATGGAGCCTACTGGGCTGCTCGACGTGTTTTAGCCGAACCCTTGGTATCCACTCCTGTCACACCAGAACGTCAACCATCCCGCTCTACCTCTACCAGACGGCGCGTGGGGTGGTAGCACCTCAAATCAATCATCTGAATGGCAGTTGTTTATCTAACTGAAGAAGCCCTTAAGAAGCTCAGGAAAGATCTCCATCATGCGCGGACAGTAGATCGCAAACGCATCTCGAACGAGATAGCAGAGGCGCGTGCACATGGCGATCTATCGGAAAACGCTGAGTACGATGCAGCCAAAGAGGCGCAGGGAAAGCTTGAGGCACGCATTGCCCAAATGCAAGAAACCTTGGCTGACGCGCGGCTGATTGACGAAGAGCAGGTCGACACTTCAACAGCCCGTATCCTGTCAATAGTGCGATACAGAAACTCGCGTACAGGAGGGGAGAAAGTCGTAAAACTTGTTTCTGCACCGGAAGCAGACGTATCCAGGGGACTGATATCCATCACCAGTCCAATTGGGAAGGGACTCCTTGGCAAGAGCGCAGGAGACGAGGCCGTTGTTCATGTGCCCGCGGGTAAGCTGCATTTGAAAATTCTAGAAATCACGCGGGATGGGTAATGATCGATCTGCGCAGTGACACGGTTACACG
Organism: Rhodothermaceae bacterium bin80; assembly: GCA_002238805.1. Lineage (GTDB taxonomy): Bacteria > Bacteroidota > Rhodothermia > Rhodothermales > Bin80 > Bin80. The sequence goes on along the minus strand of MPNB01000016.1, from coordinate 43,884 downwards.
CCCATCTGCGGGCATGCGTCGTGCCATGGCAGCAGCCGAGGTAGGGGATGACGTGTTTGGCGAAGACCCAACAACCATCGCGTTGCAGAACGCCGTTGCCACTATGCTCGGTAAAGAGGCTGCCCTCTTTGTGCCTTCGGGCATGATGGGCAATCAACTGGGGATTTATGTTCACACCCGCCCGGGGGACGAAGTGATTCTTGATCGGCAAAGCCACATTTTCAACTACGAGTCTGGATCGGCGAGCAGCTTGTGTGGTGTTACACTACATCCTATCGACGGTCAGGAGGGCAGGTTCAGCAAGGAGCAACTGCACGGTGCATTACGATACGGACATTACTGGGAGTCCCGCTCCGCCCTGTTATGCCTAGAGAATACACTTAATATCGCTGGCGGACTGCTTTACCCGCTCCCGGCACTGACAGAGCTGGCGAATTATGCGCACAGCCGCGGGCTGTCTTGCCACCTTGATGGTGCCAGATTGTGGAATGCCTCGGTCGCAACCGGCATTCCGGTAAAGGACTATGCGGCCCCCTTTGACACAGTCACAGTATGTCTTTCGAAGGGATTAGGAGCTCCGGTCGGATCGGTCTTTGCCGGTACAAGAGAGACCATTAAGCGCGCACATCGACGTCGGAAAGAGTTGGGAGCAGGAATGCGCCAGTTAGGCATCCTGGCAGCAGCCGGCCTATATGCCTTGGAGCACCACCTGGGTGATCTGGAGCGGGATCATGCCAATGCCCGACATCTGGCAGAGGGGCTGGCCGCGCTGGATAGTCTTGATGTACGCCCTCCTGAAACAAACATTGTACTCATCAATCTGCGGGGACACCCGACGGACCCTCTGCTGAAACACATGCATTCCGAAGGAGTCGCTATGGTGCCCATTGGGCCAGCTACGATACGGGCTACGGTCCACAGGGATGTTTGCTCTACGGACATTGATACTGCCGTTGAGTCTATTGCACTCGCGCTCAAACAACTTTAACTGTGAGCGGCGGCAATCCCGTACAGCCTGCTTCCAGTCGATCTCCCGGCATCACCGGACCAACACCTTCCGGTGTACCAGTATACAATAGATCTCCCGGCTCCAGTGTGAATATCCTCGAGCAGTATGATATGAGACTGGCAACGGTGAAAATCATGTCACCTGTGTGCCCATGCTGCCTGACCGTACCATTCACTTTCAGTGATAGTGTCAGCGCCTGAGGATCCGCAACCTCATTCGCATGGATCAGCGGCCCAAGCGGGGCAAACGTATCAAATCCCTTTGCGACGCTCCATGGCTTCCCCTTCTTCTTCGCCTCGGACTGAAGATCCCGTGCGGTCATGTCCAGACCTACAGCATATGCCGCTACGTGATCAAGACCTTCGGCTTCTCGTATACTCCTGCCACCCGGTCCGATCACTGCCACCAACTCCACTTCGTGATGTACATTGGAAGTCATTTCAGGAAGTACCACGGTGCCCTGCGTGCGCACAATCGCAGTCGATGGCTTAAGAAATACTACGGGGCGCTTGGGAACAGTAGATCCCATCTCCACCGCATGTCGAGCATAATTACGACCAATGCACAGCACCTTGCCCACGCGCAAGCGTTCCCCCGTAGATGGATCAATCAGTGTCATCAAAATTAGAAAAGGAACTATGTTTATGTTCGGGCATTCCACTGGGCTGCCGGAAAACTTTCGCGCCAATCACAGCGCTCCCTAAGCAAAGTAGGTAATCAATGTTTGCAGTTGTCAGCATCGGCGGGAAGCAGTATCGCGTCGCCGAAAAGGATACACTCTTTATCCCATATACCGCCGAGGCCAACGAAGGAGATACACTCCGGTTCTCGGAGGTCCTATTACTCGCCGACGGCGATGAAGTTAAGGTGGGGCGCCCTCATGTAGACGGCGCACACGTGTCTGGTGAGGTAATCCAACATGTAAGGGGGGATAAAATTATCGTCTTTAAGAAAAAGCGCCGCAAGCGGTACAAGGTCAAACGTGGCCACCGCCAACGGTATACACAAATTCGGATCGCGTCACTTTCTACTGGAGAAGTCGATTGACCTAAAAATAATATGGCACACAAGAAAGGGGTAGGCTCCACCAAAAATGGCCGTGACTCCAAGCCCAAGATGCTTGGCGTCAAGGTTTACGCCGGACAACAGATTTTGGCCGGCGGCATCATCGTGCGGCAACGAGGTACCCGCGTCCATCCAGGCAATAACGTCGGTCGGGGAGGTGATGATACGCTCTTTGCCCGTACGACAGGGGTCGTTCGGTTTGCAAACGGACGCAATGATCGCAAAGTAGTACATGTGGATCCTCTTATCGCTCAGGTCTGAGTTATTGATCAGGATATAAGCCCTTACAAAGCATAGTCGCCTAATGGGTACAATGAATCGCATGCGGGAAAACACAGGCGTCGTCCTGTGGGTTCTCGTGATCTCTTTCGGTGGTCTGTGGGTGCTCCAGGACTCTGGAGTTTTCGATACTATCGGCACGGATCCCTTGGGCAAAGTCATCATCGTTGATGGTGACCCCATCACCCGCGAGGTTTACAGTCGGCAGTTGGAAGCACAACTTGAACAGATCAGGCGAACCAACAATGGCAGCGTAACACCGCAGCAATTAGAGTTTGAGCGTGAACGGGCCTTCAATGCTTTGGTGGAAAACACTCTGCGAGAACACGTGATGGACGATATCGGTGTTGCAGTCAGTGATACCGAGGTCAGAGAATTGATCCTTGGTGAAAACCCCCACTGGATCATACGTCAGAATTTCTCCGACGGCGCAGGTGGCATCAACCGTGCACTTCTACAGAACGTTATTGATGATCCCGCACAGCAGCAGACGCTGATTCAAATAGAACAGTTTATTCGGCTTGATCGCCGCCAACAGCGGTTCAATCAGCTTCTGGAAGCCATAGTGCGCGTCTCGGATGTTGATGCAAGGGGCGCTTGGAACTTGGAACAAAAAAGGGCAGATGCTGAGTTCTTCCTCTTACAGTATGCGGACGTGCCTGATTCTTTAGTTTCTGTGACCGACCGCGACGTGTCACGATACTATTCAGATAATCGTGAAAATTATGCCCGCGAACGCCTGTATTCCATCCAGATTGCATCGCTGTCGCGGCTACCTGCAAGTGAGGATACCCTTGCAATCATGCGGGAGCTGCAACGCCTGCAGCAGGGATTAGGAGAAGCCGAAAACGATTCGTTGTTCCTTGCTCAGTCGGGAAGTGAAATTGGCTGGTCAGACAACTTCCTCGCCGCTTCCACCTTGGCACCAGAAATAGCGAGCGCGTTATTTGAACAGGGTGACGCGCCACAGACCGGTGACGTGATAGGACCAGTGATCATTAATGGTCAGGCACGGCTGATCAAAGTCACCGATACGCGTCCCGCAGAAGATACTCATATTCGTGCCCGTCACATTCTCCTGAACGATAAAGAGAACCCAGCCGCATTACAGGATATTCGGAGGAGAATACAGGCCGGTGAGGATTTTGCTGCTGTTGCAGCCCAAATGAGTGATGATCCTGGCAGCGGCTCCAATGGCGGAGATCTGGGCTGGTTTGGGCCTGGCAGGATGGTGGAACCCTTTGAGGATGCAGCCTTCGGTGCAAGTGTCGGAACACTTGTCGGTCCTGTTGAGACAGACTTTGGTTTACACCTGATCGAAGTGAACCACCGTGCAACAGTGGATGTGCAACTGGCGCAACTGGCATATACCATTGATGCCTCTGTTGCGACGCTGAACAGCATCCAGGAATCACTGGAAGACTTGGCCTACTACGCCGACGAGGAAGGTGATTTCGTGAGTGAGGCTGGCCGGCGAAACATCGAAATCCAGACCTTGCAGGTCCAGGACGGGCAGACGGCGATCCCTGGCTTTGGTCAGAGTTTCGCGATGGAAGCTTTTCTGCGCGATTCAGACATCGGAGATATCAGTCCCGTTATTGAACTCGATGAAGTAGCTCTCGTTGTTCAGGTGGTTGATATCGAAGAAGCCGGATATGAGCCGCTCGAAACGGTCGAGATCCAGGTAAGACAGCTTGCCCTCCTCCAGAAGAAACGTGATTATCAGATTGCCCGACTACAGGAAGCATATGAGTCTGGTGGATACGACGGCCTTGCCGATGCACTCGTCATTACACCGCAAATTGCATCCGGTGTATCGTTCCAGAACCCCATCATTAGCGGATTAGGGCGTGATTATCATTTCGTTGGTGTAGTGCTGGGTCTGGAAGCGGAGGAGGATTCTGGTGTGATAGAAGGAGAAAATGGGGTCTACGTGGTGCGCGTAACTGCTGTATTCGAGCCAAATGAGATCTCCGATGAAGAGTTGGACAACCTGCGGGTTGACCTGTCCAGAGAGCAACAGACTGCTGTGCTCAGAGACTGGATCTCTTCGCTGCGTGAGTCCGCTAAAATCGAAGATTTGCGAACGGATCTGCTGCCTCAACAGTAGGCCCAACGTGAATCCTGAAAAGCGATGGTGCGTGACAGACCGCCTAAATCCTACTGAGCGCCTGCTCCAGGTCCTCCAACAAGTCATCGGCGTCCTCAATCCCAACAGATAACCGCACTAGGTTGTCCGTCACTCCTAGCTGAGCCCGTTCCTCGGGGCTAAGTGCACCGTGTGACATGGTCGCCGGATGCCCTGCAAGGCTTTCTACCCCTCCAAGACTCTCTGCAAAGGCGAACACGCGCAGAGATTGCAACACCCTCCTCGCCTCGCTTGATGAAGATATCTTGAGCGTCATGGATAGCATGCCACCAAAATCATTCATTTGTGACTTAGCCAAGGCATGTCCTGGATGTGATTCCAACCCGGGGTAGTTGACCCGTGCTACCTTGGGATGTCTGTCCAGATATACGGCAATCTTACGAGCGTTAGCACAATGACGCTCCATGCGGATATGAAGAGTTTTTGTGCCTCGAAGCGCTAAAAAACAGTCCATCGGCCCGGGAATCGCACCCACACATTTGACCTGGAAACGTAGATGTTCCGCCCATTCCCGGTTATTGGTACAAACGAAGCCTCCGACGATATCCGAATGGCCGCCAAGGTATTTCGTTGTTGAATGCAGGACTAGATCTGCTCCTAAAGAAAGTGGCTGCTGCAAGTATGGCGAGGCGAAAGTATTATCAACAACCAAGGCGGCGCCGACTGATTGCGCACACGCACAAACTGCACCAAGATCAACAATCTGGATCAATGGATTTGTCGGGGACTCGACCCAGATCACTTTCGTCCGAGGCGTGACCGCCTGCGCAAACACATCAACACTTGTTAGATCAGTGAACGTAACCTTCACGCCCATCGGAGCCAGTACCAGCTTCAGATAACGATAGTTGCCTCCATACATGTCCTCTGAGGCAACAATATGATCTCCTGGACGCAGTGCCCGCAGAATAGCATCCGTCGCAGACATCCCGGATGCGAAAGCTATGCCATGCGATGCACCTTCCAAACTCGCAAGGTTGCTCTCAAGTACTGTCCTTGTTGGATTGGTAGCCCGACCATACTCGTATGCAGTTGTCTTGCCCTCAGGCGGCTGCACGTAAGTTGCCGTTTGATATATAGGGGGCATAACCGCCCCGGTTGCCTGGTCCGGGCGCTGCCCGGCGTGTACAGCCCGCGTTGCAAAACGCATGCGTTGGATGAGTTAATTGTTAAAAACGGGCACCCGATCGCTCGGGCAAAGATTGCGTGCTCTATCGTTCAGCGCAGGCCCGGGCCTCTTCTGCGCGAGAGCGCTGGTTGGTCTGCATATAAGCCCTGTACAGCGCGTCGCAGATATCACTGGTATCTCCCAGATCGCGCTCTACCAGATCATTGGCCGCTTCGAAGTATTTGATTGCCTGTCCGAACAATTGCTGCTTCAACTGTCCAAGTTCACTCTTCCGGGCTTCCATTTGAGTAATTTGCTGTGAGGCAAACCTGCTGCTATCCTGTAATGAGTCCTCCACGGCCTGGTAACGCTCATCCACACCAAAACCACTGTTAACGTAGGCCGCTCCAAGGTTGAACAACGCGTTCGTATAGGACGAATCAAGCGCAACCGCATCCGACAACTTATCTATGGCCTCCTCATAATTCTGCCGGCGCAGCAGTAACGTTCCATAGTTGTAGAGGAATATTTTATTGTCCTTCTCCAGTGGATGCATCTCTTCGAAAAAGGACAATGCAGCGTCACTCATATCCGCCATAGCATATGCATTCAGCAGGAGTTTTCGGATTTCGCCGTCGTCTGGATAATGCTTACGTGCTTCGCTGAGCGTCCTGACTGCTTCACGATAATATCTAGGTTGTGCTTGGGGAGCTGCCGACTCAGTGGCAATCAACTCATATGTCCGTGCTAATTGAATGAATAGCTCACGATTGGTATGCCCATTGGAAATTGCCGCTTCAAAGGTCTCAGCAGCATCACTAGCCATTCCAGCACCGTAATATGCATAGGCTTCATTTATGAAAGCATCCATAGAATCCGGAGCTACCATTGAAGCATTCCGGAAACGTCGGGCAGCTGCGATAAACCCTCTCGCACGTTCCTTTCCACCCAACTGCTCTGCATCCTCATAGATTGCCATCGCTGAGGTAAACTCATTGACGTACAGAATGGCAAGCTGTCTATCTTTGTGTGGAGCATTGACGGAGTCCAGCATTACAGACTGGGCGTAAGCACCGAGTAACTCTCCGATATACGCGGTTCGCTCGTCCTGATCATATACATCGGGTAACATCTCGAAAATAATATCCCCCTTTAGCAACAGTGCATCTAAGTTATCTGGATTATTTTCCAGGGCCTTGTTGATGTTGCTGAGTGCGCGACCGTAGTCCTTGTTCTGAAGATCCAGGCGGGCACCTTCAACGTTCGGATCACTCCCGCAACCATCAGCCGCTGCGAGAATCAGAACCAGCAACAACCAGCTCACAGTTGGAAATATATGTTTCATGTTAAAGGGAGTATTCAGTTGTCGGAGTCAGCCGTATTCCAGTTACGCAAGTATCTGGAATGTGTTGCTGTTTCAGGCAAGGGGAATGTAAGTTCCATTGAACCACGGTAAACCTTATCAGCGGGTCCCTCTAGGTATACACGGTCTGTTTCCAAACCGACTTTGAGCATGCCACCCGGCATTTGTACAATATAGGTGTCTGAAATGAGCAGGCGTGACTTGTGTGCAACCACTGCACTCGCAATGGCACCTGTTCCACAGGCAAGGGTTTCCGCTTCAACGCCCTTCTCGTAGGTACGCACATGCAACTGCTTGCTATCGGCATTGGAGTCAATGGCCACAAAGTTTATGTTAGCTCCCGCAGACCCAAGCATCGGATCACTGCGGAGTGCAGCCCCCCAACTGCTCAACGGTAGTTGACTTACATCGGCCACAAGGCACACCAAGTGTTCGGTGCCAGGCCACAAGTAATGTACAGAACGGATTCCATCTGGAACCTGATTCGCCAAATTTGGGGAATCACAGTAGTTCCGAGGGGCATCCAGATAGATGCGAACAGAAGCGTCCACCTCACCAGGAACGTGTACTTCACATAATCCCGAGGCGGTCTGCATGAGCGCAATCGTCTTGTTAATGCCACTCTCATGTGCAAACCGGGCCAGGCAACGCGCTCCATTGCCGCACATGGTACTTTCGCTGCCATCCGCATTGACGTGAATCATTCTATAATCGGCCTCCGCGTGCGTCGGAGCAGCCAGTGCCAAGACTCCGTCCGCACCGATACCAGTCCGCCTCGGACATGATTGCTGTGCCAGCATGGACAGTTCCGGGAGGGAGAATTCATAGAACCGGTTGTCCAGCACGATGAAGTCGTTACCTGCACCATTCATTTTAGTGAATTCTATAATCAAAGCACGCTTCATTTGGCACTTTTATACTTCAGTTCAGTTTGACTCGGGAAGTGTACACCCGCCGGCACCGGCATCATAACAATTGGCAGAAACCACTCTCACGCTCGATCACGCTGATCCCCTTTTACTCTTCGGCACACATGACGTGCACTTGAGACGGATCGAGGCTGCCTTCCCAGACACTAAAATCGTTGCGCGAGACAATCAGGTTCGCCTTCGTGGTCCCAGCACTACTCTTGACTCAATTGTGCACGCATTTGAAGAATTGGCTTCCGTTGCAGACCGTAACGGAACCGTGACCGCAGGAGATCTTGACACCATCCTGGCAATGGCAACTGCAAATCCCCGCCAGTCCAATAAGAAAGTGGGTGCTGTGGTGTTATATACGCCATCAGGGGGAATGATCAGGACAAAAACCCTTGGACAAGCCAAATTGCTTGAAGCTTCGCACAATAATGATATTGTGTTTGCAATTGGCCCGGCAGGTACCGGAAAGACTTATATGGCCGTTGCACTTGCAGTAGCAGCACTGAAGGCCAGAAAAGTTAAACGTATCGTTCTGTGCCGGCCTGCCGTTGAGGCAGGAGAACGACTTGGCTTTCTGCCTGGAGATTTTCGCGATAAGGTTGACCCATACTTGCGTCCCTTGTACGATGCACTGGAAGAATTTTTGCCGACAGAAAAACTTACCACGCATCTGGAGGATCATGTTATAGAAATTGTCCCCTTGGCCTTTATGCGCGGCCGTACCCTGAACTCCTCATTTGTTATTCTGGATGAAGCCCAAAACGCAACGGCAGTACAGATGAAGATGTTTCTCACACGACTGGGGGTGAGCAGTCAAACCATTGTTACCGGAGATATTACACAAATAGACCTTCAGGATGCACAACAGAGTGGTCTCGTGGAAGCTCAGTCCATTCTCAAGGATATCAAGGGGATCGGCTTCGTGTATTTCAAAAAGATAGATGTGGTACGACACAGCCTGGTCAAAGCTATCATCAACGCCTATGAACGCACCAAGCACTGAAGAAGCCTGGCAGTGATGCGTTCTTCGCATCAAAATTGGAATATTCATTAAAAACACGAATTCTCCGTAGATCGTGCATTTAAAATGCATGATCTACGGAAGTAACGATGGGTTACTCATGGACATAATTTCCGAAAGAGTCTACAACCGCTGAGGCACGGCCAAGGTCAAACGCAATCATCGGCGTCGGATCACGACGGTGTTTCCACAAAACGATCCCCCTTGCATCCTGCTCAAAAAATGCAGACCTCACGCCTTTTCAACGTGATATCCTCGAGTCCATGGGCCTCAAACTCAGCAATTATCCCCACAGACATAAGGCGAAACGGCCTGCGAAAACCGCCGCGGAAGCGTTGCTCACAACGAAAAAAGCAGTCTACTCCGAACCCTCCTGAATACCAAGAGCAGGGAAACCTCATGCAAAAAGTCCACTACAATAATAAACGTGCGTCAAGGACAACGAAACCGCTGTGTACACCTGGCTTCCGAACCAGAAGATGCTACAATGCCTAGATCAGGTTCATGGAGGCTCAATCCAGAACGCCCCGTACTTGATCAAAGATGAGGATCAGGAGTCCGCTAGAGCAAGCAAATTGTCTACATGATGATCCTCGGTACACCTCGCTACACTGGACTCCAACTGGATCGTCATATGATTGATTTTGTACTGGTCTGATATAATCTTCTTGAGCTGGTCAAGCATTGCTTCCCGGTCGGTCACATGTTCACCGATTACCACATGCGCAGTCAAAGCATCACTACCTTGCGAAAGCGTCCAAACATGTATGTCGTGAATAACCACTACACCCGGTAGCGCTTCAATCGAACGGCAGAGTGCATGAACATCAATGTGCTTAGGTACCCCCTCCAAAAGAACTCTGAACACCTGTTTTAACAGTCCCCAAGTACCACTAAGGATCACAATACTCAGTATTACACTAAGCACAGGATCAACCCACAGCTCAAGCCATTCCACAGGATTCCACAGAATAAGCCCCCCAGAGATTGCAATCGCGACCGACCCCAGTAAATCTGCTCTTACATGTTGGTAGACCCCCGCGACGTTCACGCTGTGATCAACTGACTTGTGCAAGATAACCGCCGCTCCAAAATGGACCACAAAACCAAATAGACCAACAATCGTCATGACCAAGCCATCGGGGGTATGATCATGACCATGATCGTGAGCATGTCCGTGCTCAATAATACGATCGTAGGCCTCCATCAGAATACCGCCAACAAGCAGCCATAGCAATAATGCATTAGCCAATGCTGCCATGATTTCATAGCGTTGGAAACCGTAGGTGTGCTGCTTAGTGGCTTTTTTCTCGGCAAAATGCATTGCTACCAGCGCTATCCCAATACAAAACGCATCCGTCAGCATATGCCCCGCATGCGCCAACAGAGACAAACTTCCAGAGACAATGCCAGCTACGATCTCGATCACCATGTAGCCGACAATCAGAACCATTGCCCACACTAGGCGCCGCTTGCTTGTACCTCGCAGGTCATGCGTATGACCATCTAACAAACCACCGCCCTCATGCGAATGGGAGCCACCACGCGAGTGAGAATGTTCATCAGGCATTTTTTTGAAAATAAATTTCGGGATGTAAAGAGGGAGTGGTTGCCCTGGCACGTCTCAAAATACAACGCAACACCAAATAATGACGACAACAGTAATAGTTTTACAACACGCTTGTAGCGGGCTCAGAACAGCCGATCAACTGCAAATAAACTCCCTTGCGTCCCTTGTACGATGCACTGGAAGAATTTTTGCCAACACAAAAACTTGCCACGCATCCAGAGGATCATGTTATAGAAATTGTCTCCTTAGCCTCTATGACGCGACCGTACCCCGAACTCCTCATTTGTTATTCTGGATGAAGCCCAAAACATAGCGGCAGTACAGATGAAGATGTTTCTCACATGACTGGGGGGTGAGCAGTCGAACCATTGTTACCGAAAATATTGCAGAAATAGCTCTTCGGGATGCACAGCGGAGTGGTCTCGTAGAAGCCCAGTCCATTCTCCAGGATATCAAGGGTATCAGCTTCTGTATTTCAAAAAGATCAATGTGGTACGACACAGCCTGGTCAAAACCATCATCGATGCCTATGAATGCACCAAGTACTGAAGAAGCCCGGCAGCAACGCGTTCTTCGCATCAAAATTGGAGTGTTTCATTAAAAACATCAATTTTCCGCAGATCATGCATTTAAATGCCTAACCTACATGTAGTAACCATTCTCTGCATTCATCGCTTGCTGGAATCGGTTATCAGCAGATAGACTTCAAGTGGCTATTATGACTTCAACTAAACCGCGCCAGTCCAGCAAACAACCCTGCTCCCAACTGGGAGTGCCAAGAAGAAGGTCCCAAAAGGTTTCACAGATAAACAGTGCTAAGCGATGTACAAAGATCCAAACACGACTCTCGCATTTGAGTGAGGGGGTAATTCCAGTCAAGAAGTGCTATGCTCCGGGTCTTGTACCTTTCCCACCGTGCACGCTGGGCTCTGCACACCATTGCAGCCTCACATTTTCCAATGATGCCAGCACAGACTCGGGTAATTCCAGCAGCTCTACTAAGACCGCCCGGTCCAGCTCATGCCGCGTCTCATCATGATAGGCTTCGTTGGCTGGCAGAAACGTACGATCAGCAAACCGATCCAGTATCTGCTGCGCGCGTGCAATCTGATCTTCTCTCAATTGGCGCGGGTCTAGGGTCAGTAATCGGGGCAACATGCTGATGCTCCTAACTGAACGCCCCTGCTGCGTCCTTAATCCGTCCCACCAGAACGATATCAAACCTAGCGTAGTATTCGCCCACAAAAGCAAAACAGTCTCCCACGCAGGTTCATAGCATCTAAAATTTGGCCAGGCCCTGCCTCCAATCACCGGCTTTCGAGTCAGACAGGCCGTCAGGCTCTGTGAATTGATCCGAAAATCTACGGTATAATGCAGACGGGTCGCGGTCTGCCAAACTTGTTCTGCCCTATCCTCATACCTAGGCCGCACCATTGCCTGCCTGTCTGGAGCAACAAAAAGACTGCGTTCAGCATGAGCGGCATGTGCCCACAGCACTGGGTAACTGGGTACACCTCGGATCTGTTCTATCGTGAATGGACCACGATACTGCCCTTTCTTATCCTTACCTCCATTTATGTCCCGAGCCAACAAACCACGCTTACCCAGTTCGTGCAAACGCGTCACTGGAAGTTGATACTGTGTAGTGCTCCGGGGAAGCTTTAATGTGCCCGTCTGGAGTCTCCGCATCAGTACGGACAAATTTATTTCACGAACCCCTCCGCAGCCGCCCTCCGTCAGCACGGAGCCTCGTACAAAGCCCCCTTCCACATCTTCGCCAATGCAAAGCGTCCCATAGGGTGTCTCCGATGGTATGCGTGCACATACCTCGGCCAGCATCGCAGCTTCAAGGATGTTACTTGGCTGAGAGTACAGATTGATGTACAGCGCCTTGTCTATGCACTCCGATCTGTCTGTCGAGCGCCTCGCTATGAGCAAGACCTCCGCCATGCCCGTGTCGCTCGAAAACGCACGATCCTTGTTCCCATGGGCAGCTATACTCACAAAGATAATGTCTGCATAATGCCTGACAAGAAGCTCGCGTGCTTTCGCCCATGAACTGCCTCGTAGAATGGTCATAGGAAGCACAAAGGCCAGAAGCCCACCAAGTTTTACCTTTAAATGAGCCAAATCAAGAAAGTAGCTGGCTAGGCCTGCATTACCATGTCCAGCCGGATTGGGCAACCCTTTTCTCAGTTCTTTCAACCGTCGGGACATAGCAGACTGCTCTGCACGGCTGGTCTGAAAACCCGCAAAAGACGGCACCGGAACCGTGGCTGACTCGTGATTCGTCGGACGGGTGAATGGAGGGTTCATGACCACCAGGTCCACCGAGTCGTGAGGCAAGTCTATCGTTGACTCATCTGTCTCCGCGCCCCGCGCCTCTACCCGTTTACGTCCCGTAGAAAAAAGCGAAAACAACTTCGCTGTATCCAGCAGATCCAATGATCCGATCGCAATTCCCGCATGCACAGTCTCCTCAGAATCTGGCGAACCGTACGGCATCGTGTAAACCCGGGTACGATTGAAGGTTATCGTAGGATGAGCTCCAGAAAGCTGTGAAGCACACAGATGGGCCGCGGCCGGCATAATATCAGCGGCAATCACGCACTCCTCCATCATCGTGCTATGGATGCGGCTGTCATCTCCTCCCGCCAACCGGTAACGAGACAGAATGGCACGGTAGGCAGCCGACAACAACGTACCTGTACCACAGGATAGATCAGCTACACGCAAACCAGTGTATCCATCCAAATCCTTCCAGTCGTGTTGCATCCGGGCAACAGCCAACTCCGAAAGCAACGTCGCACTCGTCGGACGCGTGTAAAACGTTGCAATAAACTTCCGGTCTGCGATCAGACTCTGGAACAGACGACCACATACATCATGACGGGTTGAAACCCCCAACTCAGAAAGCCTGGCTGTTGATGCATTCAGAACACGAATTAATTGGTGAAATATCCGCAAGGGTACTTCCAACAGCAACTGCTGAGCAACATGGAAAATCGGCCAATAATTAATCTCGGTGAGTATCTCGTTCCACGCCTCCCAGATCGCAGTTGCTATAGGTGTGCCGCTGCCAGCATGTCCCTCCAAAAGCTTGCGAATAGAAGGAATATCATAGGCCCCGGCCAGCATTGCGTGAAAAGTCATGGCATTCGCGATGATCATCATTGCCATCCGCAACGTCTGTTCGCCCGGCTTTTGATTCAGAATGCCCCCCATATTCCTAGGGGTATCTGGATATCCGCTGGCAATATCTCCCTGAATCAGGGAGGTCGCCCGGCCCACACCTTGCTCCAGAGCTTCCACACTTTCATCAATCAGACGCTGAGAGACCATCAGATGATCAATGCATTCCGCCAACGTATCTATACTTCCTGTGAGCCATCCCGCTGAGGGCCAGCGACTACGTTCATCACCAATCGTGTAAGGAGATAAATCGGTGAACACGCAATACTCAAACTGCACAGTTTCAAGCAGAGCATCACCCTGTGACTGGGTCATTGATTGCAACTCAATGGGTAGCCTTACCGCAACCGTGTGCTCCACACTTCCCGGCGATCCCTCCGTAACCTCTTCTCCAAGCCGCTCAATCGCATCCTGCTCAACCGTAGATGCAGGTATAAACTCGGTCTCTATGATTACGGTCTGTGAACCAGGCGGGCTGATGACGATATCCGGTCGCTTACCGGGCTGGCCCCTGAGGATCCCTGTTCGCTCTGCCGAGGTATGTTTGCGCCAACGCGGATTACGTGCGCGCAGTGCCCGGGCCAGTAAGGCATTTACCACTTGCTCACCAGTACTAGGCATATTCCATCAACGTTGTATGGTTGATGCATCATGAAACACCGTTTGCCTTATTACGGTCCGCTGGAGTGAATAGTTTGCATATCGCCCCTTTACAAGAATGATAACCATCAACACCTCTAATATCCATGTAATCTTGGCGGAAAATGTCCCAGATTCAGGTGAATCTATTGACAGATCAGATATTACCTAAATTCGCCGAACGACCAACAAGCTCCTGGGCGCAAATAGCCAAACCTTTGTTTAGCCTGATTGAAGAAACGTCAGATCGAGGCGGACGCTCACTTCCATTCCACTAGTAGACCTCAACAGTACTGCGCCCCCATCCAAACCTATACTGATCGTTTCAACACAATCAAAATCCTCAGGGATTTCGGCAACAGCCATTATGTAGCGCACGTCCATGGGAACCGCGGGATCCAGATGGAAACAAGTTTCGTGGCCCTGATCTGCAAGAAAATTACTTTCGACAGACTGCAATAAACCGTAATGAAAGAATGAAGTCACTTCTTCAAGGCCCATCACACCGGTATGCCGCCCATTCCAAGGTGGATAGTAGCGACCACCATTGGAAAGCCAGAAAACTGTCTGTTTTAGAATTAAGGGATCCTTCAGGGCAAACCACACATACCCATCTTCTGGAAACGTCACGGCGGTCCAAGCAACGTCGACAGAAGGATCGGAAACAAGCATAACCAAGTCTTCATAACCTTTTCTGGCAGGGTAGCGACGCAGATCGGTTGATTGACCCGTGACCGTAGGGACATCAGCCAGCGAGGAAAAAGATGCCCCGGGCCGCAAAAGTGAGTAACCTTGGTCCTCGGGAAGTTCAATGGGCTGCGGTGCCGTTTGTGCATACAGGAACGGACTGGTCGTTATTACACCACTGCCAGGCGTATCCGGGAACTTGAGCATGGCGTGATGTCCGAAGCTCATCGGGCCACTCATGCCGGATATGAGGTGGCGAACATAGACTGCGTGATGTCCGCTGTGCAGGGAGATCCATTTGTCTATATGCCCGGGGCGAACCGAGGTGTCGAGTGATACCCGAAGTGTCGTAATATCCCCCGCCCGGCGTATGCTTTCGAGTTTCCACAAGTTATTTGCAGTCTCACCGTGTGGAGGATGATTTTCGCCCTGAAAAGCCTCATCATTAGCCCCAAATGGCATGCAGAAAAAATCACCTCGAAGTACTTTCAGGACAGGAGGAAGTGCTTCAGCCGTGTCTTCCTCGGCCCAGGGACACAATGCATAGGGAGCTATTGTACGACCGCCAAAATGAAACAGGATTGGACCGAGATGACCACCCTGCCGCGTAAGATAGGCCTCCACACAAGACGTGGCTAAACGCCAGGAGGCCTGCCCAAAAACGGGCACGGTATCATGAGAAGAAACATGATTCATCTCAATGGATGGCACGCTAATCGGGCCCCTTCAACTCCTAAATCTATTCGTGTAAGATGCCATCGCCCCAGGTTGGTAGTAAAGAGCTGATCAAAGCCAGGACCGCCAAAGGCAATGTTTGTGGGGTTGGACAATGTGTGAGCTTCCCAGTCATCCACCAGAAGTCCCACTTTGCCATCGGGCATGACACGATAGATGTGATTGGGGGCGTAACATGACACATACAGATTACCCGCTGCATCGAATGCAAGACCGTCAGGCACAGTTCTCGGGAGTCTGGCGAACAATGTGCGGTTGCCTGCACGACCATCTGGTGCCACTTCGATCCGCTCTATGCTCGCGTCGAAACTGCACACCACGTACAGAGCATCTCCCTTAGGAGAAAGGGCAAGACCATTGGCGAAATTGAATGGGCCTTCGTGCCAAACCTGTCCGTGGCCGCCGTGATCAGCATCAAATCGTAGAATACGCCCGTCAACCTGGCGAAAGGTACCGCTATCCGAAACGTAAAGCGTACCGTCACGGGCAAACGTGGCATAGTTTGGTATCTTGAATCGATCTCCTCCACTTGCCCCTCCGGCAAACTCGGATAACGTGCCCGAACAGGGATCAAGCCGCCAAACACACCGATTACGTAAATCACAAGCTGCAAGCCACTCGGCATCAGGGCTAAATGCAAGTCCGAGAATGAACCCACCTGTATTTGCCACCTCAACCATCTCTTTTCCATCGGACGAAATCCGATAGATCTGCCCCGCTTCACCTCCTGCCCATATCGATCCGTCGGGGTGCACGGCAAGCCCCTCAGGATGATCAAGACCCTCATAAAAGACAGATGCTTTCTCGATCGATAACAATGCCTTGCCATTCATAATCTAAAAGGCGTTTTCCTTGCGGTCAGATTCACTCATCAGGAAACTGGCTTGGCCCAACGGGTTTCTGGCCAAATACTGAACCAGTCAGGACGCCGCGGATCACGATCATATGGGTAAGGGCCCAGCTTTTTGTATAGCTCAGCATAGCACAGCACCTTGTCACGATCAAGTTCGACACCCAGACCTGGTCCATCGGGCACAGCAATACATCCATCGGTATAAGGCATTCTGCCACCTACGATAATGTCATCGGTCAGATGATGGTAGTGGGCATCAGCGGCAAAAGTCAGATTAGGCAGGGCAGCACCCAGATGCAGCATCGTGGCAAGTTGTATACCAAGTTCACCAGAACTGTGGACGGCTACGCCTCGCTGAAATGTATTGCAAACCACACCTGCTTTCCACGCTTGGCGCAATCCTCCCCAGAACGTAGTGTCTAACAAAATGACATCAACGGCATTGGTGTGGACGCACGCGGCCAGTTGCTCAAAGTTAACCACTACGGTGTTGGTTGCTGTCGGTATGCGAACAAATTCACGAACACGACGCATCCCCTCCAAACCCCAGCACGGATCCTCGTAATAATCATTATCTAGATCCTCAATGGCCTGACCTATACGGACGGCCTCTTCCACGGTCCACACTGCATTGGGATCTATGCGAACGCGGTGGTTGGGAAAAGCCGCCGCCAGCGCCCGAAAAACTTCCAGTTCGTGGTCTGGTGGAAAAACACCCGCTTTAAGTTTATGTGTGGAGAATCCGTGCTGCTCTACCAATGTTTGTGCCTGTCGGACCATAGCGTCAGGCATTTCCTCTCCACCCTGTCCAGTATCCTCGTTGGGATAGCGGAAAAACAGATACGATGCGAATGGTACCTTTTCGCGAAGGGCGCCGCCCAATAAATCACACGCCCGAATACCAAGGCGTTTGCCAACGATATCCATACAGGCAAACTCAATTGCTGCATGGACCTGGGTTCGATTATTATAGAGCGAAGCGGTTGGGTTACAAATCTTCCAATACAGCGCCTCTAACTGCATTGGATCGTGCCCGACAAGGTGGGTTTTCAGACCTCTGATTGCGGCTTCCGCAGATTCACCTCCACCACCCATTTCACCCAGACCTGTAATACCTTCGTCGGTTTCCACCTCGACAATAGTTCGCACGAAACGCCCCCAATGTGCTCCCGCCGAATGGCGCAGTGGAGCTTCCAGTGGGACGGTAACCGTCGTCGCCTTGATATCGCTGATTTTCACTGGCGTACACTCCCGGCTACAACCAAACCCAATCCCCCATCTATACGGATGGCCTGCCCTGTAATGAACGCGGCCTCTTTACTGGATAAATACAAAATCAAATTAGCTATTTCCACCGGTTCTGCAATACGCTGGGTTAAATGCATCTCACGAACCTCCCGGTAGACTTCTTCGGGATCAGGAGACTGATTGGCGGCCCACCTAAGCATGGGCGTATCAACTGTACCGGGGCATACAGCGACCGCCCTGATATCAGGGGCGTAATCCACAGCAATACTGCGCGTTAGTCCCAACATGGCGGTCTTGCTCGTCGTGTACGGAGCCACTTTACGTTGCGTAATAAAGCTCTGTACGCTTGCGACGTTGATTACAACCCCTTCTCCACGCTTTTGCATCAGCGGGATAGCATACTTCGAACACAGGAAAGCACTTTTCAGGTTTACGTTCATCACCAGATCCCATTCTTCTTCGGTTGTATCCGTGACTGTACTGTAGCGCTGAATTCCGGCATTGTTGACGAGAACATCCACAGCACCGAATCGAACATCGATTTGCTTGAATGCTGCCTCGACCTGATCTGCTTTCGACACATCACAACGGACGAAGAGGCTCTGTTCCTCAAAGTTGACCAACCGTTCACGCGCCCGCTTGTCATCCAGATCCAAAATCGTCACGCGTGCACCCTCTTCCAGAAACCGCGTGACAACCGCCCCGCCGATCCCTTTTGCACCACCCGTTACGACAGCATGTTTGGCCGTAAAAGCCATGGAACCTTCTACTATTCGAAAATCGTATCTATATTGTAAAGGTAATGAGATCCCGTGTAATTTTGTCAATCAGTGCAGGATGCTCACTACGGATCTTACCTATCACAAGTGTTTGTCGGATGCCGCCCATCATCCAAGCAGTTGACCAGATTGACCCAGGTCAAACAATTCCTGGATCCCGGACATCAGATATAGTTTGTGCATCATCCTTGAAGATACCGTACAGTACGACCGGGGCACATTTCATCCTGCCAACAAATCACAGATGAGTGGACATCCCGGCTGTACCCAGGGGCAACAAATAACCGGAAAACAGAAACCAATTGAGAACAGATTTTGGCAGTTTCGTCCTGAAACCACCTTGGGGTTCAGTAAGGGCAGGCACACTATGATGGTAGTCATGACAGGATTCATGCGCGTCATTGCTCTAGGGTTACTCATACTACTGTCAGAACAGTCATCCTTAGCGATATCCCCTGACCCGGTCCATGCGGGAAAAATCGTTGGAAACATCACGGAAGCGGGGACCGGTGAGTTCCTGCCAGGAGCCAGTGTGCTCGTCGAGGGAACCACATTAGGGGGTGCAGCTGACGTGAATGGTGATTTTTTGATCCTGAATGTTTCACCGGGCCTCTATCGGTTGCGTGTGACGATGCTTGGCTTTGCAACAGTAATCGTCAAAGATGTCGTTGTTCAGAGCGGCCTGACTACGCGCATAGATGTAGCCCTGACGGCAGAGGCCATCGAACTGGATGACGAACTCCTGGTGAGTGCCGAGCGCCCCCTGGTGCAACGTGACGAGACCGCAAGCGTCCATTACCTCGACATTCAGCAGCTGAGAGCACTGCCCGTACGAAGTGCCCGTGAAGGACTCATGCTGCAGACTGGAGTGTTATTTGACCCCGAACCAATCATTGGTGGGCTCGGAGGTTCAGGACGGGGAGAGAGTCGTTACGCCGTACGTGGAGGAGATCAGACCGAAGTATTCTGGTTTCTTGATGGAACCCGTACCACAGCATTGGTTGAGGGGCGCGCTGATCAGGGGGGATCCTTCACCAATATCAATATGCACGCTGTACAGGAGATCCAGATTCTGACCGGAGGCTTCGAAGCACAATACGGGGGAGCCCAGTCCGGCATCGTTAACGTGGTAACCCGACAGGGTGGACCACAATACAGCGCCTCGCTAGAATACACATATGGTGCTGCTGGACAGCGACATTTTGGAAACTATCTGTACGACCCTGAAACACAAAAAGAATATCTGGACAATACACTTGAGGACGGTACACTTGATCCCGATTGGTGGACGCCGTTTCGCAATAGCCAAGTTTACGACTATCGCGAAATCCCAGACCATCAGATTTATGGAAGCCTGGGGGGATCAATCTTTACAAGGGGCCAGACCAAAGCCAGTTTTTTTGTAGCGTCTCAGTTCAAACGTGAAGCATACGCCTATCCACGTCCAAGAGATCATCGGGAACTGGATGATATTCTGGGTAACGTGGTTCTTCAACTACGCCCCAATATGAAACTGAGAATTGGAGCACTCTATAACCGCGTTGGCCACTCGACACTGCAGGAGAACGGCGACTATGTGCAACAAGTCAAATTCTATCGCGGATGGGGATCCCTCCTTGAGGGAAAGACGACTCATTTCAGCTCTGAATGGACGCACACGCTTTCGCCCCGATTTTTCTATGACATACAGATCAGCCGCTTCCGTCTCGACATGCGTGAAAAGCCTAGTGACTTTACTCGCCTAGGTGTCAGCGAAAACCCCACATTGTTTGGATTTCAACGGTATAACGGCTACCCTGATGAGCCCTATGATGCCTGGTCATTTATTGTCGATCGAGACCAGGAGGTAGGCGATCTGTCCCTGGAGAGCAGCGCAAACTGGCAGTTCAATAAAACCAATTTCATCAAAGCCGGCATTGAGCTGCGCCGCAATACTTTCAGGGAAAATTTTTCCTGGCGACACTCATCATTCAGTACAGATCCACGGTACTGGCTCAACCGTGGACTGCACGAAACCTATCACCCCATTGAGTTTGCCGCTTATGTGCAGGACAAAATGGAATTCAACAGCATGATTTTGAATGTGGGCGTGCGGTATGACCTCTTTCATCCAAACGTCGACTGGTTCACCACCCGCAACCTCTTCAATCTGAGTGTAGACCCTGACTTTGATCCCGCACTGGATCCCGATCGTGATCAGGTCGATGAGAACGGACGCGTCAAGTACTCCTACGAGAATGTACTGGCCAAATCCCGTGCATCCGCAAATGCATTCCACCGTGTCAGCCCGCGTATTGGCGTATCCTTTCCGGTCTCCAGCAAGACCGTCCTGCATTTTAATTATGGACGCTTCTATCAGCTGCCACCGCTTGACCGGATGTTCGAGTTCAACTACTTCCGGCCCGAGTATATAGTAAGAGCCCAGATGGCGGAGGATGCTGCTGCTACTGCTCAAGGACGTGAGCCCCGTCACATTCCCTCCCTGGATGGCGATCCCGAACGTGTTGTTGTGCTGTCTCTTGATGCCCTGAAGCCAGAGAAAACGGTGCTGTTCGAGGTGGGGATTGTGCATAATTTCGGGGATTTTATAGTACTCGATATGACCGGATTCTACAAAGATGTCTTCGATCAGACTATGCCGCGTCAAGGCATTTTTGACCGCCGTGTTTACATGTACGACCCGTTTCGCGGGGACATTACACCGAACGTCTTTTATGTTTCGAATTTCTCAGGTGATTACGGTGACTCGCGCGGCTTTGAGATTACTGCACGTACGGCCCACAGTCACTGGTATGCGGTCAATGCAAACTACAGCTTTTCGAAAGTAACACAGGGACGCGCCACACCGGGTACAATCCGCTATGATGAGGAAGGCGTACCGGAATATGTCTATGACATTGACGTATCGAAACGCTTACCCACGGAGACCACGTTCAGTCGACCACATATTCTGAGAACCAATCTTTATGTACGCTACCCCGAAGAAACGACACAATCGTTTGCAAGCACCCTCCTGGAAGGGACAAGCCTGAGCGCACTGTTCAGTTTTGTAAGTGGTCGAACCTTTACGTACGTGGGCCCCGATGACCCTCCAGATACACGGGATAATCATCGTTTGCCACCTATAAAAACCCTTGACCTTCGACTGGAGAAAAGCTTCCAAATTTCCGGAATTCACACACTCGCGGCCTATGTTAACGTCACGAACGTACTCAACGCCCGGAACCTGCGTTCCTTTGGCGATGTCTTTTTTGATGCAGAAGCAGTGAAGAATTACGTGGAGAATGGCGAGATCTCACAGGTAGATGCTGTGGGCTATGATATCAGTTGGCAAACCTATTTCGCCCCGAGACAATTCTATTTCGGCTTACGCTATAACCTGCGATGACGCGATTGTCTGAACTACCAAAATGACCCACAGCACAGTGCGGCAAAACGTTTTTTGTGTTCTGGCTCTTTTAATCCTGGCTGGACCGGTGCAGGCCCAGGTGCGCACAGCGGAGTTCGAAATTCACGATCGGGGGGATTTATGGGATACGATGAAGGATGACGGCACAGTCGGCGCGCCAAGCCCGACCAATCTGTTCGAATTCTTTCCCAGTATGGACTGGCCAGGTGGTCCCAGCACGCTCTTGAGCAAGGATGAGCAGCGATCCTATAATTTTGCAGGTGGAACCTGGATCGGTGGCCGTCGCGCCGATGGCAGTCTCTTCTTTGTCGAAAACGGTCCTTTTGCATTCCGTGACCAGGGGACGTATGAGGTGATGGCCAAGGTTGACAATTTCGTCGAACAACCCGACTACAATCCCCGACTGGCCGAGCAAACCATCACGGCAATCTGGACTACCTCCGAAAACATACGTGTGGAGCGAACCAGCCGGGCCTGGAGCTTTCCCGGCCTGAAGGACTTCATTATAATTGAGTATACCCTCACCAATCAGACAAGCTTGACTCTTAGCGATGTGTATATCGGATTCCCGTATTTGTTGCGACCCAGCTACCAGGATGTTCTGGCACACAATGGATGGGGGGAAGATTTCAATCGGGCTGATGAGCTGACCGGGTACGACGAAACGCGCCGGTTAATGTATGCCTGGGATGACACGCCAAACTTCGATCTGCCAACCGATGTGGGTAACTTTCTGCTCTCCCGCGGTGAGTTGCGCACGACAGGATATGCCGGTGTAAGCCTTCTGAATGCGCCTGCAGGTACTTTCGGAGAAGCGCAACCGGCCCACGTACTGAGCGCGCAATTACTCAATAATGAAAATCAGCTGACCCTGACCTCAACCACGGCAGATAATCTTTATGCCATCCTCTCCGGTGCTAATCGTTTGCTGCAGGCACCTGCCGACGAACGGTTAGTGCCATTCATGTTAATGTCGTGCGGCCCATATACGCTGGAGGCAGCATCAAGTATTACGGTCACGCTTGTGCAGGCTGTGAACGGACTCCCCATTCAAAAGGCCCTGGAGGGACTCGATGCTCAAATGTCGCTGCCAGCCGGGCTCGACTCGCTGCAAAGCACCGTTGATCGGGCACAGGAACTCTTCAACCGCAACTATGAAGTGGCCTCTGTACCACCACCATCACCAGACATCCAGATTCTACCTCTACCAACATCCCAGTCTATTTCGCTGACCTGGCCCCCTCTAGACCAAACATGGGTGGACCCTATTACCGGCCAAGCCAGCTTTATGGAGTACCACATTTACCGTAGCGAGCGAGCCTTCACCGGGCCCTATAGGCGTGTCGCTCGAGTACGTCCAAATAGTTCACTGGATCGCCGACGGTACTGGGACAGTGATCTAGGGAAATGGAGATATATCGATAACCGTGTGGACCTAGGGGTGAGTTATTTCTATAGCATTGTTTCGCTTGATGAAGACGGGAATCAAAGCTGGTACACCAACCGTAACGAGGACGCTGTGACGGTAGCCAGTCTACCCGCAGCCGATGCGATGAACGTTAGAGTGTTCCCCAATCCGTTCCGTCTCGTTTCCGGCTTTCCAACCACAGGCGAAGAATCTACAATTGTCTGGACAAACCTTCCAGCACGGGCAACTGTACATATATATACATCGAGTGGAGAGCTTTTCAAGGTCCTCGAACACGATGACCCCAATACCGGACAGGCCGTTTGGGACCAGCTCTCTGATTCACGTCAACAGGTAGCCCCAGGGATCTATTTCTGGACAGTGCAGTCGGAAGTGGGCTCGGCCCAAGGAACATTGCTGATCATCAAGTGAGGCATCACCGAGTTCATGACATTTGATCTCCGCCACATATTCCGAACAAAGGCCTTCGGTCAAGGGCATGCGATTAACGAGGTTGCGGGTGGTGGAGGTGCTGTACTCCTGTTTCTGGCCCTGCTACTGACGCCATTCTCGGCCCAAGCACAATCCGACTACGGATTTGATTTTGAGAAAACAGGATCGGCAGGATTCCAGGCACTGAAGATTGGGATCGGTGCAAGAGAGAGTGCACTTGGTGAAGCAGCCAGTAGCCTCACTAACGATGCTAACGCCGTTTTCTGGAATGTTGGTGCACTGCCACTAGTCTCAGGACCGACTGTGTACCTGACCCACAATGAATGGCTCGTCAACAGCCGTGTGGATGCCTTGGTAGTAGCCATGCCGGTCAATAGCTACACTTTCGGACTCAGTGTGATGAATTTTGGTATTGAGTCCTATGAGGAGACTACCGCCACCGATCCAGAGGGCACAGGACGCCTGGTCAGTGCGGGGGACTTTATGGTTGGACTGGCCGCCGCAAAACGGTTCACGGACCGATTAACTATTGGCCTGCAGGTCAAGTACGTGCGGGAGCAACTGGATCAGGACGCATTCAGTAATGTCCTGTTCGATGTCGGCACACTGTACTACACTGGTTTCCGGCAGTTGCGCCTCGCGTTTACGATACAACATTTTGGGGCCTCGGTAGATGGACTCCGGGAATCTTTTCGTATGCCACTGCTCTTCCGTATGAGCGCAGCAGATGATCTGATCACCTCACAAGGTTTTCGTCTGTCCACATCCTTTGAACTGGTGCATCCAACTGATAACAATGAGTGGGTGAACTGGGGTATTGAGTCTGTATTTCTGAATATGCTATCACTGCGGGCTGGATACCGCTTTCAGGTGGATGAGGGGGACCTTTCTTTCGGAGCGGGGCTGGCCCTGCAGCAGATTGCCATCTTCCAGCTGCACCTTGATTACGCTTATGTACCCTACGGAGACCTGCTGGGAGCCACCCACCGAATTACACTGGGACTCTCCCGCCGATGAGAAGATCTGTCTTGCAAATCATTCTCTGGGCCTTGTGCCTGATATGTACGAAGTCCACAGTAGCCCAATTTGACCGGGACTGGAAAATCTTTGTAGTTCCCTTCTCCCACACCGATGTGGGGTTCACAGCCCCGGTCCCGGATGTGATTGAACAACACCGAAAATACTTGGATGATGTGGTCACCTACATCAACCAGACGCAATCCTATCCCGCGGAGAGTCAATTCAAGTGGACCATAGAAGTCACATGGGTGCTGGAAGATTATCTCAAAAATCGCTCACGGGAAGAGGTCGCAGCCCTGATGAACCATGTACGAGCCGGGCAGATTGAGATTGCAGCGATGCACTTCAGTCTTCAGACCGACCTTGCAGGCCCCGAAGAATTGGTGCGCTCCCTCTACTTCGCCCAAGCTCTAAAAGAAGAGTATAACGTGCCCATTCAAACAGCCGTAACCAACGACACACCGGGTTTCACGTGGGCATTGGCACAGCTATTGGCCAAAAGCAATATTCCCTACGCATCACTGGCAATGAATTCGTTTTTGTCGGAATTCTACTCGACAACAACGTTGCCAAACCTGTTCTACTGGGAAAGCCAGAGCGGTGATCAAACGTTGCTCTGGCGCTCGTTACATCCCGAATGGGCTTATCTCGAAGGCATCATTTGGGGACTCTACGGCCCTTATACCGCAATGGAGCCGCGCATTACAGCACAGCTGAATAAACTGGCTGCAGACGGCTATCCGTATGACGTCGTGTTAGTCAATGCTTCAACTGGCGACAATCGTCCACCGAATCCGAAAATCTCTGATAACGCCCATATATGGAATGAAAATCATGATACCTCCACGATCCATGTAGCTACTTTTTCTGACTTCTTCGACTACGTTGAACAAAACCTGGCGAATGAACTTCCGGTATTCAAAGGTGATGCCCCAAACTGGTGGAGCTGGAGTTTCGCAGCCTCATCCACAAAAGGTTTTCTTGAATCCCGCTCCACACAAACCATCTTGCCTGTGGCAGAAACCTTTGCCTCAATTGCAAATAGTGTAGCGCCAAGCTACATCTATCCGGCTGATGAATTGCGTCAGGCCTATATCAACAACCTCCTGTTTGAGGATCATAACCTGGGATCTCTGGATCCTGCCGGCAATGCACCCTTCTGGGGGCGTAAGATGGCTTGGATCAACGCGGCAAGAAATGCTGGAGAAACCATTCTGGATGAAGCACTGGAGGCCTGGAGTAGCACCATAGCGACCGACAATGATGTCACGGTCGTCGTCTTCAACCCCCTGCCATGGGAACGGTCCGAAGTTGTACGCCTGCCATTGGATGATCCGCTCGTGGCATCACTGCCAGCTTTCCATGTCCTTGATGGTGAGACAGGCTCCGTCCGCCCTTCACAAATACTTCTTTCGACAGATGAGATTGCTTTTCAGGCGGATGGCGTCCCTCCATTGGGCTATAAACTATTTCATCTGCGCACCCACACAGGAACCAGACCGCCGCCCCGGACACTGAATAGTGCAACCCTGGAGAATGACGCCTATCGCGTAGAGGTCAATCTGGCTACGGGAGGCATCAGCAACATCCAGGAGAAAAAGACCGGCCAGGAATTAACACGTGGAGATGCCCGTTTCAATCAGTACACCTACAACGGCACTGCACCGTCCGGCTTTCAAGTAGTGGCCAGCGACAGTGGCACTGTACTGCAGCGGCTGGTCCTCCAGGGAATGGCCCCGGGTGCAAATACCTATGAAACCGAAATCATGCTCCCCGCTGGACAGCGGCGTATTGATTTCAGGAACAAGTACAACAAACGACCTGTGGCGAGTTTCGAGGGCGTGGACTTTTTGTTCAGATTTGATTTGCCAGGGGCTTCCCTCCGCTACGAAATCCCCTTCGGGCATGTACGGGTATTTGAGGATGAGTTAAGTGGTTTTCGCACCAACCATTACGCCATGCAGCGTTGGGCAATCGTTTCGGGGGGGAACACCAGTGCCATTCTTGCTACTGATGGTCCAGCTATTCATGCCTATCCTGCTGGCCGATTCGACGGCAATGTACGGCTGCTGACCTCTTTCAATACCAGTGGCACAGCCTATCGAGCCGGAGTAGGACCGCTGGAAGCCGGCTTCTCACTCACGTCACATGAGGGAACGGCTGACCCCGTAAGCGCTACAAAATTTGCCTATAACTTCAACACACCTCTCTATACGCGCGTGTTGCCCCCACAGCAGAAGGGTACAATGTCGGCTCCCAGTTACACCTTTATGTCGGTGAAAAATGCAACGCTCCAACTCTCCACATTAAAGCGACCCAGAACGGGCGATGGGTTTATTGTGCGTCTGTACAACCCTTCCTCAGAAGCCGTGGAATCGACCCTGTCGTTTGGCCCTGAGATACGGAGGGCTGCGTGGACCACGTTGTTGGAAGCTCCAATCGGCTACATGAATATTGTTGATCGGGAAATAACCGTGCCCTTCAAACCACACGAAGTTAGGACGATCTGGCTGGATCTCATTGGGGCGACACGCGCGCAGACACCGGATCCATTTACGGAGATCCTTCAACTGGAGCCAAATTTTCCGAACCCGTTTGGTCATCATACGACCATACGATATAACCTCCATCGGCATGCACAAGTGCGACTCACCATTTACGATGTACTCGGACGTACGGTAAGTGAGCTGGAAGCGACCGACAAATCACCCGGGCAATATGCCCACTCATGGACGGGCGTGAATCAGCAGGGACTGCCGCTCGCCAGTGGCGTCTATTTTTATACCGTGGAAGCCACCACTTCAGACAATGTTTACGGGCGGCAGAACCGGACAATGATCCTTATTCGGTAAGACCTGTGTTATATAGTATCCGACCGGGAAGCCTACACTCCGTATTGGAATGGACAGCAGGCAATTATAATGCACAAATCAGGCTATTATACCCAGCGGAACCTCGATGTAACCGCAGCTAATTGATATCTTGATGGAATTCCTTCCCTTTTGCTGCCCATACGATTATGATTAAAAGGGGCGTGTACGGGATACTCGGTGCAGCAACACTGGTGCTACTGTTCTGGGATCCCGCCAGTGATAAACCACCCGAAGATGGTAAAACACACATTCGCTACTGGTATATAGTCGGATCGGAAGATGATGTGCCCTACACCGTAAGCAAGTTCAATCAGATCCAGGACAGTATCGTTGTGCACGCCACACCAATTCCCTGGCAGGAACACGAAAAGAAGATATTAACCGCCGTGCTTAGCGGCAATCCTCCTGACGTTGTTAGCCAGTTTGTGCCGGTAGTCCGCTGGGCATCGCGAATGGCACTGCTTCCACTGGATGGCCTGATAGCTGCCTCAGCGTTTGACACGACCATATTTTTTCCTGCGTTGTGGGACGAAGTGACTTGGCAGGGACGTCCCTATGCGCTGCCCGTTAACACGGCATCCTATGCTTTCTTTTACAACAAAGACCTCTTCGAAGAAGCCGGCTTGAATCCCGAGAATCCCCCCAGAACCTGGGATGATGTGCGCCAGTACGCCCGCCAGTTGCTCAAGGTCGATACCGACGGAAGGATCCTCCAGACTGGCCTTCTGCCTGGATTTAGCGGAGCTCACCAAGGCCTCTTGGGGAATATGTCCATCGCCTCTTTGATTGCCTGGCAAAAGGGCATGGATTATCTGTCCAGCGACGGCACGAAGGTCGTGATGAATGCTCCCGAACTTATTGAGGGCGTTCAGTGGACCATAGATTACTACAACGACTATGACCTTGATGCAGTGCAGGCATTCATCGGTGGACTTGGAACAGGTGAACAGCACGGATTCGTGACCAATAAACTCGCCATGCTGGTCCTCGACATGAGCTTTCTCGACCTTATCTCTCAATACCGCCCGGAAATGAACTTCGGCGTCACCGAAATACCCTCCTTTGAGGGAGACCCAACCGTATCAATGGCTGGGAGCTGGTGGCTGGGTATGCCGAGAGGTGTTCGGCATCCAGAGGCGGCATGGGCCTTCATGCAGTTCTACGTACAAAAGGATACACAACTGGAAGAGATCGCCTCACGCGATGATCCCCTCTTCCCGGCAAACATCCATGCAGCGTATGATTCCTCGTTCATTTCCAAGCCACTGATAGACGTCTTCGTTCGGCAAATGGACTTCGCCCATTCACCGACGGTGGTACCACTGGTTCATGGTAAATTCTGGCGTGAATTTTACGGAGCGCTCGAGCGCAGCGTACAGGGAGAGCAATCCCCAAATGATGCATTTCAGCGGGCTGAAATAACCGTCCAATCTGCGCTTGACCGGGCGGTGAGCTACGACCGATATGTTCGATCCAGAATGAAAGACTCGAATTAACCCGACTGAAGTGAAACCCAACTCCCTCCGACTAAAAGAGAGCCTGACCGGGTATGCCTTCCTGTCTCCGTGGGCAGTAGGGTTTCTGGTGTTTGGGCTGTATCCAATAGGGATGTCACTCTACTACAGTCTATGCCAGTACGATGTCCTGCGCGTGCCACAGTATATCGGTCTGGAAAACTATCGAGAGTTGCTCTTCGAAGATCCCTACTTCGGTATTTCCATATGGAATACACTGGTCTACACCATCCTTCGTGTTCCATTGGCCATAGGCGGATCCCTGATACTGGCTGTTCTTGCAAACCAGGCTGTGCGAGGTATCAAGTTCTTTCGCACAATCTACTTCCTCCCGTCCATCATCACCGGTGTTGTGCTGTCGGTGATCTGGATGTGGATGTTCAACCCACAGATAGGACTCGTAAATACCGCGCTTGGGTGGATTGGATTACCTGGACCACTGTGGCTTCAAAGCACTGCGTGGTCAAAGCCCGGGATCGCACTCATGAGTCTGTGGGGCGTTGGGGGAGCACGGATGATCGTCTTTATTGCTGCCCTACAAGGGGTTCCCTCATCCCTGTACGAATCGGTCGAAATCGACGGGGGTGGCTGGTGGGCGCGATTTTGGCATGTAACGGTACCGATGCTCTCACCTGTCATTTTTCTGTGGAGCGTCCTGGAAATCATCTTTTCTTTCCAGGTCTTTACCGAAGCCTATGTAATGACGAAGGGTGGCCCACTTGATTCTACACTGTTCTACAACCTGTACCTCTATTTCAAGGCCTTTGACGATTACGAGATGGGATATGCCTCAGCAATGGCCTGGATCCTGCTCGTCATTACGCTGGTGGTCACAATGCTCCAATTCAAGCTTGGCAAACGCTGGGTGCACTATACCGGAGGAGCACCCGAATGATAAGCTTCTCCATTAATAGAACCCCGCTGAAGAAAGTAATCCTCTACTTGGCACTGATTGTAATCGCTGCTGTGTTGATCATCCCGCTGATTTGGATGCTTTCGGCATCACTTAAAGGCAACGAAGAGATCTTCACCATCCCGCCGACCTGGATTCCGAAAGAGATCCACTGGGAAAATTATACGGAGGTGTTTGACCGCATGCCCTTTTTGGCATACTTGCGAAACACTACATTTATCACCGTTCTGACGATCATAGGAACCGTTTTTTCTAGTTCACTGGTAGCCTATGCATTTGCCTGCCTCCGCTGGCCTGGGCGAGATAAACTCTTCATCTTCGTGATTGCCACGATGATGCTGCCGCTGCATGTCATCATGATCCCACTATTCGTGATCTTTAAGGAGCTACACTGGCTCAATACCTACAAACCTCTGATTGTCCCGGCATTTCTGGGTGGCGGTGCCTTCAATATTTTTCTGCTGCGCCAGTTTTTCCTGACCATCCCTCGAGAGCTTTTTGATGCGGCTCGGATTGATGGTTTGTCCGAGTGGCATATTTACTGGAAGATTGCAATGCCGCTGGCCCGCCCCGCTTTGATCACGGTAGCCATCCTCACATTCATGTTCACGTGGAACGATTTTCTTGGGCCACTGATCTACCTCTCTGATCAAGCTAAGAATACCCTGGCTTTAGGTCTTGCGCTTTTTGTGGGGCAACATCAAACGGAATGGGGTATCTTGATGGCGGCATCCATTATCATGATGATCCCCATGGTCGCTATCTTCTTTTTCTTTCAGCGATACTTTATCAAAGGATTCGCTATGAGTGGGATGAAAGGATAGTACCTGGATGACACAGACTCGCACAGTTTATTTCCTGTTGGTTCTTGGCTTGATATTCGGCACCGGGCAGGTAGGCCCACGCGAAGCCATTGTTCCCGAAATATCTGATCAGAACAGTGTCTCTTTTGGCTTAACAGAAGAAGGGTTCATTCCCGCATGGCTGGTGGCTGGACCATTTGAACAACCCCTTGTCGGGTTTGGACAAGCCGTTGATACAGACGTTATTGGTGAAGCTGCGGTCTCGCCCACAATGGGAAAGACCGAACAAACTACACTGGTCAAAGATGGGAAGGTAGCATGGAAACCACTCCACAGTAACCCGAGCGGCTTCGTTGATTTCAATGAGACTATGGGATGGGTGCGTCCCGGTAACGAACCAGAGAAAATATGGAAAGCCAAAACGGGCTACGCCTTCACCTACCTTGACAGTCCAAATGAGCAAGAAGTCATACTCAAGGTTGGCAGCAATAGCAGCCTCAAAGTTCTGCTGAATGGAGAAACCGTGCACACAAGCGCACATGACCGGAACGCAGAACCCGATACCGACACCGTCCCTCTGCGCTTGCTCTCCGGGAGGAATGCCCTGCTGATCAAAGTAGGCCAGACCCATCGTAATGAATCCCCCAACTTTTTTGAGGAGCTCCGTTTTGAGTGGGGGTTCTATGCAAAGTTGCTTAGCCCAGATTTGATTCCCGCCCAGAACATAAGCGTGGTGGTCCAGACCGGAGCAGAAAAAGCCAATGCGGAGCTCGTTTCGACATTCTTTTTCAAGGAAGCCCCGGAAGGACTTCGGCAGCGCTTTGATCTCGTTATTACCTCTTTGTCACCGGAGCAGCAAGCAGGAAACTTGCATATCAGGACAGCTTCCGCAGAACATACAACCACGCTGGAGAGAATACCCTTCGGAGAGAGCCGCCATACCGTATATCTACCGGCAATCACGGCCGAAACGGCTGCACATGTCAACGTTGCCCTCGGAGCAGACACATTGAGCTGGGACACGGTGCTTCGCCCCCAACCGCATTATGAAATTCACCTGGCCATGATGTCGCACACCGACATTGGCTACACAAATACACAACCCGTCGTCAAAGAACGACACCTGCGCACACTGGACGATGTGCTGACCCATCTCGAACAGGATTCCTCCTTTGCATGGACTATCGAAACAGTGTGGCAACTTGAACAATATAGGCAAGCCCGATCACCAGAACAGTTTGATCGACTCATGACGTTCGTGAAAACAGGACGTGTTGCAATCTCACCCATCTACACAAACCCATATACGGGCTGGATTAGTGCAGAGGAAATGATTCGCTCGTTTAACAAAGGGCACGCTTACGCACGTCAGTACGATCTAGAGTTCAATGCCGCTACTTACAATGATGTACCCGGTCTGTCCTGGTTGATGCCGCAGGTGCTGAAAAATGCAGGGGTCTCGTTCCTAGCCATGGGTATCAACGAAGTTTACAATGATTACAGAATGCAGCGCAATCTGCCCAAGGTGTTTTACTGGGAAGGCGTTGGGAGCGGACGTGTTCTCACCTATCGCACTGAGGCCTACAATGAGGGACAAACATTGGGGTTGGAGAAAGGTGTTGATGCAGTACCTCTTCGTCTTTGGGAGCGACTCCACCGACTGCAGGCGCAAGGATACACCTATCATTTGATCCTTGCTGTTCACACCTTCGGGGACAATGGCGGTATTCCTCTCAATGCCCCTGCTACAGTGGAAGCCTGGAATGCCGAGTACGCATACCCTCGAATTCGAATCAGCAACATTGACGCTTTTGCCAAAGCATTTCAGGCGCGCTATGATAATCTTCCAACTCTGACGGGAGACTGGACATCGACCTGGGATGTGCTCTATCAGGGAGAGCCCGCCCGCGCGGTGCGTCAGAGATGGGTACAGCACCATCTGCCTACCGCTGAAAAAATGTCCACGCTATCGTGGCTGCTGGACCAGAAACATGATCCGCTCTCTGATATCATTGATTCTGCCTATGACAATCTACTTCATTACAGCGGCCACGGCAGCGGGCTTGAATATGGCTACGCCTCGCCCAAGGATAACCTAACAACGATGGCCTACCGGGAGCAATATGTGCAGGATGCAGTCCTGTCCACCGAGGAAGTTTTGGAGCGCGCAACGTACCGACTTTCCGCACGCGAGGAGAGCTTTGAGGGCGAGGGACTGTACGTTTTCAATTCACTGAACTGGTCCCGCGATACACCGGTCACCGTTGAGTTTCCACGGGAAAATACTCATCAGTATCGTGTGATTGACCTGAGCTCAAAAACGGTTATCCCCAGTCACTATAGTGGCTATACCCTACGCTTTGTAGTCCGTGATCTACCTCCGGTGGGTTACAAAAAAGTTCGACTGGAACGAATAATTCACCCTGGATCAGATCTTGGTGAAGAGCTGCAGACAAATGATTGTTCGATTGCGAATACATACTATCGAATTGAGGGGGATTGCCAAACCGGACGCATTACACATATCGTTGACCTTAAGAGCGGCAAAACGTTGATTGATAACAACTTGCAAGCGCCGTTTGGTAGCCCCCTGCGGGCCGACTCCCTGCTCTCACTTTCTTTTGAGACCATGGATGCCGACGAAGTAATAATGTATGTTCGTGATGAACGTCCGGTTCGACTAGTGCTTGTAACCGAGCGCGAAGATCATTTATTCGCACAATCCGAATATATACTCTGGGAAAACCTGGATCGCGTGGATGTACAGCACACTATCAATCTCGAGCTGTTGGCATCTCCCTCGGAGGTTGAGGACTACAGTGTGGCCTTTCCATTTGCGATATCTGACCCAAAAGCAGCGGTAGAGGTGCTCGGTGGTTTCATGGATGCTCAAACGGACCGCTTTCCCGGTATTGAGCATGACGCGTTCGCTCCACGACGCAGCATTGCGATCCACAATGACGCACAAACAATCAGTTGGGCTGCTATCGACAGCCGGGTTGTGCGCCTGCGAGAAGAGAATGCTGGCGAAAGGCTTGCCATCTATGCCAACCTCGTTAATAACTTTCCAGAAAACTGGAACCGGTGGGAACGGAACGAGGGCACTCTGGACTTCCGGTTCAGCTTCACATCCGATGAGATGAGCTTTCAGCCCGCAGCTACGAGTCGGTTTGGATGGGAGGTTAACACTTCACCAGTGGTGCGTTATACTTGGTTGCGTTCCATCCCCGCACAGGAAAGCTTTATGACCGTTAACGGCGATCAGGTAGTCCTTTTGGCCTTGAAACCCATGAGCGACCGGAGCGGTGTTGTGTTGCGTTTAATGAACATGAATCCTGAAACATCCGCTGAAGCACAAATTTCCTCATCCCTGTTCGATATTCGAAGTGGAACAAACTTCCTCGGTTTAGAAAAAAACAGCGTATCTTATGACGTTGGCGAGAATCTTGCCCGCGTAACATTGGCGCCCGGAGTAATCTGGACCCTCGGATTCAGACTACCCCCGAGATAACCGATCCCGCAGACATCGTTCACGCAGTAGGCGCACCCATTCAGCAACCCTCAAAACAAACCCCTCATGAAACAACTCATACCAAATACCCCGAACAAAACAAGGAACCGGACGCGTCTGATTCTCTGGACGATTGCTCTGTCCATATGCCTGATATGGTCGGCCTGTCTGATCATTGAGATCGAAATGCCAAGAACGGCTAACACCGGAGAGGTAATCTCCGTGCGCGTTTTCGCGCAGGAAAATACGGCGGAGAGTAGCACACCCTGGAAAGGTGTTTTCTCTGTGCTGGTGCCAGAGGATTGGGAGCTTGTCACTGCTGAATACACCGCCAGTGATATGAATGGTGATGTCGGGAGCGGATCCCTTGCTATATCATCCGAATGGACCGACTCCACAGAAAAAGCAATCCCGGCTCCGAGTGGAATGAAATGGATAGGAACCATCTCTGATGAAGGCTATCTGCATGCGGATACACTAATTGCAGAAGTTACTATGCAATTGCAGGTCGGGCAGATGACGGGTGATTTTCCGATCGGGTACGTAGTAACTAAAGAATCCTATTTTCCCACCTGTGACTGGTTCATGACCTGTGGGTCTAACTCCGTCAACGGTGCGGACTCCTCTATGAACAATATGATCACCGTAATGGGTGGCGTTGGGATTGAAGACGTGACTAAAAACGGCATACCCTCGCAGTTTGTGCTCGAGCAGAACTACCCCAACCCTTTCAACCCCAGTACCACCATCCGGTACGCAGTAGAAGAAGCCACGCCCGTTGGGTTGCGTGTCTTCGATGTAACTGGGCGAGAGGTCGCTCAACTCGTTAATGAGACAAAGTCACCCGGCGTGTATGAAGCCAAGTTTGAGGCAGGTAACCTGCCAAGTGGCATATATCTCTATCGACTTGAGGCGGGCGAGTTTTCAGAGACGCGCAGTATGATATTGTCCAAGTAACAGGAATGCAGGCAGATCCCGATATCTGCCGCTTCCACCATCTCGGAGGCAATGACCAGACGCAGTGCTGCATTACGTGTTGCTTCTTCCCGGGACCTAGGGCCGCAGTTTGTTGAGAACCCCCACCGCATGGTGGGGCAAGACGGAGCGTACTCCATTCCACTCGGCGACGGCCGCGTGCTATGGTATTTTGGCGATACGCTGATCGGCGAACGGCCAGAAGAAAGTCTGTGGTACATTTTTGGCGAGCCCGTTGGCGGTCAGGATCTAAGCGGCAAGGGCCCGTTCGATCAGATGATCACCAACACCGGACTGATTCTGAGGGATCAGTCCGGACGTGAAGGGCTGAACGATTTTTCCTACATCCTGAATCCTGACGGCAGGCTCAAGCAACTGGTGCCCTCTCTCCCCGGCGAAGACCCCGAAAAGGATCGCATATGGTGTATGCATGGCTGCAAGCTCAATGATAAGTTGTACCTCTTCTTCATGAAGATTCTAATGCTCGAAGAAGGAGGAGATCCCCTGCCCGTGGGATTTGATATCATAGGAACGGGATTGGCAATAGGATCCGATACAGATTGGACGTTCGAACGCATTGAACGCAATGGCACAACCGTGATCTGGCCAAACGACCAGCCGCAATTCGCCGCAGCAGTGCTCATAGAGGAGAAATGGGTCTATCTCTACGGAAGCTTGCAAGCCCCGGATTTTCGACACCATGCTTATGTTGCAAGGGTGCGCTCCGAAGATATAGGGCATATCGATCAGTACGAATACTTTACCGGTGATCCGGGGAAATGGAGTAAAGATGTTTATGGCGCTACCGTCATCTTCTCCGGTATGCCGAATGAGATGTCGGTTTCATACAACGAATACCTAGGACAATATCTGTCCGTGCATTCCATGGGACTGAGTCGCGACATCGTAGGTCGAACCGCATCAAACCCATGGGGCCCCTGGAGCGAAGCCATCACTTTATGGACTGTTAAGCCACCGGAAAAGCCGATCCCTTACCCACGACTTGTTTACGCGGCCAAAGAGCATCCCGAACTAGCCGAAGATCGTGGTCGTATCCTATACATTACCTACATTGAGTTCGAGGAATATTTCCCCCATCTTATTGAAATAACACTGGCATAGCGCTGAATCAGCAACCACCGGAATCGCAGGCAAAGGTTAACTGATTCCTATGCTTCAGGGGGTACTCGTCTGATTATCGACCACAAGCATGCGTACATGATACCCGAGGTGGAAGATCTGAAGAGTTCGGCGATGACACATCGCTTCGGTGATTGTTTTAATCCGCCAGGACTGACCAATTTTCTCGGTGTGGTTCAGGCAGTCGTGGACCTCACCGGCCTACGTAGTCTCAACTTCCCTCCTTTCGGCACTTCAGATACTGTTTCTGGAACGTTTGTGATTGACGGTAGACATTTTCCCTCTTTGGGCATACCGGTCACCTTTACCTGGTATCCCGACCGTATTGTCCGGGAAGCCAATTACAAAGGATTCCATTTTACTTCTGTCACCGCATTGGCCTTGAAAAAAATGGCGGCCGTGACAAAGATTACTATCGAAAATCGAAGTGGCGAGACACGAGAAATCGAAATAGGCTTGAATGTGCAAGGATGTGTTACGAAGTCCACAGACAACTGGGCTGCATTTCTGCCACCGCAGGAATCAAACAATGTGGCCCGAATAGATCGTAAGCGCGGTGCCGTAGTATTTAGTGCACAAAAGAGCTGTGCTGTTTCAATCCAGGGAATGTACCCTCGGGCCGAT
This sequence comes from Rhodothermaceae bacterium bin80, assembly GCA_002238805.1. GTDB lineage: Bacteria > Bacteroidota > Rhodothermia > Rhodothermales > Bin80 > Bin80. The sequence goes on along the minus strand of MPNB01000016.1, from coordinate 6,624 downwards.
TCCGTGAAAAAGAGTGGGTTTCGGTATGCCCTTAATCTGCATCCTGGAGAAACGCAGCAGATAAGCTATGTCAACACAATAGCAGAAACGGAAATCGAAGCCAGTTCCATCTACGACTCGTTCATTCGTGATGTGACTGGGGAGCTGGGCCGCTTACGCGAAAATTGGAACGCCCAACTGAAAGCAATCTATACCCCCGGTAACGACCAGTACGCCGGACATTTACCGGAACTGGATACCACCGATGCAGAAATCCGAAAACTGTACTGGATGGGTGCACTCGGCGTTATTTATTTCCGAAGGGACAGTCCATTTTCCGTATTGGGGCGCACTTATGATACCCTGATGCCACGCTACTGGCAAACCGTCACCTTTATCTGGGACTATTTCCTGAGCATGCAAGTGCACGCACTACTGGACCCCGGGGTAATGCGAAAGTATCTGGAGCACTGGATGTGTACTGATACTCATAAGCATTTTGGCACTGAATACCTGACCGGAGAACCGGTTGGCAACTGGTATTCGGTAAATGATTTCGCTATGGTGAGTATGGTGCACGAGTACACTCGCTGGACGGGTGATGTGGATTGGCTTGAAAAATCTGTTGCCGGCACAGAAAAACGGGTCATAGATTTCCTGAGCGACTATGCCCAACAGTGGAAAAATTTTCAGAGTGCCAACAAACTGGCAGATTATGGCGGAATCAACAACCTGCTCGAGTGTGTGAGTACCTATACACACGAGGTCGCAAGTCTCAACGTGGCCAACGTACACAATATGCGTGTTGCAGCAGATCTGATGGAAGCTTCGGGGCGAGGAGGCTCCCGGAGCGATAAGTTTCGTCGAGAATCTGAGAGATTGTTGGAAGCGATCCAGTCTCTTTACGTCGAAACCAAGGGTTATTGGCGGGTGCGGCACCCTGGCGGCGAGATGTACGAAGTGCGACACTGCTACGACTTACTGACCGTTCTCAATACAATCCCTGATGACTTGTCTGCGCAGCAAAAAGCAGAAATGGTCGATTTTTTTAAGCGGGAGATTCAGACTGCCACCTGGATGCATGCCCTCTCACCTGCCGACGAAAACGTACTCTTTCATGTGCGACCGGACCATCAATGGACAGGAGCCTATCCGGCCTGGCCATCTGAAACCGCACGTGGACTGTATCGCATTGGTGCAGCAGATCTGGCCTTCAACTGGTTAAAAGGCTTGGCCCGAAGTGCCAACCAAGGCCCTTTTGCACAGGCACACTTTGCCGACGGGGTCATCAGCCTGGAAGAGGGAGGAGCCCGCAAGGCACCCTCAGACACACCCTACATCACCGATTGGGCCTGTTCTTCGAATGGGAGTTGGGTGACGGTAATTCTCGAAGGGATCTTCGGACTTCGGGCAACTCTCACGAACGGATTAACTGCAACACCACAATTTGCATCGTTCGACCCCAGCGCAAGTCTGCGCAACATTGCTTACCAGGGAAATCTCTATACGGTAACCAAGGACGGAATAGCATCACAGAGCTGATCATAAGCTTATCAAATTCTGAACACGTAAAAGCCTATTTGCGCCAACAGGGATGGGTGTCCCCGGAAGAGACGCTTCACGTAAGTGTCTTACCGGGAGGAGTATCGAACTACGTTTGGAAGGTCATTACTCCAGAAGTACGCTGGGTGTTAAAACAACCGTTACCAAAGCTGGCAACCGAAATCGAATGGTTCTCTGATGTTCGGCGTATCGAACAGGAGCAAGCGTGCATGCGGTTCCTGTCGACCATTTTGCCGAAGGGAACTGTACCAGAAGTTGTTCACTTTAACAGCGAGCATCATATCTGTGTGATGACCTGCGCACCCGCTGAGGCAATCCCGTGGAAAGAGCACTTGATGAACGGCGTGTTTGAAGCGTCAGAAGGGTTTTCGGTTGGTCTGATCCTGCGTCAAATTCAGGAAGGTAGCTCGGCAACCAATGGTCGATCAACATTTGAGGAAATTACGTTCTTTGATGAGCTCCGTATCGACCCCTTTCATCGCTATCTCATCGCGTGTTACCCCGCACTTAAAGAGCCTATCGACCGACTAATTGATGAACTCTTATCGTGCCGGTACAGCCTTACCCATGGGGATTATTCACCAAAAAACATACTCGTTGATCCAGCGGGTGCGGTGATGCTACTCGATTTTGAGGTCGCCCACTGGGGGCACCCTCTGTTTGATGTATCCTTCTGTCTGGGACACCTTATGCTCAAAGGCTGGGTACTGCGCCGTGAAGCGAATGCTCTGGCTGCGATCCAAGCGTTTCTCAGAGGTTACGGTCGATCAGTGGATGGCTTGATCCCTCACATTGGCCTTCTGCTCCTGGCCCGACTGGACAGCAAATCACCTATGCCGTATGTACAAGGGGATGCCTTGCGCAACCGCATTCGAAAAACCGCAATGGCTTGGATTCAGCATTCTGGACAGGATGATCCGCTGGATTTGATCAAGGGGGCCTGGCAGTTGTCATGACTCAAATAACGTACGTAAAGGGTCGAGAAGTTCTCGATTCACGGGGGTTACCTACCGTGGAAGTAGAGATAGCATTAGCATCCGGCCACCGGGGTCGAATGATGGTACCCTCAGGAGCATCTACCGGACGTTTTGAAGCGCATGAGCTTCGGGATAACGACACGAACCGATATCAGGGCAGAGGTGTTCTCAAAGCGGTGGCACATGTGAATGGGGAAATTGCGGCAGCTATAACAGGCACGAATGCTGAAGATCAGGAGGCACTTGATCGAGCACTGATTGATCTGGACGGAACACCAACCAAAAGGCGCCTCGGCGCCAACGCTATCCTTGGAGTTTCGTTTGCTGCCCTGCACGCCTATGCCGCTGCTGCTAACAAACCGCTTTTTCGGTACCTGGCCGACCGTTATTTACCCAAAGGAGAACAGCCTTGCCTTCCAATGCCAATGGTGAATATTATCAGCGGGGGACTCCATGCGGGTAAAAATCTCGATATACAAGACTATCTCGTCATTCCTGTTGGAGCGAAGACATTTCCGCAAGCACTGGAGATGGTTTCGGCTGCGTATTGGAGTACCCGCAGAATTTTGCAGGACCGTGGGCACATAGCATCGCTGGTCGCCGACGAGGGAGGGTTTGGACCCTTGCTCACAGCGAATGAAGCACCCTTGGAAGTACTGTGCTCAGCAATAAGGGCAACGGGAATGCAGCCAGGCAAAGATATAGCGATTGCGCTGGATATAGCAGCTTCTCATTTTTTTGATGCCTCTACGGGACATTATGATCTGCGTCTGGATGGCAGAAGGCTAACAACAGAAAAAATGATAACCTATCTAGAAGATTGGGTGACCCGTTTTCCAATCATCTCAATTGAGGATGGCCTGGATGAGGAAGACTGGAGTGGCTGGCAACAACTTACACGACGCATAGGCACTCGTACACAGCTGGTAGGAGATGATCTTTTTACCACTCACACACAACGCATCCAGCGTGGCATTGAGCAAAAGGCTGGTAATGCCGTGCTCATAAAAATGAACCAGATCGGAACTGTTACAGAAACAGTAAAAGCTATTCAGTTGGCCAAGAGAGCGGGGTTCAAAACGGTTATCTCAGCACGCTCAGGAGAAACTGAAGATGTAACGTTGTCGGATCTGGCGGTCGGATTAAATGGCGGGCAAATCAAGATAGGCTCCCTCTCGAGATCGTCACGATTGGCAAAATACAACCAGCTCCTGCGAATAAACGAGAGCCTCCAGGGGGATTTTCGCGACCAGCACGGAATTCGCATCTAACCTTGAGACGAATCGATTCCAAGCGTCAGAGGACGTTCGAACCGGTGGAACGGTTACTTCGTAAACTGAAGACTACCTTTGGGGAGCAGCAGGAAGTCTGCATTAAGGCGGCCAAAGTGCAATCGGATAGTGCGTCCCTATTAGTCAGAGCACCATAAATCGAGCCTGTACGGCACACATTGTCAGACCCATGGCATCGGACGAACGTAGCGAACGGCACCTTGGACTGTTCGGAGCAACAGCCCTTGGGGTTGGTGCGATTGTAGGCGGCGGTATTCTTGCCCTTGCGGGAGTTGCGTTTGCTACGGCTGGCCCCGGCGCGATAGTGGCATTCGCGCTTAACGGAATAATCGCAGGCATTACCGTAGCAAGTTTTGCCCGATTGTCTCGCCGATTCCCGGAATCGGGCGGCATCTATACCTATGCGAAGCGCGTGTTGTCCATACAGGTGGCTTTCATGGTGGGCTGGGTTGTCTGGTTTGCATCCATAGTTGCCGGTGTGTTGTATGCGTTGGGGTTCGCGGCATTTACCCTAGAAGGCATTCGACGACTACTCCCTGCGGCCGGAGAGCCATGGGCATTCATAGTCGATGGGCAGGGTGAAGTCATCCTAGCCATGGGCGCGATTGCGTTCTACACATGGATGCTTACGGCTCGAACTTCAGGAGGTGGCAATGCGGCCACTATCGGCAAAGTATTTGTTTTTGCCCTGCTGATCGGCGGAGCAGCGTGGGCGTGGCTCGCCGGCGATTCTGGAGAGATCACACAGCACTTCAGCCCGTTTGCCCCTGCAGGCATGTTGGGTATACTGCAGGCGATGGGATATACTTTTATTGCGCTGCAGGGCTTTGACTTGATTGCAGCGGTTGGAGGGGAGGTAAAGAATCCGCGGCGAGTCATGCCACTGGCGATGTACCTATCTCTAGGACTTGCACTGGTGATTTATATCCCTTTGCTCGTCGCAATTGTTGCTGTGGGTGCATCTGAAGATGGCATCCTTTCCATGGCGGCTTCCAACCCGGAGGGTTTGATTGCGGAAGCCGCGGAGAACTACATGGGAGTTACCGGCTACTGGCTCGTAATCGGGGCCGGCCTATTGTCCATGCTCTCAGCGCTCTACGCTAACCTGTACGGGGCTTCCCGTGTGGCCTTTTCCATGGCGCGTGATCGAACGCTTCCTCGACAAGTGGGCCAGATCCGATCCACAACTGGCACGCCGGCGATTGCTGCCCTTGCCACGGGTGCCATGATGGTCATCATCGTTATTGCTGTGGGTAATGTGGCAGCATCGGGAGCAGCGGCAAGCCTCATCTTTCTGCTTTCGTTCGCCATGGTCCACTGCATCGTCATCCTTGCTCGCCGCAGGGAGGGCAAATTGCGTATTTCGCTTTTGCCGGGAGTTGGAACATTGCTTTGCCTGGGATTGGCCGTGTTTCAAGCTATAGTCGTGCCGGAGGCTGGCCGCGTTGCAATTCTGTGGCTTGCCGTCGGCATCGCATTATACCTTATGGCTCTAGCGCCTGGCGCTCGTTTGGCCGATGCAAGCGCAGAGGCGCTCGATCCAGATCTTGCAAAAACTAGAGGCCGAAGTCCACTTGTGCTGGTACCCGTTGCGAATCCGGCCAGTGCGGCTAGCATGACCGATGTTGCTGCTACCGTGTGCACACCGAATGTGGGACAGGTGCTCTTATTGTCGGTGATGCGGCACGAACGATTAAAGGATTCGTCAACAATATTGGATGCAAAGGAGATTCTTGCCGAATCTGTCCAACGTGGCTTTGATCGTTCAATTCACCCTGAGACGCTTTTTACCGTAGCGAAGGATGTATGGGGCGAAATCTCCCGCGTAGCAAACGAGCATCGGTGTGAAACAGTAATGATAGGCTTGCCGAAAATTACCAAGCAGAAAGTCGAGGCACACCTGAATAGACTTATTTCGAACATAGATGCAGACATCGTCATTGTGCGCGCCCCACCGAGGTGGCATATCGGGGAAGCAAAGCGGGTGCTTGTGCCGCTGCAGGGTCACCGAGTTCACAGCCGCCTTCGAGCGCGGCTTATCGCCAGCCTCTCTCGCGTCTCACCTCCACTCATAAACTTTCTTCATGTACTCCCGAAGCACACCGAGGCAGATTCTGGACGACGGGCAGAACGAATCATCAAGCGCATCGCTAGGGACGAAGCCACCGGTCAGCATCTCGTAGAGATTGAGTTCGTTGAAGATCCGGCCAAACATATTGCAAGTCGCGCTGATGCGAGCGACTTACTCGTAATGGGTATGGAGAGCAGGCGACGTAACGAGCCATCCATTGGACCGTTTGCGCTTGAAGTTATTCGGCAAACTACCGTCCCTTTGATACTCCTGGGTTGCCGCAGCCATCTGACTTCCTTCAATGCCCGAGGTATCGTTCGGGCAGTTTCCTCCATTCAGAAATCAGGACGCTCAACGCAAAGTGCTAAGCACTGATGTCATCCCACAATATTCATCTCACCTCATTTTTTCGGGATAGTCTGACCGATCTGGGACCTTTGTGTCCATTGTACGTTCCTTATAAAGAGGGTCCATTCCCCTTTTTTTGCGGATTTTGACCGAACAGGGACTTGTATCTACTGTGGGTCACATGTGCAAGCGATCTTTCGAAGTAATCTGAAAAATTCACCTTTGAGGTGAGATCATGGCAAAGTCTACGCGCAAGTTTGCAATTGTAGTGGATTTTTTCGCGGATCTTTGCTGTCCCCTATTTTTCAGGGGATCTCAAAAAGGGCTATTTTTCGTTCTTTTCTTACCTGTCGGCGCCCTCTTTTGGGGGGCGTTTCGCCTTGATTCGTCGGGT
>MPNB01000165.1 GCA_002238805.1 Rhodothermaceae bacterium bin80 | reverse complement strand
TGAGGGATTTTACAGGGAATGGGCGCGTAGGTTCCCGAAAAATCCACTATATCGGGGTTTTTTGGGAAAAATCCGAAAAAAAGGCGGATTTGGGTAAAAAAAGGCCGATTTTGGGCCTGAAATGGCCAAATTGAGGCCAAAAACCCCTAAATTAGCGCAAAAGATCAGTCAGTGTGCGACTGGATTTGCAAACTTGCGTTCACAGGGATCCCAAGCCGAGAGTTTTGACGCACAATCCCCCACTTGGTCATTCGTGATTGCAGATAAGCGTGGGCCAGAAAGCTTGTATTCCGATCGAGCAGGGAGCGATTGGTCTGGCATTATCCTACCCAAGCTACGCGATTTTGAAGGTCTAACATGGGCAGATATCAAAAGACAAACTCATGGCCACGGGAAAAGCAGCAACCACCACGTTCCAGTGAATAAAATGCTCAATAAAGTGGGTAAACGATTGGCAGAATTAAATCTTGATGAGACAGGACAGTTGTTTTCGTTACGACTTGACAGCAGGAAAAGAATTTATGGCATCAAAATTGGCAGCGTCTTACGTGTTATTTGGTATGACCCTGACCACAGACTTTATCCTACCAGGGCCAATTAATATCTCTCACAGAGTTTAAGGTTTGGGGCATGATCTGGTTTGACAGTGCTAAATCCTTGGTGCAATCAAGTATATAGGAAATGAAAAAGCGGGCGCTATCTTGCCCCTCGCTGTTCTCATTCATTAGATCTCCGTTCTCATGTACAAATCGCTTTATCTGGGCTCGATACCCACACGCGCACCTGTGTTCTGGCGACCATAGCCCCATCAGGGCATATGGTATCTACCAAGACCTTTTCGACTTCGGAGTTGGCGCTGATCCGTCACGTAATCGAACTGCCAGCGCGATCCAAGTATTTGTTTTTGGAGGAATCTTCGTTGGCCGGCTGGATCGCTTCGGCGCTGCGTCCGTATGTAACGCGATTGATCGTTTGTGATCCTCGGCACAATACCCTCATCAGTCGTGGAAACAAGGATGATCGCAGAGATGTTGCTGACTTGTGCCGACTGCTTCGACTGGGAAATTGGTCAAAGTGTTTCACCCGGATCAGGAGCACCGCGTAGACTTTAAGATTACGGTGCAACAGTATTTGCGTTTTACGCGTGACCGCGCCAGCTTAAAGTCACAAATCAAGTCCAATACGCTCCAGGCCATGATTCATTGCTGCGACGTAGTTTGACACCTCCTGCGCATCATCCAGGGGAATCCCAAGTGTGCTGTCAATTTCGAAGAGTAGCAGGTCGGAAAATGACAACCGGCCTCTTTCAATCTGCGACGAAAATAGCGCCTTCTGCCTGACGTATATGTGCAGGAAAATTGGGGTACCCGGCAAAATTGTGGCCACACCGTCCAATCGTTCTAGCGCCAATTTTTGGGAATTATAGTGAATAGTTGAAATACCTCTGACCATTTTTCAGGATTTTTCAGCTTCCCGTGCGTGGTAGTCGGCCATTGATTCATTCTTTCTCAATACTACTTTCCGTACTGCTTCACGGAGCGTTAATCCTCCGTAGCGGGGATTCGCGCAGGGTTCACCCAGTAACTCATCTGCACGGGATTGCTTCTCTGAATGGGTGGGAACGGGTTGTTTGGAAATAGCCACGAGATCTGTGTACTTGATTGTACTAAGATAACCTGTTCTTTTGCATATTCGGAACATGATCCTCTGGTGGCATTTCTCTTTCCTTCATCTCATCAAGACGGTTCAGAATTTCAGTGGGTAGCAATGTTTGTTGTTGCCGACTTGCCCAAGCCCACCAACCGTAATAAAGTCCTATCCACCAAAAATCAAATCACGCCATACAGCTAATGGGATACTCAAAGTAGCGGGAATTGGGAAAAATGCTTTATGAGAATCTTGACGAGACTAGGCAAAGGTTTGGTAATTACGTGATTGCACAAAAGTAACGAAACACATGTACATGTTTGACGTGCAAATATCCGGCACTGTTGGCTCGTCTATATACCTGCGGGGCTTTCATGTATGGCTATTTCCAAACACCACTACCCCACGGCAACGGTTTTCCATTATCCCCATAGGGAAAAATTATTTTGCCACGACTAGGGGGATATGGTATTTGGTCAATGTAATCAAGATTCCCGATAACATCTTTAGCCTTTTTTTTGTGTTTTTCAAACTCTCTCAGACGTGGGCTATCATCCTGAGATAGGGTTCGTTTTGATGTCATCTAACTGTCCTCAAGCCTAGTTTTGAATGAACGTATGCTACAATCCTTATTTTTCCGCAGTAGTCTACAGCAAGTCCGTGATAATTGCGAATTGTGTGGCTTAGTGCCTCATTCGCACCAAAATCATCAATTTTAAGCTTTAGATCATCTCCGGTAAGTTCACGCATCGAAATACCTCTTCCATGTGAATGCCATTTCGACGGATCCCCCAGTGTCTTGGCAATATCTTTGGCACGTTTTTCCGCATTTCATCTGTAACTACAGCTCCTCTTTTTTCTGTTTTTTTCCAATCTTTGAATTTATATTTCGGGAGCCACTCCGTAATAAGAGAAATGCCGTGTTGCTTTGCTTGCTCAATAGCAAAAAGTTGCTCAGGCTAAAATTGCCTTACCAAATATGCCAACTCAGCACGACAATTTTCCTCTGAATCTGATTCATTAATCTTTTTGCAAATTTCGTCAAATTTAGCCAGTATCCCTGAACCTGGAAGTAACTGTGATGTATCCTTTGACGTAACTTGCGGATCAATGGGCCCAAGCACAGAATAATAGTCCATAAAAATACTATTACCTGATAGAGCTAGAGCAGTACCAGCAGAATAAGCAAAATTGGGAATCACGAAGGAAACCCGAGGCATTGTTTCATTCTGAGTTGAAACTCATTAGGCGAATATAACCGGTTGGTCCCCAACCTTTCACCTTAAAATGGAACGATGACTTACTCAGACCCCCTTGTTGAACTGGATGAAACTTTGCGTCAGTCTGGAGATTCAGGTTACCAGTTACGGCTCTATCTTTTACGACATTTCAGTGAGCTGCTGCGGCAGTTGGCGTGTAATCTGGACGCGGGCAATTTGGAAGCGGGCGCACCGGAGGAATCAACTGTGGAATCCAGTACTGATGCAGTAGAGCAAGTTCCAGCCCCGTCCGTGCTCTCGCTTGCGTATTCCGACCATGCGGGACACCCATTCCGGGTGATGCGGGACACCATTCCGATTGATGCGGGACACCTATGTGTTATCAAACTGCCCTTCATGATTTGGTGGATTTGATGATCAATTCTTGTTCGCCTTGGACTTTGCGCATGGAGTCACCGGTCAGCTGAATTCTGTGGGCATTGTTGACCAGTCGGTCCAGGATTGCGTCGGCTAATGTGGGATCTTCCATGGTCTGATGCCATTTGTCTATGGGGTACTGACTGGTGACAATGGTCGAGCGCAGGGTATAGCGGTCATCCACGAGTTCTATCAGATCACGTTGTTGTGCGCGGCTGATGCCGTGTAGTCCCCAATCGTCGAGGAGGAGTACATCGGTGCGGGCCAACTGTTTCAACAGACGAAGATGGGTGCGCTCTTCGCGCGCAAGCTGGAGGG
>MPNB01000164.1 GCA_002238805.1 Rhodothermaceae bacterium bin80 | reverse complement strand
CAGTATTCAATTCAGTGGATGCAATTGGTTCTAATCGCGCACTCTGGAGAGCCGACAGCCGCACGCAGAAGCAACTTCTTATATCACTGACCCACAAGGGGATGTCTCCTGCCGGTGTGGGGTCGGAGGCGAAGCGCGAAGCGATGCGCGCGTCTCGCAGTACACTATTCTATGCACGAAATATGCGCTGGACCTCCCAGTCGCTGTTGGCTGCAGTAACAACGTACCCGGGCATGGGTGGGCCGACCTGGACCTCGCTTCAGCACCAGGATGAGCACGTACGCAAAGCGTTTGCCCTGTGGGCCAATTCTACGCTGGGTTTCCTGGTTCACTGGACGCAGGGTCAAAGGACGCATAGCGGGCGGTCCCGAACACAAGTGAAAGCATTGGCAGGTATTCCCTGTCCGCAACTGGACCAGATACCAACGAACCGTTTAGATCAGGCTGCAGCTGTATTCGATAGATTGTCCAGTGAACCGCTGCTCCCGGCTTGTCAGTCCCACGCAGACGATGTGCGAAAACAAATTGACCATGCCGTCCTTGAGATGCTCAATCTGGCCGATGGTGCTGCTCCCGCAATCATAGACACATTGCGCTGGCTCTGGTGCAATGAACCATCTGTCCATGGTCAGAACCAAAAAGCACGCGTCCTCCTTAGGCAGGCGTTGTTATTCCAGAAAGCTTGATCCGTTTTCTAGTATGATGCACACTGATTACGCGAATCAGGTTATGGTTCGCGAAACTGGCGGGGTGCTGGAAGATTTACTGCTCAGCCTGATTTGCTGTCCCGCTTTGCACACTTCTGATCGTGTGTGAACTTCACAGTACCTCCTATCAGGCGATGCCATAATCATCACCATGATCGCTTGCACCGCCCCACATCGTGCCGTGCTTGCGGTCGAACTCAATAGCGGTAATCGGTGCGCTGGTGCGCGAACCGAAGGTTAGTGTATAGTTCGTGTCTGCCAGAAAATATCTATCCCGGTCGAGCTAAGGGCGTCATGGCCATGGTTTGCGTACGTCTGAAGTATCAATTCGAGGGGGTGATGGCTTGGTCACGTCGCATTTGGGTTAGCGTCTCTGCTAAAAGTCGGATTTACGCCGGTTTCCGCAAATTTTTCGGGATCTGATCTGCCCAGCGGACATACCTCGGGCCAGTTCTGTTGTTCTGGACGCCTTGTTTGATCGTATCCGTACGGACAGGGGCTTCACGCCGCCTTTCGGCGGGCCTTATGCCACCGGTCGTATTGCCTCCGCTGCTTTTTGACGATCTGACCCAACCGGTGCACATTCGCGGCTACTAACCCCAGCGCGACCGTCCGAACGAACCCCTCCTTGCCATGCGTCCGTATCCGATCCAGTCCGCGATGATTCAGATTGTTGATCGCCGACTCATCCCCGGATGCTTCCGGCGCGCCGCCGCGAACTCCGGCGCAGGCTCCCGTGCCTGCTCCGCCTGTGACTTTCTGCCCTTCTTGGGCAGCACATTCAACTCCAGCATCCCATCCAACGCCGCACGGTTACGCGGCGAGTGGTAGCCCTTATCCATGCTGCACGAGACCATGGAGGGATAAAGCACCTGCGCATCCTTGATGAACGCCACGATCATGTCCGAATCCACCCCTTCATGCAACACCTGGTGATGCAGGATGAACTGGTACTGATCTTCCAGAAAACAAACTGGCAACCCCAGCTCCGCAGGTACCCCCGCTTTGCCTTTGTTGATCCAGCGCGTATGTGGCTCATGGATCGAAAACACCTTCTCCTGGTGGGGGATCGTCTCCTTTTTGATCAGTCGACGCCCAATTTGATCCATTTAACGCAGCGCATCGGCCAGATACTGCTCAATCTTGTCAGTGGCGATCTCACGCGCCTGCAACTTTTCTACGGTCACCTCGGCCCGCGTAACAAGCTTTGTGCACAATTCCAGATAGGCCTCAACCTTGGCCTCATTGCGCCACCGACGGGAATTGCGCACCTTATTGAACGCCTTCTGTACTTTGTTAAACCAGTCCTTGCCCTTGTGCCAGCCCTTAACTTCGTGCGCCGCACAGGTGCGATGCAACGTGCGGAGCAGGCCGCGCATCGCGTCCAGAAGCAGGTTCACATCCGTGGCCAGTGCACATGGGTCTTCGTTACCGCCGAATCCACACGACACTCCAGAGGGGCCTCCGCTGTTACGTTCAGTCGCGCATGTGCGCATTCGCGCATTCCACGACCACCTCGTTGATCTCCAGTAAAGCCTCCTCGGTCAGCAGGCTAATATGATCAATCAGCGTCTGACGCTGATACCTCGTCCGATCACTAAAGTCCGCATGACCCAGCATCTGGCGTAAAGTCCGATGATTGTTCGCCAGATTAGTCAGACGATCAATATCACAGTTCAGGGTCGTCTTTACCACGGCCAAAACAAAAATACGCCATAGATCCATGCCCGGACGACCGTGCAGATGACCGACCTCGGGTCGCACATACCTTTCGAGAATCTCAAAAATTTTTTTCCGAATTTTTGCGTCAACGTACAACGCCTGCAGCCCCATCAGCACTGTAGGAATGTCGTCCCGATCCTTGGGATCGAACTCAATATCGGCTATCGGAAGCTCCCATAGATCGTATTGCGAATCGTATGCCTTGCGCATAACAAATAAATGACTCGAGTGAAACTCTAATTTACGAAAAATCCCGGGAATAATGCCCAAATCATCCCCCAATTACCCAAATACAGCGCAACATTCGCTAGAACAATCCCCGGAGTAAGAGGACCCTCAAACACCAAAATCAGGCCAAATAGGCCGAAATACGGCCAAAATCTGTCAAAAAATCCACAGAAACAACCTGAGACGACCAATATTTAATTTCCGTGCAAACACTAGTTCGTATTTTCCGGCAGACACTAAGCACTCAATGCATCTGTTTTCGATGGGAGCTTTGCGAACCCTGAATGTAACTTCATTGGGGAGGCATTCGGGGTATGGAGGTGGCGTAGTAATGGAACGGGAGCATTTGAGCCGTAATGAATTCGTACTAAGTTCATTTCCACTCGTGTTGTTGAATCTGCTTACCTTGAGCCGATGGTGCGAGGAATTTGCTTGAACAAGGTTGTGCAATGAGAGCTGGGCGTACAATAGAGGAAACGTTTAATCAAGCACTTGGCCGAGCGTTACGGAGTGCGAGAGCTCGTTGGTCAGCACAGCCGGAATGCATCAAAGTTGAAGAGACGCAGCTTCTGCATGCGGATAAAGGTGCGGGGTTGCGGCCCGACATTCTGATTGATGATGGTGTTTTTCCCCCGGTCGTGATTGAGTGTTCGTTTGGGGCGTTGGATGCGGATCGGGACGCAGTTGCAAGATTGGGATTTGAGACCCGAAGGAGGCGTGCTAGAATCGGCACAGCCATTGCGCTCCGTATCCCGCAGCGTTTCCGAAAGGAGCACGGATTCAATATCACGGATATTCTTTTGGAGGGCGTTCCGCTTGCCTATGCAATTCATCAGTTGTTGGAGAGTAAGGGGCAGACCACGATTGCAGGGACGTATCAGCGCAGGTGGCCACAAAGCGGGTTCATTGAGGGGAGTGTTTTTGATCTTGTAGCCCTTTTGTCTGCGGCTGGCCT
>MPNB01000015.1 GCA_002238805.1 Rhodothermaceae bacterium bin80 | reverse complement strand
CACAGTACTTGCTTCGCTTGATTCTCAGAACACTGAAGGAGGCCGGGTTGTACCTGAGAATCTCACGGACATCCTCTCCGATCTTCGTCAGATGGCTAAGGTCTCCCTCGGGATCTAACACGATCTCCTCAACGGGCAAATGATCCGGAAATTTACTCCCGGAAAGGAGACGCCGACCTCGTTTCTTCTTTATCGTGACCGTCTCCTCCTCTTCGGGAACTTCTTCCACAGGAAGAATCTCATCCGCGAACAATTCTCCTTGGTTCGTGGACGGATCAGGAATAAACCGCTCTCGCTTTGGAGCATACAGCAACTCCAAGAGGTTCGTAATGGTCTCCTTGAGGCAACCGATCTCTCGATCCTTTTTGTCAAGCATCTTGACATGTTCCTCGTACGCCACCGTCTGGACAGGTGCTGGGTCTTTCATAGAGACAACATACAAAATAATATCTTAAAATACAAAGCACTGCATACTAAAATAATACTTTCTTCGCATTCAAACACCCTCACACCAAAAACAACCCATCGCTTTACATTCACCACATTGCAAAAACGCCTATACCCCGCTATCGTGGGCACAACCCCGCATCCCCATGGCGCAACTCCCCTAACCTTCACCGCAAAAAATTCAACATAACCGAGCCCAATCAATCCGCACACCTGCAATCCTCGCAGAATACACAACCCCTTCGCAACTCACTACATCAAATCCCCCTCACCAATACAACACGACCTTCGTCACGCACATAAATTTGAAACAGAAAAGTTGGCTTTTGCATATGGGATTTTCGTACGGATACGGGGCGGAGACTATTATGCCAACAAACCCAAAAATGAATCCAACGATGCTTCATCATTCAACGCTTGATCAACTCGAAAAACTCCGCTTTTATGGGATGGCCCGCGCCTTGCGCGACCAGTTGACCCAGCCCATATCAACCGCTTGTCCTTTCTCGATCGCCTGGCACTCCCGTTGGATTGTGAAACCAGCGACCGAGAAAACAGGGCCCTGAACATGCGTCTGCGTCAAGCCAAATTGCATCAGATCGCCTGCATGGAAGAAATTGATTATCGGACTGCACGGGGACTCAACCAGCAACAGATGTTACAATTGGCCAGCTGTGACTGGATCCGACGTCATCTGAATGTAATCCTGACCGGCCCCACCGGGACCGGCAAAAGCTACCTGGCCTGTGCGCTGGCCCACAAAGCCTGTCTGGAAGGCTTTACCGCCCGCTATCATCGCTTACCGCGACTCCTGGAAGAATTAACCGTTGCCCGGGCCGATGGTCGGTATCTGAAAATCTTGAATGCCCTGAAAAAACTGGATGTCCTCGTGCTTGACGATTGGGGACTTACTGCCCTGACCCAAACGCAACAAGAAGATATCTTCCAGATACTCGATGACCGAATCCAGAAACGCTCAACCATTGCAACCAGTCAGTTACCCGTCGAACACTGGCACCAGTCCATGGCGAATCCCACCATTGCCGATGCCATTCTCGACCGACTCATTCAGCCCGCCTATCGAATTGAACTAGAAGGCGACTCCATGAGAAAACAATTCACAAACCCCGAAAAATCCATGCCATGAAACAAGAGAAAAATACATTCATTCGAACCCGAAACCAAACATGAAAAATGCTCCAAAAAAATCCACCCAAGGTGGGCAACATCAATCTGAATGGGTGGGCAACATCAATCTGAATGGGTGGGCAACATCAATCTGAATGGGTGGGCAACATCAATCTGAATAGGTGGGCAATTTCATCTGAATACACACTACCGATTATCCGAGATTTAACCGTCAGGTGTCAGAACAATTTGGGTGGTTACCGCCCCCTTTCTGCCCCGGTGTCCCTGCCACTAAACCGATGAATCTCCTGCACCTCATGCAGAGAATTGATCTGTTCGCGGGCATAATTGGTCACCAGCCAATCCTGCATTGAGGGAATCGGGATCGCATAATCTCCGTCCCGATCGTAGAGCAACCCTTTCTCTATCCCCAATTGAAATAGTTGTTTTGCTTCCGCTTCACCGTACTCCTGGGTTAGAGATGACATGATCGCAGTGGTGGTTGCGCTTTCTCCTAAAGGAATATCTGCGAATACTCTTGCAAAGCAATGACGTTGTTCGCTGGTGAAACCGCTTGCCCGGCTTTTGTAATACGCTAACCGAAAATGTCGGCCCGCTTCCAAGACGGCATTCAATCCCTCTGGGGTCATGATCCTGTTGTCTGCCACCAGTTGCTTCAATGCCGGATCCACATACGATACGATATGCTGCGGCCAGCCATGTGTTTCCTCAGTAATCGCGTCAATCCAAGCCGTAGGATTTCCTTTCGCCCCGCCTTCCTTCTTGAGCCAGTCGTGAAGCACCGCGCGCTCCGATTCCTTCCCCAGTGCTCCCAACTCCACGAAGCATTTTCCCGAAAACCTTGAAATTCCAAGCGACCGAAAGGTATCAGCTGTCGTCCCCAGCCCCGCTACCAGAAGGATGACCGGACGATTCAATTCACCGTTATGGATCTCGTTAAGCACATTGGTTGCCGTTCCAGATTGTTCGGAAGGGGGCGCATTGGTTGTTCCCAGTGTTTGTGCTTCGTCCAAAATGAGAAGTAATGGCTTCTTCCCATCTTGAAGTATACTCGAGGTTGTACGGAGATGTTGGTTGACTGCAATATCGAATTTGGCATCGGCTTTAACAACTGCATCAATGCCAACTTGCCCAGACCCGCCCGTAAAGCTCAGTCGTCTCCCCTTCCCAAGATAGCGGAGCAACTCGTCTGGATCCCAAAGGGCCGGCGGTTTAATCCCCGCAGTCTTCCATCCCTGCCCCCCGGCTATTTTTCCACATTCATCAAGCAGAGCCGTCTTGCCCGCACCCGGTGCGCCCTGGATCAGGAAGGCCGTGCCAGACTTCGCCTGCACCGCTTTCTCTATAATTTCATTAAAATTACCTAAAATCTCTTTCCGCCCATGAAAGTACTTGGCAGGTCCGCGGTCAAACGCTGCTGTCAGTGGAAGGGGAGTAGAATGCCGGGATTTACTCATGGAGCTGAGATGACGGACTGTGATGACATGATATTCAGACGGTTCAATAGAACTCCCGTGATTCTATTGGACGATAAAAATGATTTAGCGGTTCCAGAATGCGGAACTGTTCGGGCTGCAGAACAAGCGTGACCAGAATTGTTTGATCATCCCTTCATCTGATTCAGTGTGTCTGGGTTGGATTCATTCGCAGACCGCCTGTCCAATCGCCTTCGCGAGCTGTGGTGGAACCGCGTTTACGATCAGCCGGGTGATGTCTCGTTTGAAAACTTTCGAGTTGCAATCCTTTTCTTCTGCGGAGGCCTAGACCTCTATCCACAACATTCGGGGTAGAACCCCGTCTTGATACTTCAACCGTTTCCCGACCATTCCCTGAACGACCATAGCCATCTGGTCAATGGTATCCAGGTTGCGGAGATTATGCTTCCCCGCGAACTGAGTTACGTAGCGGTTGAGGTGCTTCTTGCTTAGATAGTGGTAGGTGCCATGATCGGCACGTTTGAGCGTTGCTCAGAACGATTCGATGCCGTTGGTATGGGCTAATTCCCCCGATGCAGTGGATATGGCCCATTGTTTTTGACTGTGATTGACCGATGTGTGATACGTCAATCCCTCGTAGCTCGTATGATCATCAGTAAATACCGAAGCATCCTTTGAGCGTGTATCATTCACAAACTCCTGAATCGTTGCCTTCGTGGTATCCTCGATCACCTTTGCTTGAATCTGATTCGTCTTACGGTCCTTGATCCCCAGTACCGCACTCTTGCCAACCGCACCCCGCCCTGCATTGAGTTTCTTATCCGCATGCTTATTCTTCTCCAGTCCACCGATATAGGCTTCGTCTACCTCAACGACGAATCTACTCCCTCGTAGAGCACCTAGTGGTGAAGAATGTACTGATGCTGATCCTCCAAGACGCAGACCGGTAGTCCCAACTCCGCCTGTACCCCGCTTACCTTTGCTGATCCAACGCGTATGCGGCCCGTGAACCGAGAAAATCTTCTCCGAATGCGGAATCTTTTCGCCCTTGAGCAACTGCCGATCCACCGGATCTATCAGTTTCAAACTGCATCCCAGTAGTACGGCCCCCGATCACTGAAATCTGCCCCCAACCTCCGCTGCGAAGCCTGCGCCTTCTTCACCAGCTTGCCGCAGTGACGCAGATATCTGCGCACACGATCACGACGATGCCAGCTCCGTGACCTGCGACCCCTTGAAACAGACGATGGAGCCGCATTGCCCAATCAGCCGCCTTGCGCCAGACCAGCATGCCGTGCGCACGACTCACACGCACGGTCTTCCGAAGCAAACAAACCACCGCATCTCTTAGCAGACTGACATCCGTAGGCCAATGAACATGCATCTTCCTGGGCACGGCGCGATTGGGGCGGTAACCAGCCACGAACCCCGCGCAGATGTCGGGTCAGTTGCTGGGCCACATGGGGCACGCAGCGCGTGCTTCGAAGAATCGGACTCAACTGCTCAACCAACCCGCTCTGATGCAAGGTCAACGTCTGATCCAGATCCCGCAACAACGACTGCGCCGCCGAACGATTGCAACGCAACAGTTCGGTATGAATCCGCATCAGCGCGGCGTGGGCCTGCTCCGAGCCCAGAAATGCAAAGGCGCGGGTAATGGCTCCCCGAACATGCAGGCGATCCGCATCCGAAAGGTATCTGATCACACGCGCTCGCTTGTGGAGCTGACAGAACTTCAGACGAATCCGAGGCCCCAAATACTGGGTCGGTGCTTGCGAAAGCACGACCGTTCCAGCGGTAACAAAAAGCAGCCGCGATCTAGGCATAGCCCGCGATCCAACAGGTCCGAAATAATTACTGCATCGCAAGCACATCGTGCAGGGTAGCCTCCACAAAGCCCAGAATCCGGCGATAGCCCTCCACCGTTGCCGCCAGACAGAGCTCCAGCGGGCGTCCCCACACCTGAACCACATCAATCCACAAAACCACACCGCTTCCCCACTCAACCTGCGGCTCTCAAATACCTCCAGAGCCTCCATCCGAACCGTATGCAGAGACGCCGCATCCCCGTACTTCGACAACGCGGTCGCCCCAGATGCCTCCGAAGCAGCGTCCGATGGCTTTACATCCGCTATGACGTCATTCGCCGGATCAACTGCCGTCTCTGCCGATCAAGTGAGACCTCCGTATCCAGATTGTGCCTCAGGTCCCGGATCAAATCGCCAAAATGATGCAAGAGCGTCCGTAGCAGGACTTGACCCGCATTCCCAGACTTGCGTAGCGTTTGATCCAGTTGAAAAAATTCCTCTGCTCTGAGCATGATCCTATCGTAAATTGGGGAAGTGAAAGGTTTGGTGGTCCAAACCAGACACAAGTCAAGTCAAATAAAATCAACTAACTTGAGACTACGCCTTCCAAATGCACCAGAGATTGAGCATAGACGCTTACTATGTGTATAATCCGTTTGTAAGTTCCCGAAATTGTTTGACGAGTGATTTTTGTGACACAATCCGAATATCCTGACTCATGTCTATCGCCAGTGAAATTTCGAAGAAACCTAAGCTCAGCCTGGGCATCGAAGAGGAATATCTCATCGTAGATGAAGATACCGGAAAGCTTATTCGTGAAGTACCACCTTCAATGTTGGCGGATGCACAGGAGGCGCTTGGTGGGCAGGTCTCGCAGGAATTTTTTCAATCTCAGATAGAGGTTGGAACACATGTTTGTGCAAACGTGCAGGAGGCACGGGATGAGTTGATTCAATTACGCAGAACGGTGCACGATGTGGTAGAGCCGTATGGACTCGCAATCATTGCCTCATCTTCGCATCCGAATGCTTCGTACTTCACCCAGCGTCACACCCCCCGAGAACGCTACGAAATTTTAGCGCAGAACATGCAGGTGATCGCTCAGAGAATGGTCATCTGCGGAATGCACATACATGCGGGCATTGAGGATGATGATCTACGGATTGACCTGATGAACCAGGCGACCTATGTGCTGCCGCACCTACTGGCGCTGAGTTCATCATCCCCCTATTGGGAAGGGCAGGATACGGGACTTATGTCATACCGTATCGCGGTCTGGAACGAAATTCCGCGTACAGGACTTCCTGAACACTTTGAGAGCTATGCAGAATTTGAGCGGCATGTAGACATGTTGGTCCATGCCGGTGTGATAGAGGACAGCACGAAGATATGGTGGGATATTCGACCCAGTCACCGTTTTCCTACGCTGGAGATGCGGGTGGCAGATATCTGCACAAGAATAGAGGATGCGATTTGCATTGCGGCGTTATACCAATGCTGGTTGCATATGCTGTGGCGCCTGCGCCGGGAAAACCAGCGTTGGCGCAACTATGCTAACATGCTGTTGTACGAAAACCGTTGGCGGGCCCAGCGTTACGGGATTGATGGATCACTGATTGATTTTGGGAGGGGACTGATGATCCCGTATAAAGAACTGCTTGAAGAGTTATTGGAATCAGTCATGCCGGATGCAGAAGTTCTGGGATGCGTGAAAGAGATCAGGCATGCGCGCACGATCCTGAGGCGGGGGACCAGCGCACACTGGCAGCGTGAAGCCTACAAAAAAGCAATACAGAAAGGGGCCACGCCGGAGCAGGCTATCAAGGCTGTTGTGGATATGCTCATTCAGGAAACCATGCACGGCGTGTAGCCCCTATTCTCTCGGAGGAAAAACGGTGAACTGTGTCTTGTCCCGGGCCAGGCTCCCAAAGAGACCGTGTGCACCAGATAGGGTCGGGATGGCGTTGGGAATAACTCCGGGACCAAAGGTGCTGTTACCGCCCTGTTGTAACTCGGCAGAACGGATAAAGTCAGACAGGTTACGATCCAGCGAATTCACGTAGATCACGTTGCGGCCGTAGAAATTGACCCCGATCCACGGATAGACTAACCTGATAGTGCCGTCAGAGAACTTAAAGAAATTGCCTTCTGTAATGATTGGAGATCCGTTGATCCTGAAGTCTTCCAGAGTGAGCTCGTCATCATCTTCTAGAAATCCAGCCGCCGTTGGCACCAGAAGATCCTCCTGTACATCCAAAGCTTCCGTAACCAGTGTGAAGCTGCTTTGGGTTTGATCACTACCACGACCGGGAGTCACAATGAGGGTTAGCTGTTCATCTGACAGATACGTTCCTGCCTCGGGCGAGGCACTCAGGATTTTCACAACAGTCGGCACATTGGTTGTCCCTGTGATGAGAGATGCTACACCAGGCACGGTTACCTTCAAATCATAGCGCGCACCGGGTTGTATGATATGTTCGGGGCCAAGGTACTGGTACGCTCCAGGTTTATTAGTGGACGCTTCCAGCAACAAACTCGTTGAGCCCGTACTGAGTACTACCTCGGCATTCGTGATAGCACGCTCCTCAAAATCACTCGACTGATTTACCAGTACAATCTTGCTCACACGCGCCGGGGGGACCGGCTCGTTTGCGATGAGCATAAGTTCGACTACGGTTTCATTGTCCAGTACACTAAAGTCTGTGGAATCACAAGCAACCAGAGACAGAAGCAGTCCAGTAAAGAGAATCTGTCGCCACATCAGAAATCAAGAGTAAAGGATAAGTTGGGGAGGGGGATTGGTATTTGCGGAATGGTTGATCTGGAAAGAGTGCCATCATCTTCAATCTCGTTAAAGATGAACCAAGTGTTGCTCCTTGAATAGACGTTGATAACCTGTATTTGCAGTGTATAGTCTGCAAAGCGTTTCAATGAGCCAGTCCAGGTCACCCCTAGATCAAGGCGATGGTAGGCGGGCAATCTGGCCTGATTAAGGCCTGGGGATACCAGCAGGTCAGTTTGGTCAAATCCATTCACACGCTTTGTTCCATAGATAGTATAGGAAGCTTCTGGACGTGTATATGCCTGTCCCGTGGCATACGTAAATACAGCGCCCAATTCCCAACGTCGGGAGATTCTCCATTGGCCTACTATGTTCAGGTCATGAAGCCGGTCGTTACGCGGAACAAAATTCCGGGGCTCTCTGAATGCATCCTGATTCAGTCTCGGATAATACCGGTTCGTGTGAGCCAGTGTGTAGGCGATAAACCCGTTGATCCGGCCCTCCTGGCGTGATAGCTGCATTTCTGCGCCGCGTGCCATTCCTTCGCCAAAGGCAAACAACTCTGAGTATTCCAGACCGGCTAGGCCATTACTGAACGGATCAAGCACAAAAAGCTGGCGCATGGTTCTGTAATAGACTTCCGTATCCAGCGTAATTCCCCTGGACAGGTTTGTCTTCAATCCTAAGATGAATTGATCACCGTACGCCGGCTTGACCCCCTCGCCGCTTGTTAGCCAAAAGTCAAATCCGGAGAACACCTCATTGGTAATGAGGGTTAAGAATTGGTAGTATCTTCCGGCGCTTGCCTGAAACCGTACGTCTGCCCCCAGCTGCCGTTCGAGCGAAAACCGAGGGGCCAACGTAAAATGATCTCCATAGCCATAGTACGTACCTCGCAGGCCGGCAGAGATGGACCAGTTCTCCGTTGGATGATAGGTATCCTGCAGATAGAAGGAGGCATGTTCTACCCTGTTCCGTGTGTTGAAGACTTCTCGGTCATCAAAAAAATTCGTTAGCGGCGCATCAAATATACCTGCCCAGATTCCACCAGTCAGATCATGTTTCGGTCCTGGATAGTACTCAAAATCCGCCCGGAGCGAGGTTTCCGCCACGCGGTTGATCTGCTTAAAGTTGGTGCCGCTAAAAGTTGCACGCGGCATGGATTCATACCAAGATGTCGTTACCGTGACATTAGAGAAGAATTGGTTGGACCACAGGTGTGTCCAGCTCCCGGCGACCGTACGGTTACCGTAGCGCAGTTTTATCTCTATGCCTTCGGTAAAGGTGGAGCGCAGGTAATCTGAACCCGTGTAGAATGAGAGTGAAAGCTTATCGTTTGGGGAAGCATCAAGGTTAACTTTCCCGTTGAAGTCGTAGAAATAGAATGCCCGGGGGACGGCGTTGATATTTTGTAGAACTCCGAGTATAGGCTCAAGTGTCGATCGTCTCACGGCAACCATCCAGGAGCCGCGGGAATACGGACCTTCGGCAAAAGCTCTAGAGGCCAACAGGCCAACGCTGAGCTTCCCGTGTGTTTCGCGCCGGTTACCATCCTTGTTCTGGATGTCCAGCACCGATCCAAGAACACCGCCATAGTTCGCAGGGAAGCCTCCCTTGTAGAGTCGTACGTCCTTGATCGCGTCCGTGTTGAACGTGGAGAAAAATCCAAAAACGTGGCTTGGGTTGTAGATTTTTGTGCGATCCAGAAGAATGAGTGTTTGCCCAGGATCTCCCCCACGGATGTAGAGGCCGCTTGAGTAATCAGAGGACTGTGCGACACCGGGTAACAGCTGAAGAGACCGAAACACATCGGGTTCGAACACCTGTGGCAGCTTCTGGATGGTAGCTACACTGATTTGGCCCACCCCGATCAAGCGCTGTTCTTCTTCTGTGATACGGTCAGCCGACACCTCCAGGACATCCAATAGTTCTTGGGCGGTCGCCAGTTCTACGTCGAGTCTGACTGACTCGCCGGCAGCAAAGGTTACTTCGCGTGTGGCCGTATCAAATCCGATATAGGAGTATCGAACGGTGTAGGTTCCAGGTTCAATCCCTGAAATAGCATAATATCCTGACAGGTTGCTGGTCGCTCCTCGAAGGGTACCTTCCAGGATTACGTTTGCAGAAATAAGCGTCTCTCCGTTGGAAGCGTCAGTTATGAATCCATCCAATGCAGCGAGCTCTTGGCTATGCGCTGAGGCAACAAAGAAGCCGAAGCCGAACAGGAACGTGATTTTTGCAACAACCGAGAGAGTGTATCGAGAAGAAGAGGTCGTTACTGTACCGATCAATTTAATCGAGGTTTAGGGAAGGTAAGGGGTAAGGACTTCGGGCAATTCATACGAACAATTTTCGGTTTGGTTATACTCCAGCAAAGCTGCAACGACTCGGGGCAGTGCAAGAGCACTGCCGTTGAGCGTGTGTACGAGCTGTGGTTTGCCGCCG
The DNA here is from genome assembly GCA_002238805.1 of Rhodothermaceae bacterium bin80. Classification (GTDB taxonomy): domain Bacteria; phylum Bacteroidota; class Rhodothermia; order Rhodothermales; family Bin80; genus Bin80. The sequence goes on along the minus strand of MPNB01000015.1, from coordinate 39,858 downwards.
CTCTCTGGACGAAACCGGATATTCATGCGGCGCGCTTGATAATTGGTGAAGTTCGAAATAGAAGATACTTCCAGCCAGCGTTCCTGCCCGGCGCTCCATACTTCCAGATCGTACTGTTTGGTTTGGTTAAAGCCTAACTCGCCAGCGCACATCAATAGGCGTCGATAGGGCAGGTTCAATGCTTTCAGAAGTGTTTCTGCATCCCTGCGCATGGTTTCCAGAACATCATAACTGTGTTCTGGGTGCGTAAGCTGCACGATCTCCACCTTATCGAATTGGTGTAATCGGTTGAGTCCACGTACATGTGCGCCATAGGAGCCCGCCTCGCGTCGCCAACAGGGTGTATATGCGCAGAATTTGATGGGCAGGTCGGATTCAGATAGAATCTCGTCCCGAAAATAGTTCGTGAGTGGTACTTCGGCCGTAGGCACGGGATAGAGTCCATCCAAGGACACATGATACATTTGCCCTTCTTTGTCGGGTAGTTGTCCTGTGCCGTGTGCGCTGGCCTCGTTCACGAACAGTGGTGGACGAACCTCCCTGTACTGGCGTGTTGCAGTATCAAGGAAAAAATTGATCAGGGCTCTGTGCAGTCTTGCACCGACATCCATATAGAATGGAAAACCTGCTCCTGCTACTTTCGCACCACGTTCAAAGTCAATCAGTCCATGTTGTCTGGCAATTTCCCAGTGAGGCAGAGGGGTAAACTCAAATGAGGGAATTTCACCATGCCGGTAGACTTCCACATTATCTGCTTCGCTCAGTCCGTCAGGAACACTTTCATGCGGAATGTTTGGGATAGTGAGTAGCAGTTCAGAGAGTGTCTGTTCTGCACTTGCGGCAGTCTCTCCAAGCTCTTTGATCTCTGTTTTCAGGCTTGACTGACGTGCAATCAGGACTTTTGCTGCCTCGTGCTTACCTTCACGCATCAGGACGCCTATATTTCGGCTCTCGGCATTTGCCGCCTGTTGCTTGACCTGGCGGAGTGTCAGCGCCTCCCGGTGAACACGGTCTTGTTCCAGCACATGATCAACGAGATCCGCGCCTGCCGGGATCCCGCGCCTGGTAAGTGCCTGACAAATTTCCCGGGGGTTTGCTCGAATGAATTCAACACCAAGCATCTACCGGAGGACGTCCAATCTTGGCAGACTTCTTACGAAGGCGCAAGTGCGCTAAGGCTGCCTTAAGGGGCAGGGGGCGATAGTCAAGCTCGGTCTCTGCCTTCAGCGTAATGAGGCCGGTACGTTTGGGGCGTTGAGCGGGTCGGTTATCTGAGTGCTGCAAGATTGGCTTAATAAGTGTTGAATCAAGATCGAAGGCTTGCGCGATGGCGAGCGCGAAGTTGTACATGTTCACAAACTCACGACCGGACAGGTTATACACGCCATTTTTCTGAAAGTGTACTATGCGAAGAATTCCCAAAGCAAGATCGTGGGTGTACGAGGGAGTACGCCATTGATCGGTATACACTCCGATCCTGTTTTTTTCCTGAAGATTATCACAGACCCATTCAACAAAATCTGCCCGTGGGAGTCCTGTTGCTTCACCATAGACCACATTCGTTCGTACGACAGTCCATTTGCCTACACCTGCCGCACGCGCAGCATTTTCGCCTGCAAGCTTTGCTTTCCCGTAAAAGTTTAGAGGTTCGGGCCGATCGTCTTCGCAATACGGTCCACTATTGCCGTTAAACACAAAATCTGTAGATAATTGAATCAAGTGCGTCCCTCGACTGTGGCACGCTTTTGCAAGCTGTTTAACCGCTTGTGCGTTCACACGCCAGCACTCGTCACGGTTGGTTTCGCAGGCATCAACAGCTGTCATTGCTGCACAGTTGATCACGCACTCTGGAGAGAAGTCGGCGAAGATTCGCTGGATATCATCCGCCTGACATACATCAAGTTTCTCATAGTCGTATGGCAGCGTATTCCGTGCGCGGGGGGTGGTTTTTTGACCGGTGGCTAACAACTTATAGGAATCCCGTTCTACGAATTTCCGAATAAGCTCCTGGCCCAGAAGTCCGTCAGCTCCAGTAATCAATATGCGCTCAATGGCCATCGATTGTGTGTTCGTGTTTTGTCTAGAGATCTCTCCCCGAAATGGCTGCAATGAGGTCGTCCTTCAGGTATACCGTGTCTGCAAGAGTGATACGTCCTTTCAGGTGCAGGCGAAGTTCACGGCGCATAGCTGCTTTTTCGTAGCGTTCTTTCTCGAGCTCTGTTTCCGGATGTATTGGTGGCACCGCGGTTGGGCGGCCTTCATCGTCGAGAGCCACAAAAGTAAAGTATGCGTGATTGCATTCGCGCCGATCCTTTCGGTCCAGGTTTTCGGATTCTACAGAAAGCTCGACCTCAAGGGATGTACCGAATGCCCGGTTTATCCAGGCCTCAACAATTACAACCTCGCCCAGAAAGAGAGGTGAACGAAATTCTACCGAGTCGATCGCCATGGTTACGCACACCAGCCCCGCATGACGCATCGCACAGATGGCGGCACATTTGTCCATCAGCGAAAGCAGTCGCCCGCCAAACATGGTACCATGGGCATTGGTATCGTTTGGCAGAACGATTTCGGACATCACGCAGCGCGATGCACGCGGAGTTTTCGGTGGATTCATGAACCGTCAGGTCTTCTGCTTTTTCTTACGGGCTGCTGGGAATAGAATATTATTCAGGATAAGGCGATAGCCCGGCGAGTTTTGATGCAGGCTCAGGTCAGTTGGAGGATCTCCTACGTAGTGTTGATAGTCTTCGGGGTCGTGGCCGGCATAGTAAGTGAAGGTACCCTGACCGTAGGATCCATGCAGGTATTTGACCTCACCTCGCTGTGGTACTTCGGCGAGCACGACCACATCAGGCTTAATAAGGTGCCTTCTGAACGCGGTGGTTTGTCCGATGAATCCTTTCACGGTCCCGACGTGGTTCTGAGTTAACATGGAAGGTACAGGATCCCATTTGGCACTGAATTCAAACATTGTAAAATAATCCAGTGCTGGATTTTGTAACTGCTGCGGGGGTGGCCCGACATCAATATCGGAGTGCTCATACTCAGCAGCGTTAAAACTTGGACTAAAGCCTTCAAAAGCAAGTGAGGCCGAATAATCCAGCTCTCTGATGGCATTGGGGTCTATGGGATCCCCGTCGTACTCAGACGGAACGATATCGGTCGAGTGTGCAGCTAAGGCAATATCGTAAGTGTCTGTGCCGGAGCACATGGCGAACAAAAAACCGCCATCGGCAACGTACTGTTTGATCGTCTGTGCAACCAGCAGTTTCAGGCGGCTCACCTTTCGGTATCCGTGGCGTTGAGCGGCTAATTCGGCACTGCGCTGCTGTTCGATATACCAGGGCATATTCCGATACTGGTAGAACTTGCCGTACTGTCCGGTGAAATCTTCATGGTGAAGATGCAGCCAATCGTAAGCAGACAGGATACCGCCAATGACATCGTCATCGTAAATCATATCGTATGGTACCTCGGCATATTCCAGAGCAAGGAGTACAGCATCGTCCCAAGGCAGGGTTTGTTGCGGGGCGTATACTGCAATACGCGGAGGTGTTTCCAGTCTCACAAGTGCGGTGTTTGCCCTGTCGCTCTCAACTTCGGCAATAAGTCGGGCTGTCGCAGTCCCGGAAAGTGTTTCGTATACAACCCCGCGAAGCGCAAGCTCATTACTCAATCCTGGGAAATCTACAGCCAGAAAAGCGCCGCCGCGAAAATTCAACAACCAGTCGACGGGTTCTCCCCGCTGGAGCGCCCAGTATACCGCACCGTAGGCTTTCAGGTGATCTGACTGGCCGTTGTCCATTGGTATCAGCACGTCCTGCGCACCGGCAGGATAAATGGGCAACAGCAGCAATGCAGCAACGCTACACACCTGCCGAGCGAAGCGCACGTATGCGCTCACGTGCCTCGCTGACCAGGAGTGAGCCAGGGTATTGTGTGAGCAGGTTGGTGTATGCCTGCAGTGCACCTGCAGCATCGCCTTGAAAGGTTTCAAGGATTTCAGCATAGTAAAAAAGGCTGCGATCTCGCAGCGGACTCTGTGGATGTATAAGTGGGAATTCACCAAATGCCATCATGGCTTCATCAGGACGATTATCAAGCAAAAGGGCCCGGGCGCGCAAAAAACGGACATCATCTGCAATTGGATGCCGTCCCCATTGTGCCAGTATATCCTGAGCGACATGGGCGGTTTCAGCTACCTTTTGCTGTCGGAAGAGCAGCCGGGCCTGTGCGTAGCCTGTGAGTGCCCGATTCGTGGAGTCAGTGTCGGGATTTTCCAGAAGCAGTATGCGCAACTCGATGGCATCGTTGGCGGTCTCTTTATCCGTGTCTTCTTTAAGATTGCTCAGGATAGATTGTGTCTCAGAAAAATTTCCAGCGTAGAAGTGGGTCATTGCCTCCTCAAACCGTGCTTTTGCTGCGAGTTCGCCGTCCGTCTGTTCAGCCAGGCGCGCAAAGATGGTGCCAGCTTCATTCAGATTGCCGTTCTCTACAGCCAGGCGCCCTAAATCAAATCGGGCCTGATAGCCAATGGGAGAATTCGTATACCGTGTGGCCAAAAAGGACAAAATGCGTTTGGCGGCCTCCCTGTCTCTAAATACGTTCTGGTGCAGGGCGCCGATTCGCGCCATTACAGCGGGGGTTTGTGGATGCCCGGGAAAGTCCCTCAGAAATGCTTCATAAGCTTCAAGTGCACGTTGGTACTGCTCGGGGCTATTGGTTTTTTCAGCCTGTAAGCGATACATGTCCGCCATACCGAGACGTGCTTCAATTGATATATTTTCTTCGGGATATGCCTCAAGTACTGACTGGAATGCCTGGCCGGCGACTGCGAAGGCACCTGCCTCTGCCGCACGCAGGGCAAACTGATAGACTCCTTGCCCGCTGGAATCAGCGTCCTCTTCGAGTGCCATAATCTCCTCAAATGCTCGATCAAAACTCTCCGCCTCCTCATACAGCCACGCCAGGAGGTCTCGTAGTTGACGTAGATCGGGTTCAGTTGCGACACGCGCTTCCGTAATACGGATGGCGGCTTCAAGGGCGCCATCCTGCTCCAGATCTCTTCCGAGTCGACTGCGCACGTAATTTAGCTGTCGCTCGTTCACAGACAGAAGATCTAGGTGTTCCTGTGTAGCAAGCTCATGTTGTCCGGTAAGAGCATACAGTTGTGCAAGTTCTGCCTGAAACAGGCTCATATTGTCAATATCCTGTCTGCCCTGTTTTAATACGTCAATCGCTTGAATAAGGAGGCGTATCTGAAGCATACTGGCATAGATGACACGGTAAACCGCTTCGGTGTCAGGAGCGGACTGCAGGAGTGCAGACCAGGCTTCCATTGCTGCAGGTTCATCTCCGCCGAGGTAAAATAGTTGTGCACGTTCAGCTTCAAGTTCCAGCTGCACCACCTCACTGCGTGCAAGTGCATCGTCTATCAGTGCCACTGCATCGTCATATCGCTTAACACTGACGTAAGCTTCCTTGAGCTTGTCGAAGAAAATCTTACGTTCGGGTTGTTCGGCATACAAATCACTCAGGATTACAATAGCACGATCAAACTGCATGCCCCGCAGGTACCCGAGGGCAAGTTGATAACGGGAGGCAGAATTTCCGTCAAGCTGCTCTTCCTCGGTAGGAGGACGTGTTCGGTTTGCACGTTGAGGTTGAGCCAGTGCTAGGTCGCCAAATGCGAATACACACAGGCAACAAACAAGAAATAATCGCATTCGGGTTACTGAGCTAATACGGATGCAGAGAGTACTACGTTATATTAGGATTGATCAATCCAGACAAGTAGACCAACCAATAATGAACACGGGCAGGCGCAGTATAAGTATTGTGGGGGCAACAGGATCCATAGGTACGCAGTGTTTGGATATTGTTCAAAGACATACGGATAAGTTACGCGTGGTAGCCCTTGCCGCCAACCGGAATGTAGATCTGTTAGTCAAACAGGCACGCGCTTTTGGCCCGGATGTAGTCGCCATAGCGGACAGATCGTATACACGGGCACTTCGGAGTGGACTTGAGGGGACCGGCATTCGTGTACTCGAGGGTGATGAAGGGGTATGTGTCTGTGCAACGCTTCCGAAGGCGGATATAGTACTTGGCGCCGCCTCGGGTATTGCAGGACTCAAATCTGTTCTGGCTGCCCTGGAAGCCGGAAAGGTATTGGCTTTGGCGAACAAAGAGACATTGGTAGCCGCTGGCGATCTTGCAATGCGGACGGCTCGGTTGCACAAGGCCAAAATCATACCGGTGGACAGTGAGCATGCAGCAGTGTTTCAGTGTTTGGAAGATAGCATACGCAGTGTAGAAAAGGTCATACTTACGGCATCCGGGGGCCCGTTCCACAAGAGTGACCGTACAGCACTCGATAAAGTTACGCCTCAGCAGGCGCTCAAGCACCCCAACTGGAGCATGGGACCCAAGGTAACGATTGATTCAGCCACCATGATGAATAAGGGCTTGGAAGTGATTGAAGCCTATTGGCTGTTTGGACTTCGCGAGGACCAGATTGAGGTAGTCGTGCATCCGCAATCGATTGTGCACTCAATGGTATTGTTTGAAGATGGATCACTCAAGGCACAACTCAGCCTGCCGGACATGCGGTTACCCATCCAGTATGCACTCAGCTATCCGGATCGATGGTCACTATCTGAGGGGCGTATAGATTGGACGCGCCCACAATCTTTGACCTTTGCTCCGCCCGACCTAGAGAAATTTCCATGTTTGCGTTTGGCACGTGAGGCACTGGACGCTGGTGGGAATGCACCGGCCGTACTCAATGCAGCCAATGAGGCTGCAGTCGATCTTTTTATTAAAGAACGATTAGGTCTCATGGACATACCGCGTATGGTGGAGGAGGCACTTGGCAAGCTTGCGGGCGCCTCATGTGATACGTACGAAGAGATTCTACTTGTTGATCAGGCCGCGCGGCACTACGTGTTTGTGGCTTCCAAAAGGAACACCTTCACTCTGTGAAGTATACCGTACGCCGAACAACAATAGGTAGCATTTTCCCGTGAGTATACTCTGGATTCTCCTGACGTTCATTCCGGCCCTGATGATTCTCGTGTTTGTGCACGAGTTGGGTCATTTCTGGGCAGCGCGTGCATTTGGTATGCGTGTCGACCGTTTTTCCATAGGATTTCCGCCCAACATTCTAAAAAAGCGCTTTGGCCAAACAGAATACGTCCTCGGCTTAACGCCACTTGGAGGTTATGTCAAGATTGCAGGCATGATTGACGAGAGCATGGACACGGACTTTAAGGACGCGGCGCCGCAGCCGGACGAGTTCAGATCCAAGCCATTATGGCAGCGCATGATTGTGATCAGTGCGGGCGTGATCATGAATATGGTTCTTGCAGGTGTGATTTTCTTTGCCCTAACATGGAGTTTTGGTGTCAGCCGTGTAGCCCATACCGAGGATGGATCGGTGTTCGTAATGGACAGCTCAGTTGCAGCATTGGACATCGATATTCGAACAGGTGATCGGCTTTTAGCAGTAGGCGGGCATGAGTACGACCCGGGTGGAGCCCAGATTCCCCTCTCGGCACTCCTGGCGGACGATCTCACGTTCGAAGTGGAACGCAAAGGACAACGCGTAACCCTTGATGGTCCGGGAAACATCATGACTCGGATCCAGGAATTGCCGGCAGGAGGATTCTATGGTCTTGGGATATACACCTGGCCCAGTACGCTTGGAGCTGTTGCAGCAGGCATGCCGGCAGAAGCGGCAGGCTTGCAGGTCGGGGATCAAATCACAGCGGTTGACGGGACCCCAATCCGTTATTGGCCGGAGCTCACCGATCAGATCCGCAATTCGGGTGGAGACTCGCTCCAAATCACATGGGTGCGCGACGATGGGCATATTTCCGTGGAACATCAAGCTGCCGTGATTCCAGTTATGGATACCGTCAGTTGCAATTATGTACTTGGTGTTAGGTTAGGACAAACACAGGTCGAATATGGGCCTCTGCAGTCTGCCCGAATCGGAGTGGCTGACGTATGGAACAACACGCGAACAATAACCGCCAGTTTATGGCGAATAGTTGCAGGCAAAGAGAGCGTTCGGGAAAACCTCGGTGGGCCGGTTATGGTCGCCAATGTGATCGGACAAGCCGCAAGCAGCGGTACACGCCCGTTCTGGCACATTGTAGCAGTCCTTTCTATAACGTTGGCCATTGTTAATATTCTGCCGATCCCGGTGCTGGATGGCGGGCATCTGACGTTTCTGTTTTATGAACTGATTGCCCGCAAGGAACCTCCGGTTAAGGTGCGAATGTTTTTGCAGCAAGCGGGCATGATACTGTTGCTGCTTTTGATGGCTTTCCTGATCACAAACGATGTAATCCGTGCGTTCAGCTCCAGGGGTGAAGCCGCCGTCGCAGAGCCGCCGCAGACCTGTGAGGTTGTAGAGACTGGGGTCGGGGAAGGATAAGCTAATTTGCCTGACCACGGCACGGGTTTTGCAATAACGGGTAGGTGGAGTCCGTTTTCAGATTGGCCTCCTCGAAACAAGACGCTCGATAGAGCAGTACCATGGGATTGCACCGTCCAATTCTACTCACAGTGCATCGAACTATCATGCGCACCGCTGTCCCATTGCTGATACTTGTCCTGTGCATGAGCACAGCGGCGGCACAGGGCCTGTCGGGATCCTTGCAGGGGGGCGGCTCCTCCCTGGCAAATCCTGAGGAGTTTGAGATTCTGGGAATCTCGGTCGAAGGCGTGGAAACCGAGAACATGCGCAACTATGCTCTCAGAAGCAGTGGACTGGTTGTAGGGCAGAAGATCATGCTTCCCGGAGACCCGGCGATCTCAGAAGCTATTCGTAGTATCTATAAGCTGCGGGTGTTTTCGGATGTACGAATCGTTGAGGAGCGCAGGGCTGGAACCGGCATTTTTCTGCTGATCCAGCTTACGGAAGAGCCGCAGTTGGCGGAGTTCACATTTTCAGGAGTCAAGAAAAAGCACCGTCGTAAGCTTGAAGATGAGGTTCCTCTTTTCAAGGGGACACGTGTTCGCCCCGCTGATCTGGAACGGTCGAAGCAGATCATCAAGGAATATTTCGGAGAAAAGGGATACATGCTCGCCGAAGTGACGGTGAACGAAACTCCGGGTCCCGAGAACACGGTGAACCTCGATTTTGAGATTGATATGGGCGAGAAGGTCAGGATCAGAGAGGTTCTGGTTACCGGGAACGAGAATATCAGTGACCGAACAGTACGTCGAAAGCTCAAAGAAACAAAGGCCAGGAAGGGGATTTTCTTCTGGCGTAAAGCACGCTTCGATCGCATGCTCTACGAAGAAGACAAGGTTAACGTCATAAATCACTTCAACTCGAAGGGGTACTATGATGCCCGGGTGATCCAGGACTCTGTTTGGCTCGATACCTCGCGTGAAAAGCCAGGTTTGGTTGTGTCCCTAGAGGTCCACGAGGGCCCCCAGTACCATGTACGCAGCATTGAGTGGGATGGCAACACCGTCTATCCCGATGAAGCACTTTCGACAGCTTTAGGTCTGACACCCGGAGATGTGTACAACTCGGGGCGATTAGAGCAGAATTTGCACGGTAACAAGTCGAGCAGTGATGTGTCCAGTCTCTATATGAACCAGGGGTACATGCTTTTTCGCGTGCAACCGGAAGTTCGTGTAGTCGAGGGAGATTCGCTTGACCTGTACTACGACATTTACGAGGGTGAAATTTTCAGTTTCGGGGAGATTTCAATTGCTGGCAACGAAAAGACCAAGGAGCATGTTGTGCGCCGGGAGCTCTACACGATTCCCGGTCAAACCTATAGCCGGGAAATGGTGCAGGAAACGATCAGGCGGCTGTCCCAGCTGAATTACTTCGATCAGGAAAAACTCGGTGCAGGTCCCTCGATTGACTTGAATCAGGAAAAAAAAGAGGTTAACCTAACTTACAATCTCGAGGAGATCGGCAGTGATCAGCTGGAGCTCAGTGGCACCTATGGGAGATTTGGCGTGATTCTGATGCTGCGTTTCGGCTTCAACAATTTCAGTGCACAGGATATATTTAAGGGCAGGGCTTGGCGGCCTTTGCCCTCGGGTGATGGTCAGCAGCTATCTGTCAGTCTACAGACCAGTGGTCGCCAGTATCAGAGCTATTCACTAGGCTTCACGGAGCCTTGGCTAAATGGGCGACCAACCCCTGTGGGGTTTCAGGTATCGCACTCCCGATTTACCAGCAACTTTGGTGGCTACTATGGATATGGCTACTACGGCACCAATTTGGGGGACAATAATAATATTAGTAATACCGGCTTCACGAACACCTCGGCACGCGTTTTTTATGAACAGCGGCTTCAATGGCCGGATGACAAGTTCAGTGCCAGCACTTCGCTGGGTTATCAGTTTTACTTCAACAGGGACTATACTTACGCGCTTCCATCTGGACAAAGCCAACAGGTTACGGTTCGCCAGGCACTCACACGGAGTTCGGTGGATCACCCAATCTTCCCAACAGCAGGATCCACATTCCTGCTCTCGGCAGAGTTGGCATTACCGATTTCGAATTTTATACAATACCATAAGTGGAGATTTTCCACGAGTTGGAATATCCCGATTTTGCGGAAGCTGACTACGAGTTTTTCAGCGGACTTTGGCTACATCGGCTCAATCACAGGTGAGGATGTCCTTTTTGAACGTTACATCGTTGGCGGATCGCCGTTTGACGTGCAAGGGTATCGGAATAATTTTGGCAAGGACATAATCTATATGCGTGGTTACCCGTCCCGGGTACTTGGCCCTCGGAGGAATGGTGAGGCCGTTGGTGGTCGCGTGTTGAACAAGTTCACTTCGGAACTTAGGGTCTTAGCGGTCCAGACCCCACAGTTAACGGCTGCGCCGTACCTTTTCATGGATGCAGCAAATACGTGGGATCAAATAGAGAGCTACAATCCGAGACAATTTTATCGTTCGGCAGGAGTAGGTGCACGTCTGTTTTTGCCAATCTTGGGCATGCTCGAAATTGCATACGGTTATAATTTTGACCAGTTTACGCCCATTACGGGCCAAGAGTCACAGCATGATGGCTCCAACAAGTGGTTCTTCCAGTTTACTCTCGGACAAGGATTCAACTAGCATACCCGGATGAGAAAAGTATTTGGCTTGGGGTTGGTCTTGATATGGATGAGCACCCCTCTACTGGCGCAGCACAAGATTGCCTATATCGATTCGGATAGGATTTACCAGAATTACCCTGAGTTTGCCACTGCGCAGCAGTCCCTGGATCGCCTTGCTCAGGAGTGGGAGCAGGATCTTTCTGAGCGACAGCAGACGCTAGATGAAATGTTCAAAGAGTATCAGGCGCGCGAGTTGCTTTACACATCGGAATCACGTCAGGAAAAACAGAACGAGATCATTGCTGCGGAAGAGGAGCTTGCGCGGATGCGGATTCAATATTTTGGACCAGACGGTCAGCTATTTCATCAGCAGGAACAAATTCTGCGTCCAATCCAGGAAAGAGTACTGGAGGTTATTCAGGAAGTGGCCGAGGGCGAGGGATACGACTATGTATTCGACCGCAACGGTGACTTTGTATTTTTTTATCTCAACGAGAGTCTCGACATCACGGACATAGTCCTTGAGGAGTTGGGCGTTGACGTTACACGTATCAGTAGCGGTGGCCTACGGTAAATATTTTAATTCAAATAGAGAGCTACAATCCGAGACAATTTTATCGTTCTGCAGGAGTAGGTGCACGTTTGTTTTTGCCAACTGGGCATGCTCGAAATCTCATATGGTTATAATTTTGACCGGTTTACGCCCATCACGGGCCAAGAGTCACAGCATGATGGCTCCAACTAGTGGTTTTTCGAGTTTACTCTTGGACAAGGATTCAACTAGCATACCCGGATGAGAAAATTGTTTGGCTTGGGGTTGGTCTTGGTATGGATGAGCGCTCCTGTACTGGCGCAGCACAAGATTGCCTATATTGACTCGGATAGGATTTACCAGAATTACCCTGAATTTGCCACGGCGCAGCAGTCTTTGGATCGTCTTGCTCAGGGGTGGGAGCAGGATCTTTCTGAGCGGCAGCAGGCCCTAGATGATATGTCCAAAGAGCATCAAGCGCGGGAGTTGCTTTACACATCGGAATCGCGTCGCGAAAAACAGAACGAGATCAGTGCTGCGGAAGAAGAGCTTGAACGGATGCGGATTCAATATTTTGGACCAGACGGTCAGCTATTTCATCAGCAGGAACAAATTCTGCGTCCAATCCAGGAAAGAGTACTGGAGGTTATTCAGGAGGTGGCCGAAGGCGAGGGATACGACTATGTATTCGACCGAAACGGTGCCTTTATTTTTCTTTATGCCAACGAGAGTTTCGACATCACGGACCTAGTCCTTGAGGAGCTAGGCGTTGACGTTACACGTATCAGTGGGCAATAGCCTGCGGTAAATATTTTAATTCAATTATTCTCATGCGACTCACTTCGCTTAAACGCAGTGCAGGTTATCTCTTGGCTGTGTCATTACTTGGTTTTGCGGCCGCTTCTCAGGCACAGCAGTTGCCTCCGTTGCGTATCGGATACACGGATCACGAGGTTTTGATATCCAATATGCCTCAAACCCGTACCATACAGGAGGAACTACAGGCTGAATTGGAAAGCGGGCAACGGATTCTTCAAAGCATGCAGGAAGACTATACGGGCAAGCTAGAACGGTACCAGACACAGCGAGGTTTGTTGTCGGAGGAACGACGGCAGGAGCGTGAGCAAGAGCTCATATCGCTTCAGCAGGAGATCCAGGAAAAAGCAACAGAGCTGGAACAGGGACTTGTACAGCGTGAGATAGACTTATTCAGTCCGATTTACGAGCTTGTGGATGAGGCGATCAGGACGGTTGCGATCGAGCAGGGGCTTGATTTGGTTTTGCGTACTCAGGCAGGACCGGCACAACCTATTTTACTTTTTGCGAACGAGGACCGGATCGTCGATATCACGCTGGATGTTGCACGTGAGCTAGGTATTGATGTCGATGCCGCTATGCAGGCGGCCTCTGAGAATTAGAGCGTACAAACTTAAGACGGCTCCTAGTGGACGTGGCCACAGGTCACCCGTGTTAATGGAAGGTGTAAGGCGAGTCACGACGCAGACGCTCCAGCAGATGAAGGCTGCCGGTACGCCGGTCGCGATGCTGACGGCCTATGATTACACCATGGCCCGGATTCTGGATCGTGCGGGCGTAGATGCCATTCTGGTAGGAGATTCCGCTTCCAATGTTATAGCAGGACACGAGACGACCCTGCCAATAACACTGGAGCAGATGATCTATCATGCTCAATGTGTGGTTCGGGGGGTAACCCGTGCGCTTGTGATTGTGGATCTACCATTTGGCACCTACCAAGGGAACAGCAAAGAAGCACTCGTTTCCTCCATTCGTGTTATGAAGGAGACAGGAGCGCATGCGATCAAATTGGAGGGAGGTACAGCTGTTCTTTCTGCGGCGGAGCGTATACTACAGGCCGGCATCCCGGTCATGGGCCACTTGGGCCTTACGCCTCAGAGTATTTATAAATTTGGTACTTACAAGGTACGAGCCCGGGACAAATGGGAATCGGATCAGTTGCGGAAAGATGCACTTGAACTTGAAAGAGTTGGTTGCTTTGCGATCGTGCTCGAGAAGATCCCCATCGAACTGGCTGCGGAGGTCTCAGCATCACTGACTATTCCAACTATTGGTATAGGAGCTGGTAATGTCTGTGATGGCCAGGTACTGGTGATCCACGATGCGTTAGGGCTAACCACTGATTTTAATCCGCGGTTTGTACGACACTATGCCAAATTGTCCGAGTTAGCGTCAAAGGCCGTCAAGAGTTATGTTAAGGATGTACGAACCCGTGATTTTCCAACAGCCGAAGAGAGCTACCGGGTAGATGATGGATCCTAGTGAAAGTGGAGGCAGTGGTAAACAATTTCGCCGACGCCCGCTGATTCTAGTTACGAATGATGACGGTATTATGTCTCCTGGGATTCGAGAGCTCACGGAGGCCCTAGTCAAACTGGGAGATGTTGTTGTCATAGCTCCTGCAGGTGAGCAAAGTGCAGTTGCGCACTCAATCACACTTGATGCTCCGATCCGAGTCGAGAGTTGGAGCTTCGGTGGGGATTTGAATCATGTGCGTGCTTTAGCCATAAATGGCACGCCTTGTGATTGTATCAAACTGGCACTGCACCAGTTGCTTCATCGTCTACCGGACTTGGTTGTGAGTGGGATTAACAGGGGGGCAAATATGGCGATCAATGTGATATACTCTGGCACGATTAGTGCGGCGACCGAATCGTCGATATATGGCATTGATTCAATCGCTGTAAGTCTGGACTCGAAGGAACCAGATGCTGATTATCGCCCGGCTGCCAAGTATGCTGGCATAATAGCACAGAAAGTACTCAGGAGCCATCTGCCCAGGGGTGTTCTTCTCAGTGTTAACGTGCCTATGATTCCTGAGGACGAAATCAAAGGGATTGTAGTGACCCGCCAGGCTAGATCCAGGTGGAAAGAGGGGTTTGTTGAGCGTCTTGATCCCGCCAACAGAGCCTATTACTGGTATCGTGGTACGCTGAATATACTGGATGAGGGCGCAGATACGGACATACACGTACTGGAGAATGGCTATGTCTCAATCACACCATTGCAGCATGACCGTACTGCCTACGGGTGTTTGGGAGTATTGAGCACTTGGAGTTGGAAGGATAGTCCCATCTAAGCGGATTTCGACCAAGCTGGTGTCTGGCTGAAATCCACATTGCCCCCGCTGATAATTACCCCCACATTCTTACGGTCTACGGAAACCACGCCACTCAAGAGTGCAGCCACGCCCAGTGCTCCGGTTGGTTCGACAACAATTTTCATACGTTCCCACAGAAATCGCATGGCATCAACGATGGCATCTTCCGTAACGGTGGCGATATCGTAAGCAAGGGCGCGTATGATCTGAAAGGTCAGTGCTCCGAGCGACGGTGTGCGTGCACCGTCTGCAATTGTTTGCGGGTTGTGCACAGTATGTAGTGTGCCGCTCTTGAAACTGAGGGCGGCATCATTCGCCGTAGTCGGCTCCACACCGATGACACGAATATTTGGTCGAGTTGCATGAGCAGTGAGGGTCGTACCGGACAAAAGTCCGCCCCCGCCACAGGGTACAAGGAGTACTTCGATATCTGGTTGAGACTGCAGCAATTCCAGCGCCGCCGTTCCTTGGCCGGCTATAATGTGTGGGTGGTCATACGGAGGAATGATCGGCAACCCCCGTTCGCTGGCCAGCTGCTGTGCGAGCGCTTCGCGCGTAGTCTCGCTTCGATCATAGGGGATAATATTTGCTCCATAAGCCGCTGTGGCTTCGCGTTTCACCTCTGGAGCATCCCGGGGCATGATGATGGTCGGTCGGACGTCCAGGAGTGATCCGGCAAGTGCGACTGCCTGAGCATGGTTGCCCGAGGAAAAGGTTAGAACCTCCTGGGTTGCTGCTGGAATCCGGCTCAGTGCATTATAAGCCCCCCGAAACTTAAACGCACCTGTGCGCTGAAAACTTTCACATTTGCAGTAAACGCGCGCGTTCGCACGCATGTCCAGTGTACGCGAGGTAAGTACAGGCGTATTATTTGCTACGCCCTGGAGTAAACTGGCTGCCGCGCGGATATCTTCAAATCCTACGGCGAAGGATACACTCACGGCAGGTCGTCAATATTCTGTGAGGGTTTCCGTTCAATACCCTCTGGGGGATCGCGTTCAATACGCACGGTAACATCTGTCACGAGTGCTGCTATCGCACCAACCGCAGCGAGGGTTGGTGCAAGAGCGATCGCTGCAACGGAACCTCCCAGGCCGAGATACAGGGGAAAATCTGCCAATGTCCGGCCCTCCTTGATGATGGAGATTCTGCTGGTTTTACCTTCTTTGGCAAGCTCTTTTACTTTGTCCACCAGCTGTGATCCCTCTAACTTGATTTCTTCAAAGCGTTCCCCTACGCGGTCTCCTATATTACGTGAAGTCATGGAGTGAATGGATAATTATGCACGGTTTACCCACTAGGTACGCAATCTCTCGCCTACGGTTGCAGTATACGGTTATGGGAGGCTATCAGACGTTCATTGATGACTATATTAGGCTCTATTCAGGAACAAACACAGCGTTAGAATGCAGTTAGCGAGACGGGATACTCCCGAAGTGACGATCATTGCCAGTGGGGATCTACGCCTCTCGGCGAACCAGACCTGTTGGCCGGAGCAGGAGAAAGTTGAGGTTGCGGTTGCGCAGGCCATTCGATCAAGCGGATATGATGTTGTGCGGGGGCATCCGGTAGATGCAGATATGGGACACGGGTTCATAGATAGCCAGAAGTATGGACGCGAGGTGTTTCAGGGGATTCACCCAGAGAGTCCGATAGTGGTCGTGTTTGCTGCCTGGCAGTATTCTCATCATGTATTGTCGGGGTTGATGCGGCACAAGGGGCCGATTCTCACAGTTGCCAATTGGAGTGGTACGTGGCCGGGTCTGGTGGGGATGTTGAACATGAACGGATCGCTCGCGAAGGCCGGTGTACCATATACTACCCTCTGGAGCGAGAATTTTGCGGACGAAAATTTCAACGAGCGGCTATCACGCTGGCTGGCCGGAAAGAATGTAGTCCAGGATGATTCGCATACGATCCCTGTTGCGCGAATGAGTCTACCAGGGTATGCCCGTGTGCTTGGGAGGCGTATTGCCAGACAAATCAAAGACAGTATGCCCATTATGGGGGTCTTTGATGAGGGGTGTATGGGAATGTACAATGCGATCATCCCGGACCATTTATTAAACCAGGTGGGGATGTTCAAGGAGCGCTTAAGTCAGAGTACGCTTTATTATGAAACCCTTCAGGTGACCGACGAGGAAGCAGCGTCCTGCCTTGCGTGGGTTCAGGAGCGGGGAATGTCTTTCACATTCGGGACGGATGAGGCCACTGAGCTTACCGAAGTCCAGGTTTTGCAGCAATGCAAAATGTATATCGCCGCGCTTCGGATTGCTGATGATTTTGGTTGTGATACGATCGGTATACAGTATCAGCAAGGCTTGAAAGATCTCCTTCCAGCATCAGACTTGGCGGAAGGATTGCTCAACAGCACAGAGCGCCCTCCAGTTTTGAGTCGTGATAGAAGCCGAGAACTCTACGCCGGTCGAGCTCTGGTTCATTTCAATGAGGTGGACGAGTGTGCTGGACTGGATGGATATATAACTGCGGTCCTATGGCAGTCGCTCGGATATCCTCCAGAAAATACGTTACACGACGTGCGCTGGGGTGAGCGATACGATGGTAAGTTTGTCTGGGTATTTCAGATTTCCGGGGCGGCCCCTCCTGCTCATTTTATTGGCGGTTACAGTGGTACAATGAGTGAGCGGCAGCCGCCGATGTATTTCCGTTTAGGTGGGGGGACAGTCAAGGGGGTATGCAAGCCTGGCCAGATCATCTGGAGTCGTATTTACGTGGAGGATGGCAGGCTAAAGGCGGACCTTGGACGTGGGGAGGCGATTGCGTTGCCGGACGAAGAAACTGAACGGCGCTGGCAGTCTACGACGCACCAGTGGCCGATCATGCACGCGGTATTGAGGGGCACATCCCGGCAGCAGCTTATGGCACGGCACAAGTCAAACCACATCCAAGTTGTTTATGTACCTGATGAGGGCGGGGCACGGCAGGCTTTACTGGCGAAGGCGGCTACTTTGGAGCAACTGGGTATAGAATCTTTTATTTGCGGACGGGGATGGAAATAAATGCGCAGATAAATTCGGCACCGGATACTGCTCGCCAGGGCACTTAGATAATTTCCATCGATTGGCTTATTACCGCGTCCGATCAGGGCTTAGTCAGTGGCCGTTAATTCTTTACGCCAATCCAACCTGACCAAACCCGGATTCCATTGCCGCCTATGACTATTCCTGGTTCGTTGAAAAGCCGATGATCATGCCAATCAATTTGGTCGTTGGATCCATGTACCGAAACATGCTGTAGCTTCCGCTCTGCGTCTTTAGCATCCAGAGCAATTTAGGGATCGAAATGCCATCCCATCCGTGGCCTTCTAGCCATTCGAACGTTGCAGAGTCGTATCGTTAACTTGGTCACGTTACTTTCCAAGTTGCATTCGCCAGAAGGGTTACTCACTGAGATCGCACTATTCGTTCGACAGAACTCCCTCTAGATGTGAGTTCAACAACCTCCATCGCTGACCCATACGTTCGAGATCTCCTGAAAGAATAACCATTGCTTTATCCTTGTGGGCCTGAATGGCCCGTTCGTAGTCCCGACGTTCCAATAACGCTGTAACCGACTGGGATTTCTGATCAACAAAAGTATTCAAACGAATCGTTCCATCCTCAGCGCCCTCCCCACGGGTCAGTAACCGAACGTGCCCATGTAGGCGGACATCGGGCTGCGGTGCGTGTTCTCGGAACGAGCGCGCCGCTTCCTGCAACACAGGAGCATCTGTGCCGCCGAAGCGCACGGCGTTCTGCTGCGGCACCGTTACCGGTCGAGTCCGAGCCCAGGATACACTCACATCGAGTGTTGGAAAGGATCTGATGATCCGGGCCAAAGCTTCACATAGGTTAGCACTCACACCGCTTTCCACTGCTTCTTTGAACGCGTCCCCATTTCCTACGGTTGTCCGTTCCACGGCCAGACATGCCGCAACCAAAGCTTTCATTAAGCGGACCGTCAGCCGCCGCTCAGGGGGTGCATCTTGATCCGAAACACCGGGTAATGACAATTGGATCGGCGGTGGTACGACTGGTGTTAATAGTGTCACGATGAAGCTTCCCTGGTCTGTCTGCCCCAAACGAATTCCCGCCAGCAGATCAGTCGCGCTACGATTCGCTCCGGCTCGGTAGACCGTTTTCAGCCCACCGAGGGAGCATGCCGCAGCCAGCAGCATATCGTGGGTGCCTCCGATGAGGTCCACGCCTTTGTTCAGGGGTACGCTACCATCTTGGCTCTCTCCTGCCTGCACGCGAATGATATCGCGGTCTGCCGTCACGAGCGAACGGTAAACACTGGTCTCATCCTGCCCCCCAACATGGGCGAACACCTTGATCAATTCCGCCACCACGCTCGCGTAGTCTCCTAGACGTTCTGTCCGCGGGACGATGACCTCCGGCCGGTCGTCACCAACATAGATATCCGAGTGTACACGATAAGCCTCATGCCGCTTCCAGCCGGCAGCGTGTGCGTACGCAGAAAGGGCTGTTGGCGATACTGCCAGCAATGCATCACGGTCGTGTATGTGCACTTGCATCAGATTTCTCCAGTCCTAGATTTTTCCATCAGATTTCGCAGAGTTTCGACATCCAGGACGTTACATTTGGGAAAATGAATCGTAACGGTGTCTTGGTCAATGATATCCTCGTAGTTCTGTTGCAGACTGAGCCAATAGGCTCGGCGCCGGAGTACGAGTTCCTCATCGGTCACTGTCATCCAAAGCGACTCGTCCTCCGGGAGTTCCAGCACCACGAGCAGTCGGAGCGTCTGTGTCTCGTCGCGGAGGCCTTGGTAGTTCTTGATGGACAGGCGGAAGGACAGGAAACCATCACGACGTTCGCGTAATTCCGTTGTAGCTTTCAATGCAGATCAAGTGCGGGATGACGCGGTCCTCCTGCTTGAATACCCAAATCAATGCTGTCCCGATCCGGCTCGGGCACTGGAGTTAAGTAGCCAACGCGTGCTGCAAGTGCATTGACGTACACTTTGGACATCGCCTCCTTTTGATCCGAGGATGTAAGCAGTACATCTACCATGGTCTTGTCTCCCCAGAGACGTTCGCATCGGAAATTCGGATCTCGCCGAAAATAAGCTTGGGGAGGAGAGTGTTACGAAGCGCGGCGAGGGTGCAGATGTTTGTTTTGTTTGCTTCGTTAGCAGCCCGCCGCTCCAAGGAACGTGAGAACGTATCGGAGAGTTTCTCCACCACATAATTTGGGAGGGCTACACCTATTTGTTGCTCATGTTTACAACCTGACACAAGAGATCTCATCTCAAAATCATTTTTTGTATTCTTCTCGGATACAGAAAGGTTGGTGAAGATTCCATCCGAGACATGAGCGTTCGTACACGGTTACTTGTATGATGCTTGCAGAGTTGATGTCTACGGAATTGACGGTGTTCAACGATAGTTAGAATTGCAGTTGAGCCTTTTGCCCTCGAGATTGAGGATTTTCGGGTTTTATGAAGGTTTACAGATTCTGCTCCTAGGTTGGTACAATTGGACGTGATCGGGTTCAGAGGGAAGCTCTCCCGGCCTTTTTGAGCAGATGCCGGCATAGCCTTTTTCCCCCACAAGCCGAAATGGCAAAGGATGGGGGCTTCCGAATTTTGGATCTTTGTTGAAGCAATTCCAAACGCGAGTCTGTGATGCTCGGATTACAACTCGCTTTCGTTCGGATGTATCGCTCAGAATTGGTTTAGTGGGCATCATGTGGGTGGTCTTTGCGTTTCCAGGGGGCGTACTGATTTTGTTAGTACCTTCGATATCTCTATACTTGGGTGAGCATTCCAGATACGATTATGGCTGAACATGACATAGATAAAATTCTTGAGGGTTGGCGACGGCAGGCGAGCGAAGCAGGCTTTAACAGAGAGCGGGATAAGGGGACAGCATTTGAGGATCTGTGCAGAGCCTTTCTCACACATGATCCTGTTCAAAAGGATCAATACCAGACTCCGTTGGGCTATGCGGACTGGGCACGGGAGCGGGGGCTGTCCGAACAGGACATCGGAATTGATCTGGTTGCTAAGCTTCGTAATACCGGGGGCTGGTGTGCGGTTCAGTGTAAGTTCTGGGCCGAGGGTAAGACGCTTCAGAAGAAGGAGATAGATTCTTTTCTGGCCTCTTCAGGCAGGGAGGAGTTTACGCGTCGTCTGATTATTGATACGACTGGTAAGCGTTGGAGTAAGCAGGCGGAGGATACGGTCCGTTCCCAGAGCGTGCCGGTGACACGTCTTGGCCTACATGATCTCCGAGAGAGCCCAATCGACTGGGCAAGGTACGTAAGGGTAGATCAGGTTGTATGGAAGAGACCGAAAAAAACACCTCATCCGCACCAGGCGGAGGCGATCCGCAGGGTACTTTTTGGTCTCAGCGTGTCTGGATCACGAGGGAAGCTGCTTATGGCTTGCGGTACGGGCAAGACGTTCACGTCGCTTCGCATTGCGGAGAATCTAATTGGTGTAGGCGGCCGGGTATTATATCTCGTTCCCAGTCTGGCTCTGATGTCGCAGACCGTACGGGAATGGTCTGCAGATGCGCGGTTCCCGCTTCGGGCATATGCAGTATGTTCAGATGCACAGGTCGGCCGTCGTCGACGCCGAAACGACGACCGTATTGATATAGATGTGCTGGATCTAGCTTTTCCAGCGACAACGGATGCAGCGAAGCTGGCCCAGGAAGCAAGGCTGGAATTAAAGGAAAGTTTGACGGTCGTCTTTGCTACGTATCACTCTCTTCCCGTAGTTGGGGCTGCGCAGCGGGAGCATGGGTTGGCGGACTTTGATCTGGTAATCTGTGATGAGGCGCACCGTACAGCAGGGGCCCAGATCAAGGGGGAGGTAGACAGTCATTTTGTGCAGATCCACGATCAGGCGTATGTACGCGCAGATCGGCGTCTGTACATGACGGCCACGCCAAAAGTGTACGCACCCTCTGCACGGAATAAGGCGGGCAAGGTGAATGCGGTGCTTTGTTCGATGGAAGATGAGGCCATTTATGGTCCGGTACTCTATGAGATTGGTTTTGGCAGCGCAGTGGAGCAGGGATTGTTGACGGACTATAAGGTGATCGTTCTCACGGTACCTGAGGAGAGTGTTGCTCGTGACGTAGGGACATCTCTGTCCAAGTACGAGCTTAAAATTGATGATGCTGGCAAACTGATTGGGTGTTGGCGGGCACTGGCAAAGGTGGATGAGGAGGAGTTCGAGGAGGATCATCTATCCATGCGCCGGGCTATTGCCTATTGCCGAAACATCAAGGCTTCAAAGCAACTGGCGAATCTTTTTGACGAGGTCACGCGGGAATACCGCGAATCTCAAACGGGGAAGGAGGGATCTGATCCACTGATTGAGTATGGGATTGTATCTGAGCATGTAGACGGCACGTTCAATGCACTTGCCCGCGCAGATCGTCTAGAATGGTTAGATCAAGTGCAGGCGCAGGACCGAAGATGTCATGTACTTTCCAATGTGCGCTGTCTGTCTGAGGGGGTAGATGTTCCGGCATTGGATGCCATTCTGTTCATGCATCCTCGCAAGAGTCAGATTGAGGTGGTTCAGGCTGTGGGTAGGGTTATGCGGCGGTCTGTGGGCAAGAAAATGGGTTACGTCGTGCTACCGGTAGTGATTCCATCAACTGCAGACCCGAGTGCGTATTTGGACAGCAGTGATACATTTCGAGTGGTTTGGCAGGTGCTTAATGCCATTCGTTCACATGATGAGCGATTCGAGGCGATGCTCAATCTGTTGGAGGAGGGGAAATCTGGCAAGCATCTTGGGATCATTGCGCTGTCTGATTGGCAGCAGAGTTCAGAGACTACTTCTCCTCCCGACAATATTGGTAAACCGGATCGTGATTCAAACGGAACCGAAGGCACGAAGGGAGAGCAAACGACACTGGTATTTGATCTGCCGGAGGCCATAAGGGCAAAGATTGTCGAGAAATGTGGCAATCGTCGTTACTGGGATGAATGGGCGGTAGATGTAGCAGACATAGCTCAGCGGCATATCGTTCGCATTAAGGACATGGTGCACCGGCATGAGGCTGCACGAGAAGTGTTTGAGGGCTTTGTTACAGAGTTGCAGGATGACCTGAACGAGGGAGTTAGCGAGAAGGATGCCATTGAGATGCTTGCGCAGCACATGGTCACACGCCCAGTGTTTGAGGCCCTGCACGGGAACGCACAGTTCGTCGATCAGAACCCGGTCAGTAAGGGCATGCAACTGGTTCTGGATGTACTAAAGCCAGCCAATATCCAAGCTGAGGCGGAGAGTTTAGATGAATTTTATGCGAGTGTTGGCCGTCGTGCCAAGGCGGCAAACACGCCGCTGGCCCGCCAGAAGATTATCACGGAGTTGTATGACAAGTTCTTCAGGAACGCTTTTCCAGAGACGGCGAAGCGATTAGGGATCGTCTATACGCCGATTGAGATCGTGGATTTCATTTTGCATTCAGTAGACGAGCTGCTGAGGGATGAGTTCGGGCAGTCACTCTCATCGGAAGGTGTAGAAATTCTGGATCCGTTTACAGGGACGGGTACCTTCATCACGCGCATCATTCAGAATGGTTTGATAAGCCCGGAAGCATTGCCCCGAAAATATGTGTCCGAGATTCATGCAAATGAGATCATGCTCCTGGCCTACTACATTGCTGCGGTGAATATTGAAGCCGCCTACCACGCGGCTGCAGAAGTGGATGACTATGGGCGATTTCCGGGAATCATTCTGACGGACACGTTCGAGATGCAGGATAGCCCGGATATGATAGCAGACATTCTACCGGAGAACTCGGAGCAGCGTAAGCGGCAGAAGGAGGCACAAATTCGTGTCATTGTAGGTAATCCGCCGTGGAGCGTAGGGCAAAGGAGTCAGAACGATGCGGCGCAGAATCAGTCGTATCCGGTGCTGAACCGGAGGATTGAAGATTCTTATGCAAAGCATTCAATCGCTTCGAGTAAGAGAAATCTGTACGACAGCTACGTATTGGCAATCCGGTGGGCGTCTGACCGGATTGAAAAAAGTGGTGTGATCGGTTTTGTGACGAATGCCGGCTGGCTGGAGGGGAGTGCGATGGATGGGATGCGGAAGTGCCTGGCGAAGGAGTTCACCTCCATCTATGTGCTGAATTTAAGGGGGAATCAACGAACACAAGGGGAGCGGTCTCGCCAAGAGGGTGGGAAGGTATTTGGGGCAGGATCGCGTGCGCCGGTGGCAATTACACTTTTTGTGCGCAATCAGGCGCGCAAAGGCTGTACGATTCGATACTACGATATCGGCGATTATCTCAGCCGCGAGGAAAAGCTGGACAAAGTCAAAGCGTTCCGCGGGATTGGCGGAATTGCCGGGAGATGGACGCTGTTACAGCCAGATACGTACCATGACTGGCTGAATCAGCGGGATGCGGGATTTGAGGGGTTCATAGCATTGGGGGACAAGAAGGGGCGTTCAGAGAATGTGATTTTCAAGAATTATTCACTGGGCGTAGCAACAGGTCGCGACGCATGGTGCTATAACTATTCGGAGGCCGTGCTTCGACGGAATATTCAAGCAATGGTTCGTTTTTATGGTCGTGAGCGGGTGCGGCTTCGGGACTACAGTGCCATGGGGCGCAGGCTAACGAAAACGGAAGTCACGCGCCTTGTTAACAATGACCCGGCAAAGATTAGCTGGACGGTGAACCTGAAAGATGGCTTGGCAAAAAACAAAGAGTTGAGTATTCGAGAAGGGCGCATTGCAGCTTCCCAGTATAGACCCTTCACGCGCCAATACCTCTTCCATAGTCGTAGGCTCAACGAACGTGTCTACCAGATTCCCCAGCTCTTCCCCCACGCGGAGGCCGAGAACCTTTTGATCTGTGTGACTGGGAAAGGAGCTACAGATGACTTTTCATGCCTGATGGTCAAGGAGATTCCCGATATGGGATGTGTCTCTGTAGGTCAGTGCTTTCCGCGGTGGTTGTATGCAAAGCCCAGCGAGAATAAGGGGACGTTGTTTCCCGAGGAACATAAGACCGACGCCTATGGGTTCGCACGAGAGAGTGCGATCAATGAGGACGCACTGCAGGTCTTCCAACAAAAAAATGGGGGGGGGGGAATTGCTCACAGCAAATGATCTGTTCTACTACATCTACGGTGTGCTTCACGTACCTGCCTACCGGAAAAAATATGCCGC
Source organism: Rhodothermaceae bacterium bin80 (assembly GCA_002238805.1). Lineage (GTDB taxonomy): Bacteria > Bacteroidota > Rhodothermia > Rhodothermales > Bin80 > Bin80. The sequence continues at coordinate 14,924 of MPNB01000015.1, read as the reverse complement.
AAACCTCCGCAAAGCGTTGCCCCGGATCCCCATCCCGGAAACCCTGGAAGAATTCCAGGTACTTGCCGAAGCCGGGAAAAAACTTGGGAAGTTGCATGTTAATTATGAGCAAGCCGAAGAATGGCCAATCAGTTTCGAGAAGGGAGGTTGGGAGCCTGCACAGGGCATCCAAACCGTGGCCTGGTTCCAAGTGGGGAGTCGCGACATGAGTCACCCAAGAAAAGCACGAGACAAAGATCAATCTAGAATCACTTACAACGACCACATTACCATACAGGGAATCCCGGAAGAAGCCTATGATTACATGGTCAACGGTAAACCTGCTATTGCATGGGTCATGAAAAGGCAGCGTATAAAAACAGATAAAGCCAGCCAAATCGTCAACGATGCCAATCGTTTTGCAATTGAAACCATGAAAGATCCAGCCTACCCACTCAGACTATTGGCAAAAGTGATTACGGTTTCAATGGAGACGCTCAAGATTGTCAAGAAACTGAGCGAAAGGGAGTTCTCCTGGGAGAGGCGGGAAGCGTCTCCAAGTTAAAATCCTCACTGTCCAGAACAGGCAGGTAAATGGCTGACAGTCGTCGAATTGTACTGGTTGGACCGATGTATCCTTACCGGGGAGGTATAGCACATCTGTCTGAAACCATGGCTGCATACCTCCTGGACCGTGGACATAAGGTTCATGCCATTACCTTTACGCGCCAGTATCCGGCGCTGTTGTTTCCAGGTCGGACACAATACGAAACCGGAGCGGAGGCAGAACGCGCAGTGGAGGCAGAACGACGGATTGATACCATCAACCCGTTTTCCTGGTGGAGGGCAGTAAGACGCGTCAATGAACTGGGAGCCGAGGTTGTCATTTTTCGCTACTGGATGCCATTCTTTGCTCCCGTCTTCGGTACCATGGCGCGCATCCTTGCACGCAACGGCATCAAATCGCTGGTTGTTGTCGATAATGCGCTGCCACATGAGCGGCGACCGGGTGATATAGCGCTGGGACGTTATTTTTTCGGAGCGATGCAGGGATGTGTTGTGATGTCTTCAGCAGTGGATCGGGATTTGGATCAGTTGGGGGTCAGTTGCTCACGCGTCCTCGCGCCGCATCCGGTATATGATAGTTTCGGCAAGCCCTCAGACCGCACCGAAGCACGCGCAAAAATGGGATTGGCTGAGGATTTACCGGTGATTCTTTTCTTCGGTTTTGTACGTCGGTACAAGGGACTACATGTACTTCTGGATAGCATGCCGGTAGTTCGGCAGACGCTGCCAGATATCTGCTTATTAGTAGCAGGAGAATTCTATGACGATGAAGAACCTTACCAAAAGAAAGTTGAAGTGCTCGACCTTCAGAAACAGGTGAAGTTAGTCAACCAGTACATCCCCAAGGATGAAGTGGCTAATTACTTTGCTGCTGCCGACGTTGTAGTTCAGCCGTACCTGTCTGCAACCCAGAGTGGAGTTGCGCAAGTCGCATATCAGTTTGAGGTTCCGATCATTACTACCGATGTTGGAGGCCTCGCCGAAATCGTCCCTCACGAGGAAGCGGGGCTCATTGTCCCACCCAATGATGCTACCGCTTTGGCAAGCGCCATCGTGCGATATTTCGTGGATGATATGCAGGTTAGCCTGACGGCAGGGGTCCGGCGTCAAAAACAGTCTCTGGGATGGGACAAATTGTTGGATGCTATTGAATCGGTAATGTAGTCCAATGTCCATGAACGCACATACAGGGGGACGACATCAGAAGAAAGGGTACAGCTACGTCGCTGTCATTCTGCTTTTTGCGGGTTGTCTGTCGCTGGACAACGTGGAAGTCCCCCCGATAGGGTCACCGGATACACCATCATGGCAACCGATAAGTGTGATTGACGATGCCCGTCAGTTGGCGCTGTTAGGGGAGTCCGGGACACCAAGAGATATTGGAGATTATTTGACTGCCCGAATGGTCGGGTTACAGCCTGCATTTGGGGACTCCTTCACGATCACACTACAGGGGCCCAAGCGTGCAATCTACGGAGTGTCGTTTGGTGACGTGAATAATCCGGACAAAATGTTTTGGGCGGATCCTCGGTCTACGTCAGGTGTCTACACTGCAACTACACTCGTTTCTGCTGAAAAAAGTGTATTCCGTGAGGGAATGGCTGTGGTGCTGCCGAAGGAGTTGTTAATTCCCGGCCGCATCGATACACTTTTGCGTCGGGGGGCGCAAGCCATAATCGGTGTGGGTGATGTACGCAGGCGACTGACATCCGTACAGAGTGCTGATGTTCTACTACTCCAGGTGACGCCAGACGCTCTTGCTGCAGTAGCAGGACTGGATGCAGACAGTGTTGCAGGGCTTGCTTCAAGCATGCAGTATACGCTCCCCAACCCGATAGATATTGAGGTGCAGGTGCGGACATATGGACCCGTCTTAAATGCGTTGGGATTTATCGCTGGGCAGGATCCGCGTTATGCATTGCAGCTGATAGTCGTCGTAGTAGATCCCGGTTCTATAGAAGTATTTTCCGATGCAAATAATTCTCAATGGATTCCTTCGGCTATCCTCTTGGAACTCGCTCGAAAGTACGCCATGGGAAGCGCACACAGTGCATTCCCGAGACGGTCTATTCTGGTTGCTGTGGGCACAGGAGCAAGTCTGCATGCAGTATTTGCGCGCCCAATATGGTTCCGGAAAAATATCTCCACTATACTGTCGCTGGGGAGGAAGGGTAACAGTTATGTCCGTGTGGAGGACGATGATATCGCTCTCACGGGGTACTCTTTCCCCGACATCAATGAATCGGAGGCGATGGAAGTCTATATCACATCGGTATTGGACGATGTCCATGATGTATTACGACAACTCGACGGTTTGCCGCTTGATTCGAATTCAGTGGGGATAAAGACTAGTTCTGAGCAGTAGCTCACATTAGGGACTTACTGCGGTTCCGCAACGCACTGTCCGCATTCGTACGACCTTCCTCAATGTCCTCTATTCTGGTGCAGTATACATGAAGCAATACCCTCTCCATCATACGTGAGTTATACGGCTGTGCACTGCGAATATCCCGATAACACTAAAAAATCCGGCATAAGCAACTTGTTTACTAATCTGTCAATCACCTATCTCGCTCTACCAATGTTAAATGTCAATCGAGATTCGGATATACCCCTTGGGGACCGAGTATTACGCAGACATGAGCCATCAAAGGTGTTTTTTGGTTGCCGAGCGTTTGGAGACGGGCTGGATATCAGGCGGCATAGGCGTCAGGCTCCGTCCGCCTCGGCTTGATGCGCTGGATATGGGCATTGGTCGTGTGTTCATCGTAGGCGTTGCCGTCACCCTGCGCTCGTCATTACTGTCACGCTGACGTGGATGTTTTGCATGCCATACCCAACTGGAACATGGTAGAGTGTGTGCGGTAGCAACATCAAGGTTCCGTTGATCTGGCGCTCGAGTCGCGTGATGCGTACTACTGTCGTAACAGCAACCGTATTACTGCTCCTAACAAGCAGCTTTCCGCATCTGCTATGCGCATGCGCGAGCTATATCCAGGTCGCTAACGCACATGGGCAGGGCAAATGTCCACATGAGGAGCGTGAGGCGAAACATGTGCATGGAGACGAGCCTGCCGCGGCATTGTCCCATGCCACCCCAAAACATGCATGTTGCGTGATCCAAGCCCATCCTGATGTGGTGTCAAAAGCAGTGTCGGCGCCCGCTAGACTAATCAGTTGGGCGTTGCCCGCTGTGACGCATGTTGACGGCAAAGTTTCTCCTTTCGCTACTCACGATGTATTGTATGATGACGAGTGGCGACCACCCCCTCTGCTTTCCCTGTATCTGCTACACGGCTCGTTCCTGATTTGAGTTTTGACGCTACTGGTAGTCCGCATAAGGCTGCTCATTTCCCAGCGTTAATCATTCAGGAACAAAATGTACCCCTTCTACAAGGGTGTCCTGATAGCCCTGCTCCTGGTTTGCCCGATACCGCTACGCGGGCAGATTCCGGCGGGGTCACAGGCACCCGATCCACTTGACCTTTCCAGGATACTAGAAGATCTGGAAACCGGCAATCTCGACCTCGAGGCTGCCCGCCTCTATGCTCAAGCTCTGGAAAAGCGCCCTGCGCAGGTTTCCGCGTATCCAGATCCGACTATGCGGGTGCTTATCCAGCCATGGCCAGTTCATACAGCACGTGGCGTGCAGCGGTCGCAGTGGCAGTTGGAACAGCCGCTCCCGGTTCCTGGCAAACGAATCCTTCGCAGGCGCATCGCTGAGCTTCATACTCAGGATGCAGAGCTCAATGTGCGCGCGCTTAGGCTCGCGCTCATGAATGAGGCCAAAGAGAGCTACTACGAACTCTACAGAATCCAGGAGACCGACAGCATGATAGGCAGCTTTCAGGCTCTTCTTCGCAGCTTTGAAGAGGCTGCCACGGCACACTACGAAGTGGGTGCCGGTACGCAGGCGGCCATCTTGAAGGCACAGCTCGAACGCCAACGGCTCGACCTTAAGCGTGAGCAGTTGGCTGCCGAGCGGCAGGCTGCCCAACAAAACCTGGCTCGTCTGTTGGGGCATACAGATGCCTCCGCCTTCCGTGGAACTGTAACTACCTCATTACCCACCTCCCTGCCTGATAGCTTGCAATTGCTGGCCTATGCCCTGCAGCACGATCCCAAGGCATTGGCCAGTGTGCGGAATGTCCAGCGCGCAGAGCAGCAGGTGGCACTGGCTCGCCTCGCGTTTTGGCCGGACGTCATGGTCAGCGTTACCTATTTCGATATCGCAGCATCGAAAGTACCCCCATCTTCTGACGGGCGCGACGCGCTTGGTGTGGGGTTCGGCGTGCGCATTCCACTCGAGCGTGCTAGTCTACACGCTCGCCTGCAAGAAACCCGGCTTGGTCGACAGAGACTTGACACAAGCAGGCGTGCACTCGAGGTGGAAACTCATGCTCACATCCAAACCCTGATCAGTCAATATGATCGGCTGCAGCGCCAAATACGTCAGTTTGAGGAAACGCTGATTCCGCAGGCAGAGGCCGCACTCGAAGCGGCGCTTAGCGCTTATACAAATACAGGGGGCGACTTCTTCGATATGCTCGACGCAGAACGCACCCTGTTCAGCCTCCGCTTAGATCATACTGATACCGTCGTTGCCATCCTCAATACCGTCGCCGAACTTGAAAAAACCATCGGAGTTCGCTGGCTCAATGAGATAGAACTATGAAAATTGCGATTTACATTGGGTTGCTGTTCGTCCTGCTCCTAGGCGGATGCACGCAAGGGGGCAGCCCTTCGGGAGAGCATATGCATGGTGACATGCTCACTGACTCCCTGAGCGTACTTTCCCCACCGGAGGTGCAGGGGTACACATGTGCCATGCATCCGCATATCCACAGCGAAGAACCCGGTCCATGCCCGATCTGCGGCATGGCAATGACACCGGTCACAAGACAAGAGAACGCCAGTGGCATCATCCAGATTGATCCCATTACGATACAGAACATTGGAGTTCGGACAGCCAGTGTGACAACGGCGGAGCTCCGACGCACGATCCGTACCACAGGACGTTTCGAAATGGATGAGCAGGGAGCCTATACCGTTACACTTAAGGCGGGCGGCTGGGTCGAAACACTACATATAGACTATGAAGGAGCACTCGTCGAGAAGGGGCAACCGCTTTTGGAATTATACAGCCCTGAACTCGTCGCTGCCCAGGAGGAATACCTGCTTGCCCTGCGCCATGTGGATCGCGTCTCACATGGTGGCGCACAAGACGCCCAACGTCTATTGGAGGCTGCACGTAGACGATTGACTTACTGGGATGTGACCGAGCAGCAGATATCTCGCTTGGAAGAGACGCTGACCCCTCAGCGGACGCTGACATTCTATGCGCCAGCCTCGGGGGAAGTGATGAACAAGAGTGTAGTTGCAGGACAGCGGATCGTGGCGGGACATTCGCTTATGGACATAGTGGATATTTCGCGGATCTGGCTGATCGCCGACATTTATGAACAGGATCTTGGCTGGATAGAGGAGGGAGCAGTGTCTCGCATTGAATTGCCTTATCAGCCAGGGCAGAACTACCAGGGTCGCGTGGATCATATTTATCTCATGATGGACACCGAGGCCCGTTCGGCCCGTGCCCGGATTGTGCTGTCTGGGGGGTCAACTAGTCGACTTAAACCTGGCATGTATGCCACCGTCTACATCGAAGGTGGCAGAGTTGACGCATCTCTTGTTGTGCCAGAAGAAGCCATCATCCGTACAGGAGAGTACAGTGTGGCCATTCTTGCCCTAGGTAACGGAAGATTCCAGCCGCGCGAGGTACGCACGGGAGTCACCGCGGAAGGCTTGGTACAGGTACTCTCGGGTCTGGAAGAAGGAGATCGCATCGTAACGAGTGCGCAATTCCTTATTGATTCTGAGGTGCGACTCAAGGGAGCCATTGGTGCCATGCATGCCGGTCACTGATGTCCAGGTGACTGTGTATCCCTGACAAGAATGCAATACGGACAATACCATGATACATCGCATTATTGTGTGGAGCGCTGCTAACAGTACGCTTGTATTGCTTGCCACCTTGCTTGTCGCGTCGTTGGGCATTTGGGCCATGATGCAAACGCCTGTCGATGCGATTCCCGATCTGTCGGACGTACAGGTCATCATCAAGACGGACTATCATGATCAGGGCCCCCGCATCGTTGAGGAGCAGGTCACCTACCCGCTTGCCACAGCGATGTTGGCGGTGCCGCAAGCCAAAACTGTGCGCGGGTTTTCCCTGTTCGGCGTCTCCTTCGTATACGTTCTGTTTGAGGACCAAACCGACCAGTATTGGGCGCGAAGCAGAGTGTTGGAGGTACTCAGCTATGTGGGTGAGGATCTGCCCGAGGGTGTGAGGCCGACACTTGGCCCAGATGCCACGGGGCTTGGTTGGGTATATGCCTATTCCGTCATCGACCGCTCCGGTGCCCGAGATCTTGCACAGCTACGTTCAATTCAGGATTTCTTTTTGAAGTATGAACTTCAAGCAGTGAAGGGCGTCGCTGAAATCGCTACGATAGGTGGATTCCAAAAGCAGTATCAGGTCGTGGTAGACCCGCAGAAGCTGGCGGCATACGGCATTGCTCCAAACGAAGTGGGGGAAGCGTTGCGCCGCTCCAACCGGGATGTTGGAGCGCGCTTATTAGAGCTAGGAGAGCGCGAGTATATCGTTCGCGGACTCGGTTACCTACAAGGTCAGGGCGATATTCGTGCTGTACCCCTTCGAACCGCCCAAGGGACTCCCGTGACCATAGGTGACATAGCCACGGTGCGGATTGGCCCCGAAATCAGGCGTGGCCTTGCAGAAAAGGACGGTGAGGGAGAAGTGGTGGGCGGCATTGTCGTCATGCGTCATGGCGAGAACGCCCAAGAGGTGATTCGGCACGTCAAACAGCGGCTCGCCGCTATACAGCATAGCCTGCCTGAAGGAGTGGAAATTATCACGGAATATGATCGCAGCAACCTGATCGCGCGTGCGGTCGGCACACTCAAGACAAAACTCTGGCAAGAGCTGGCCATCGTAGCCCTCATTGTCCTGCTTTTTCTAGTCCATGTGCGCAGTGCTCTTGTGGCGCTCATCACGATTCCCGTAGGTATCCTGATTGCTTTGCTCGTCATGTATCTACTGGGCATCAATGCCAACATCATGAGCCTGGGTGGCATTGCGATCTCCATCGGTGTAATGGCGGACGCTTCCTTGGTCATGGTCGAAAATGCTCATAAGCATGTGGGACGGCTACGCTCCGTATCTGGTATGGAAACGCAAGGGGCCGGATCACCCGTGCTCTCTCCCACGCAACGCCTGGAGGCCATCTCCGCTGCCGCCAAGGAATTGGGTCCCAGTCTGTTCTTTTCGCTGCTAATCGTGACCGTCAGCTTCTTGCCTGTATTCACGCTTGGAGAGATCGAAGGCCGTCTGTTCCGCCCGCTTGCCTTCACCAAGACCTTCGCTATGGCTGCGTCCGCGCTACTCGCGGTGACCCTAGTGCCTGCGCTTATGGTGGTGCTTATCAGGGGCCGTATTCGCAATGAGGAGGATTCTTTGTTGAACCGCTATATCATGGGAGTCTATCGCTTTTTGCTTCGGGCCACATTGCGGCATCCGGTCACTACACTCGTGGGCGGTGCTCTGCTCCTCGTGCTTTCTCTGCTTCCACTTCAACGACTTCTTTTTAGGGATGTCGTGGTGCCGTTTGTACAAATCGGATCGGAGTTCATGCCGCCTTTGGACGAAGGCGATCTATTGTACATGCCGACGACACTCCCCGGGATATCTCTCCAGAAGGCCAAAGAACTGTTGCAGCAGACCAATCGTATTATCGCGTCATTCCCCGAGGTGGAAGGTGTCTTTGGCAAGGTAGGACGAGCAGAAACCGCTACGGACCCTGCACCTCCGTCGATGATCGAAACCATCATTCGACTCAAGCCGACCTCTGACTGGCGCAATGGCCTAACGCGTGATGGACTCATACGCGAACTCGATCGAGCCATCCAAATCCCCGGTCTCACCAATGCGTGGACCATGCCGATACAGGCACGACTGGACATGCTTACCACTGGTATTCGTACTCCGGTGGGCATCAAGATCACGGGGCCAGATTTACAAGCCCTGGAATCTATCGGTGAGCAGGTTGAGGATGCACTAAGACCGGTTTCGGGTACGCTGTCGGTCTATAGCGAACGCGTTATGGGTGGTTCGTTCCTCAACATAGATATTGACCGTGTGGAAGCCGGTCGTTATGGACTCACCACGGGCGATGTGCAGGACATCATTGCCACAGCAATAGGCGGTATGAACGTTACGACAACCGTGGAGGGGCTGGAGCGCTACCCGGTCAACGTGCGCTATCCTCGTGCGCTGCGTGACAACTTGCCCGCCCTGCTCAATGTGCTCGTGCCCACCAAGAGCGGCGGACAGATTCCTCTGGGTCAGATCGCCACGTTAAGCCTTGTAAGTGGGCCAGCCATGATCAAGAGTGAAGATGCCAGACCAGCAGCGTGGGTATTCGTAGATCTGCAGCGCGGCACCGATCTTGGCTCCTACGTCCGCCAAGCACAGCGTGTTGTGGAGGATCAGGTAGCCCTGCCTGCGGGCTACGTGCTTTCATGGGGTGGCCGGTTCACCTATATGCAACGAGCCAATAGTCGCCTCCTGCTATTGGTGCCAGTTACCATTCTCTTGGTGTTTCTGCTGCTATTCATACACTTCAAGAGCGCAATGGAGAGCCTGCTGCTGTTAATACCGCTCCCGTTTGCCGCATCCGGGGCCATTTGGCTGTTAAGCATTCTTAACTACCGGTTGAGCGTCGCGGTTGGCGTGGGGATCATAGCTGTAGTGGGCCTTGCGGCCGAAACAGGAGTCGTGATGTTCGTATACCTCAGGCAGGCCATTGATCGCTATCAGAGAAAAGGCCTTCTGTCCTCCCAGCAAAATCTCCTGCAGGCTCTTGAGCAAGGCGCTGTGCAGCGTTTGCGCCCCATATTCATGACCGTATTCACAACTGCGTTTGCCCTCCTGCCTGTCATGTTTGGTACAGAGACAGGGGTCGAGATCATGAAGCGCATTGCCACCCCGATCATTGGCGGTCTCGCAACGGCGACCGTGCAAACGCTATTTATCCTGCCGGCCATGTTCCTGGTCGTGATGGGGCCACGATTCCGGCGCGCCGCCAAGGTTAGCAAGACACAGTGGCTGACCCCAGATGACCCGGTGCACGACGAGTAGCAGTAGTGTTGGACATATACGGCGCCTAGGTAACAGGTGTGTGGAATTCACGGTGATTAGCCATCTTGCGATTACCTGACGCGTATAAGATGGAGTCGGCAATAGGTAGCGGGGTGGTGGATGTTTGGCTTGAGGACAAATTGTTTGTGGGCAATTGATCTATCCATCCCGGTGTAGTACACATGAAGCAAGATCTTCTCGCTAGAACTTCCCAAAACAATCCCCACGCTTAAAGCCGCGTGCACCGCAGTAAGTGTCGTCTATTGGACAACATACAGTGTTTTGTAGCCGTGGCGTAGCAAGTGCAAGACGCAAGCCGACCTGGAATACCTCGCAGTCGGACATACTATCAGCTTCATATTTGGCTCGGTAAAGAAATCCGCAAACTGCAGTTTTCCTGACGGTAAGGAGTTACAGCAGATCGAGCAAATGAGAATTTGGCTAGAAGAGTACTCCAAGCATGATTGCCCAGCCCTGATTAGTCAGTATGGAGTCGCCAGTTTCGGAGTGGGGTTTGGTCACATCATTACGGCCTCGATAAGATCGGGCTTCAATCGTGAAGCGCTGGCTGGCTAGATAGAGGTCTAGGCCTGCCCCGAACATGAGGCCATAATCAAAAGGCTCGATGGATTCGTCTTCTTCGACAAAGATTTGCCCATCGGTAGTGGATTCGGCCAGGATTACCGACTCCAATGCAAACAAAGCTGCTCCCCCGAGAAAAAACCGTGGTCTGACAACCCCAGAAGATTCAAACCGGAATTGTCCCAGAATAGGAACTGCGAGATAAGATGATCTACTGGTCAGTACACCCGGGAAGTCATTGTATTGCACCCGGGTTTTTGCACCCATTCGAAAGTAGAGCACTTCCCCAATTGCACTGAGACCTCCAATAAGTTCTAGTTCAGCAGATCCTCCTCCTGCAATACCCGTAACATTCTCCCATGTGGTTTCACCGGAGGCCAGATTACCAGAAAACGTGGTATGTGTCATGCCAAGCTTTATCGCTCCCCTTATGCGTTGTGCATTCGAGGGGGCAGCTAGCAAGAGAGCTATGGACAGCAACAGCAGCAATTTGAGGTTCTGCATGGATAGTGTAAGTCTCAGTAGGCCGAATCAGCGTTCAGAAAGATAAGACGGGATTTGCTGCGGAGCGTAGTGATGTTGGGGTCTCAGGCTAATGAATGCGAACGATGATAGGAAGCCAAGATCGGTGATACAAGCGTATTCGTAGCGTGTCTGTATGTAATCCTTGGTATTCCCTCATCGCCATAGTACACAGGGCCGTGTTGTACTGCGCTATTTCATAACCTTGCTCAACAGCGCAGCGAAACGGATACAAGGTTTCCAGGTGATCTCTCAGTACGCCTGTGCCTCGTGGTACGTGTCGCCCAGTGCATATTGCGCTGTTCGATTGCCTTGTCCAGCGGCGAGCTGGATACGCCCAACGATTTCCGGTAATCCTTCCTCAGTTTGCCCATGTAGACCGGATGATTTGAGAAAGCTTCTAGAGGTGGTATTTCCCACAACTTGCTTGTACTCCTCGTGAGTCCCTTATTCTTGGACTTGGATGATTGCCGGAATTATGGAACAGGGGGCGAAGGCTACCGTACGCTTACCGGATTTTAACGCACAGTCTATGGCTATATCAAAGGACGAGGTTCGTCATATCGCTAAGTTGGCTCGGCTGGAATTCACTGAGGCCGAGGAGGAAGTCCTATCTGACGATATGAGTCGCATACTCGACTACATGGATATGCTCAATGAGTTGGATACTTCGGAAGTTGAGCCAATGACACATGTGCTTGATCTTGCGCACGTTGTGCGTGCAGACTCTGTCGAAAAGCGTATCCGTCGAGAAGACGCTCTCAAGAATGCGCCGGATACGGATGGGGAGTATTTCAGGGTACCGAAGGTCATTGGGTAACGTCCGTCTATGGCCAGATTAAAAGCCACGCGTTATTCCCAGACACCACGGTCGTGGTGGGCGACGCAACCACCTCTTTTCCAGCACACGGTCTGTGCACTTGCGCTGCTGATGGTTGCCGTTTATTTCTGCTGGCCGACCCTTTTCAGTGGTAGGAGCCTGATTGGAGGCGATACTGTTCAGTGGAGAGCAGCTGCTCAAAGCATGTTCGAGTACCGTGAAGAAACTGGTGAAGAGCCGCTGTGGGCAGCCAATATCTTTGCAGGCATGCCAGGGTATAATGTTTCCCCACCTGCGCTGGTCCCTCAAATAGACGAAATTCCCCGTGCGATCCGACGGATATCATGGCCCTTTTCGCATGTGATTTTCTTGCTTATGGGGGCCTATATCCTGGTCTGGTATCTGACTCGTGATACGCTAAGCTCACTATTTGCGGCCTGTGTGTACGGCATGACCACCTATCTGCCCGTCATTCTGGTGGCTGGGCACAATACCAAGTTCGTCGCGCTGGCTTTCGCTCCATGGCTGCTTCTGGCGTTTATCTATGGAATGCGAAAACCAAGCCTGATGGCCGGCTTATTGTTTGCCGTCGTATTGGCGGTGAATCTGCGCGCGGGGCATGTACAGATTACGTATTACGTCACCTTTATAGCTGTTGTCTGGTGGATTGTGCTTGCCATAGAGGCATGGCGCCAAAAGAGGCGGCTTGCGTTCTTGAAGTCGACAGGGTTATTGGCTATGGGGGCAGTGCTTGCGCTCCTCATGGTGGCTGAGCATTACTGGCCCATGATTGAGTATAAGGAATACAGTATACGGGGCATGTCTTCTGGTGGAGGTGCGGGCGGATTGACTTGGGATTATGCTATGCGCTGGAGTCAAAGTCCGGGGGAGCTGTTAACGTTACTGGTGGCAGATGCCTATGGTGGAGCCACAGCCACACACTATTGGGGGTCCAAACCCTTTACGGGTGGCCCCCATTATGCAGGCAGTGTAGCCTTGCTTCTTGCAGTCTTGGCCGTATGGCGCATTCGTTCACGTCTTGCAGCGGCGCTGGGCATTGCCGCTGGTCTGATGGTGCTGTTTTCTCTCGGGCGTCATTTCGGGATATTGAATCGTGCCATGTTCGATTACTTCCCCCTGTTCGATGCCTTCAGAGTTCCCGAAACCTGGCTCATTGCAGTGGTATTGGTGCTGGCGGTTCTTTCAGCCCTTGGTCTCTCCTATATTGTGCGACGTGAAGTATCTGTTGCTGCCGAACGTACTAAATGGCGCACTATCTACGTCATCTGTGGCGTGACCGGTGGTTTATTACTGCTTCTGCTGACAACCGGGAGTTCGGCATTTGATTTTCAGCGCGAGGGAGAGAGTCAACAAGTAATAACGTATGTAGCCCAATCCATGCAGCGAAGCCCAACGGACCCTGAGGTGGTTGCAGTTGCAGAGCGGGTTTTGTCCGAGCGACTTGTAGCTCCGCGAAAAGATGCTTTTATGGCAGATGTGAAACGCTCGTTACTATTTGTGGTCATAACAATTATAGCATTAGTGGCTATCCGCCACGGAAAATTGTCGACTTGGGTATTTCAGGGACTCCTTGTGCTTCTAGTGGTCCTTGATTTGGGGGGCGTAGCGCGCAGATACCTGAGTATTGATGATCTCAGCATGTCGAGGGATCCTGTTCGACGTATAGCAACATTAGATGTGGATGAGTATGTACATGAACAGGAGGGGCAGTTCCGTGTGCTGTCACTCGAACGTCTGGATCAGACTGGGTTGGGGCGTCCATCATTCCATCACGAGTCGCTTGGAGGATATAGTGCAGTGAAATTGCGCTTATATCAGGATTTCTTGGATAATATTCTCATGGATCCTAACACTGCAACGCCGAACGAGAATGCTCTCGACATGATGAATGTTCGATATATCCTATCACAGGCGCCAGTTAGCGGGGCTTCCAGTGTGTACTACGGTTCGGAATCCGGTTTCAGTGTGTACGAAAACCTGGACGTGCTCCCACGGGCATACCTTGTAGGGCAGACGGATGTCATAGAAGATCCGAGTGAAGCTATGTTTCGCATCCAGGAGTCCAACTTTGATCCCGCAGTGACAGCTATACTGCCTGCGCCGATTGAAGAAGCAGTGACCCCCATTGATTCGTCTAGTACTGTTACCGTTAATACACTCAACTATGGACCTCGACGAATTACCTATGAGGTGGAAACGGACGCTCCACGTCTGCTGGTTATCAGCGAAGTCTATTACCCGGCGGGTTGGATAGCCACGCTGAACGGGGAAAGCGTACCGATATACAGAGCTAATTACCTGCTGCGTGCGGTCCCCATTCCTGCCGGAAAACATACCCTCGCAATGAACTTCGCCCCCGCAAGTTACATCTGGGGCAAGAGAATCAGTGGGATTTCCACAATTTTTGTTTACGGGTTAACACTGATTTTTCTTGGAATTGGTGGTTACAGGTATTTTCCGGGATTCAGAAGGAGGATTAGCGATTCTAAATCGAGGAAGCGATAAACTTTCGTTGTTGGTGCTTTGAGGTTGGTTTTGAGGCGTATTCTGTTGATCAGCTACTACATCTCACCCTCTGGGGGATGAACTCCAACGTGTACCCAAGATCTATCCGACCATGAATGACGGTCTGGAATCCAGGGGAGAGCCTTGGGAGGTCAGTAATACAGCATACGCCGAATATGAACGTCTCTGCTACGGCACATCTGTTGGATCGTCTCTATGAATTCCATCACTAAAACGACACACGCATGTCTGTATGCTGGTCGAGGTACGCCCCAGTTTGTGAAGGCGGCAGCTGTCAGCTCGAAATTGAAGTAAGTAGGAATCAGGGAAACTTTGGTACAACCCAGGCAGCATTACGGCGAATTGTTGAGTCAGATCTTTTTTGATGAACTCAGGGACAGACCTATCAACTGTGATTCTGGAGAAAAGGTGGCCAGGTTTCTCATTGTAATCGCCGACGAAATGAATCTTGCGATATTTCATTAGTGTGCTCTGACGAAAAGGCCCATATTATTCATTATAAGTTTCCCCAAGGCGACAATGTGCGTCTTTGGTTGTGCGGAGTCAGGATTTCCGGTGTGAGCCGGAATCTGCGAGTTCGCCTTCCCGATTGGGGCTACAAGCGAGATGATTTTCGCATATTTTCCGGGTTGGTTGAGGTAGATTCCAGGTTACCCATCCCTCATGTGCAGTCCAGTCCTACAGCGGGTT
>MPNB01000163.1 GCA_002238805.1 Rhodothermaceae bacterium bin80 | reverse complement strand
CCAGCGCATTGACAAACCCGCGCCCCAGCTGTCCGGCATAACCCGGGTTCTCCGCGTCCATGTTGTCGCTCGTCAGCCGAATGTGCTCCCGCAGCGCGTCCGGCGTCATCTCGGGAAACCTCGTCTTTACCAAGGCTGCTACACCGGCCGTCAGCGGCGACGAAAACGACGTGCCGCTGATTAACACATACCCGTTGCCGGATCCGGTCGTCAGAATGTCCTCGCCCGGAGCAAAGACGTTCACCAGCTTCCCGTAGTTCGAAAAGCCCGCCCGCCGGCGTGTGGCCTTCTCCGTGGCACCCACCGACAGCACCCGCGGATTGCGGGCCGGGTAGAACCGAAACAGGTCGTTGTTGAGATTGTTGTTACTGGCCGCTGCCACCACGAGCGCGCCCATGTCCGTGGCCAAATCCAGCGTTTGATCAAGGAACTTAACTGCTTCATCGAAGCGTCGCAGACCGCTCCAGCTCGCGTTGATGATGTCCGCCCCGTTGGCGGCCGCATAAAGGATGCCTTCGTAGCCGTAGCAGATGCGCCGGTTGGTTTCGGCCCTCCCGCAACCGATATTGATGTGCATGATCTCGGCGTTCCAGGCCGCACCGGCTATGCCGACGCCGTTGTCGGTCACGGCGCTCGCCGACCCCGCACTCGCCGTGCCGTGAAGGGCAGCGACGGGCGTCTCTGGCAACCCCGTCGGATCGTTGTCCGTGTCGTCGTCGTTGGCAAAATTGACGCCGTGTACGTCATCGATGAACCCGTTGTCATCGTCATCAATGCCGTTGCCGGCGATCTCGCCCGGATTCGTCCACACGTTGGCGCGAAGATCCTCGTGGCGCCATTCGCCGCCCCCGTCCACGACCGCGATCACGACCCGCGGCGCGCCCTCCTCGCCCCTGACCACATCCCACGCCTCCGGCAACTGCAACAGACGAAGCTCCGCCTGATCACCAAAGCCTGGATCATTTGGATCCACCCGCTGCCCGCGGCCCGCCTGTGTCCGGTTAATCAGCACCGGCTCGGCATACACCACCCCCGGTGTCGAAGACAGATCGGCGGAGACCTCTTTCGGTAGGGTGTCGGCAGTATAGCGCACGTAGTACGTGCGGCGGAGCGCCAGAAGGTTGCGACGGGTCTTCGGCGTGGGCTGTACATGATCCAGAAACGGATACACGCGCTCTATCAGGTGGACGCCGTAACCTGCTGCCCTCCGGTCAAAGTCCTGCAGTCCGGCGCGGGCAGCCTTGTTGGCAATGGAGACACCTGGAGAAAACTGGACCACAACGACGCCGGCCTTGTACGCCGGCTCTTCCTGCGCCAGAGCTGTTGGCGCAAGTAAGGGGCGTAGCTTGCGGCGGGCGTGATCGTCCTTGGTAGGCTCTTCCTGCGCCAGGGTCGTCGGGGCAAGTAAGGCCAGAATTAATAGAAGGGCTGCGGAGACGAAAAAGCTTCCGCCCCTCGGTTGGTGTCCAGAAAGAAGTCTCATTGTTTGGTTTGTTGGAGCAGGGTCTTGGGGCGCAGGCGTCCAGAGCGAGGAGATTCTAGCAGGCCACCGCCCAGAGCGCCAACAAGAGGGCGGTCTGGAGCACGGACGGCCGTCGGCGATGCGCAAGGCAAACGACAGGGGGTTCTACTGGGACTAAGGGTACCCATGGGAACTCCTCCTTACGGCACTGAATTGATGCGCCACCTGTCGGTTCCCGATATCCGGCTGGCGCTGAATCGGTTGATCCGAATGCTCTGCCCAGCCGAAAAGGGACCGAATCTACCCCTCCCATCTGCCAGAACCTCGAATCGATCGGAGCCAACGCTGCAGGACTCCCCAGGATTAAGCTCCATGCCCACGGCACAGGCACCAAGGGAGCGGGGATCCACCGTAACATCAAACGACTGCGTGGCGGAGAGGCCACCCGGATCCATGGCCGTGACCGTGATTGTTGCGCTGCCTTCAGCCACGCCGGTCACGGTGACCGTGAAGCCAGAGACGCTGGCTGTCGCTAAGTCCGTATCCGACGATGTGGCCGTATAGGTGAGTCTATCGCCGTCCGGGTCGCTAAAATACAGCGACACATCATCTACGCTGACGTCGTCGCCCACGAACGCGAGGAGGTTAGTGCCGAAGTGGTTCACTCTTCCAATATTACTCATCTTTTGTAACCCTTACGGGCGGTTGTGTACGTTGGCTTGGGGACACTCCCGATATACATACTTCTACGGTAAATCCAGCAAAAAATTACAGTGGTGTCTCATGAATCAATCTCCTGCCCGGCGAGGCTAAGCTTCACTTGGCGTCAACTGTTCTTTGTCGCTGCACATCAGAAGCGAAAGTTCATCGCGACGCCGATCCCCTTATCCTGAATGGGAAAGAGGCTGAGGGTCGCCGTGTTCTCGGACTCGATGGACCGGTTGTAGTCTTTGGCCGTCCGAACAGCCGAAATGAGTCCCCAGATTCTGCCGCCTATAAACGCTCCGAACGCCACCCAAAAAGCCCCGCTTGCTTCGGTGGTGCACGTAGTAGTGGAGCTATAATTGATTCTAACGCCGGTTGAAGTTCTGGTTGTAGTCGTGTTGTCCGTCCCCGTACAGACTTGATCGTCTTCGTCAGGTGCCAGTGCTGACGCGGCGACAAAACCCCCGAGAGTGGCCACCGCCGGCGGGATGCCCCGCTTGGCGTTTCCTGCGTACGCGTGGCCCCATACCGGGATGAAGAACTCACGGCGGAACGCCCCGAACAGACTCTTTCTCTCTTGGACTTGACGGGCGAGCGGTTGACGGAACAGCTGTTGGCCAGGTGATAATCCGAGTTTGAATGGTTGAACCCCTCGATCCCGCCATCTGAACACCGCGGCCGCTGAACGCGCAAAGACCGGCGGAGCATGAGCGAGGTCGACGGTTGGGCTACCGGGCAGCGGGCGGAACGATTCAAGAAGGAGAGCTGTGGTTCCGCTCTTTTTTGAGGTTAATACTGAATAGACAGGTCTGAATTCTGTGTTGTCGGACCGATCTTCAATATCCCGTGCAAAAAGGATCGAAGGTGACAGGCAAAACAGCCCCAACAAGATTAACGTCAGGGCTATAACTGATGTAAGGAAAGGGGATGCGCCCTGCAAAATTCCGTACGTATTGCAGTGTGGGAAAGGTGCGCACGGAATTTTGTTTTTCAAACAAGCCTTTGCGAAACTGGCTTTAGAATTTTTTTGGGGGTGGTAAGTGATTTGCTCGCATGATTTCGGTTAACAATCTCGGATTGTGATTTTTCAATGCTCTGGCCTAAAGATACAACCTGACATGAATTAATAATAATATAACCAATATACAACAGAAAAAGAACATAATTGTATATTCAGATTGATGTTGCCCACCTTGGGTGGATAAAATCCGACTGATTTTCGGTGCAATTTTGATCTGAATTTCGAGACAGGATTTGTTGTTGGAGCAGGAAGAATTACAAGGCATTAGTGGCCCTGAACCCATCAGAGCAACTCATGCCACAACAACGAATTTCTATGAGGACCATACGAGACGTGCTGCGCTACTACTACGCTGAGCGCTGCAGTAAGCGTCAAATCGCGGGCCACCTGCATCTCTCACCGGGGACGGTGCGAAATTATCTTCGTCGCGCCGAGGCTGCGGGCGTGTCCTGGCCTCTTCCGGAGGCGTACACCGATGAGACCCTTGAGGCCCTGCTGTTCCCGAGCGATCAGTTTTCTTCCGATCGTCCCCAGCCGAACTGGACGGAGTTCAACAGGCAGTTATCCCAGAAGGGGATGACCTTGGAGCGGGTCTGGCATACCTACCGCCAGGTTCTATCACGATTCGTGTGGAATGATTAAATTTGGGTAAACCAAATTTAATCATTTCCATGCAAGACACCATAATAGATTTAATGATGCGATACACCTTGAGACTCAGTCCTGAGTGGCAAGTT
>MPNB01000014.1 GCA_002238805.1 Rhodothermaceae bacterium bin80 | reverse complement strand
CCCTCCAGCTTGCGCGCGAAGAGCGCACCCATCTTCGTCTGTTGAAACAGTTGGCCCGCACCGATGTACTCCTCCTCGACGATTGGGGACTACACGGCATCAGCCGCGCACAACAACGTGATCTGATGGAACTCGCGGATGACCGCTATACCCTGCGCTCGACCATTGTTACCAGTCAGTACCCCATAGACAAATGGCATCAGACCATGGAAGATCCCACATTAGCCGATGCAATCCTGGACCGACTGGTCAACAATGCCCACAGAATTCAACTGACCGGTGACTCCATGCGCAAAGTCCAAGGCGAACAAGAATTGATCATCAAATCCACTAAATCATGAAGGGCAGTTTGATAACACATAGGTGTCCCGCATCGATCGGAATGGTGTCCCGCATCACCCGGAATGGGTGTCCCGCATGGTCGGAATACGCACAGGGAGATTCAATCCCTAAAAGATGATCAATGTCTTGTATTCGCAGTGCCATCGTCGTAAATGATTGTTGATCGATTTTCGTCACAAAAACGCAGCTAAGATAACAACGAAATCAATCCCGAATCTATTCCAGCACATTCTTGTTCATCCTGTATTCTGACACCAAACCCACTTAAAAAGCGGAAGCCCCAAGGATAAAAATAGAGCAATACCGAAATTTCCAGAAGAAGATTTTAGGGAAATACCGTCAAATCTAGATTACTGTGACATCTAGGTGAACATGGATTCCTAGTTGCGCTGCTATCCTGTTGTGTAGGATGATCTCGGCAAGTTGGATCACATGACCTTCAGGTATACATCGGTTTTTGGATCCTTCCTGAAATCTTTCAATAGTTTCTTGCAAGAACGTATGATAGATTCGCCATTCATATGGACGTGTATATATATTGGTGTGCCAGGCAGGGGGCGGGTTTCTGTACTATACTTGAACCGGGTGCCATTATCATGCTCAGGTTTTGTGTGAATTCTGAAACCTTTACCGTGGTTGTAAGGAAGAGACGTTGCGGTTAAAACCCTCTCTTTGTAAAGCAGCTCTGCGGTTATCCTTGGTAAATCTCTCCAGAATTTCAGTTCTCTCTCAGTCTCATCCCAGAAACGGGCTACGGATGGGGGAGAGGTGCCGCTTTCAAATTCAAATTCAGCCAGGCTGACCCATTCTGTCGAAGGCTCACCCCCCGTTTTCCCTGACTCATCATCCAAGGTTGACATTGAATGCTTTTGACCGCAATCATTAATAAACCCGCGATAGGCCTCGCGTACGATGTCTACAAAAGACTCTTTGACCTTTTGAGTCTTTGTACCCTTATATACTTGATCAAGGATGAACGAAATAAATTTGTAGCTTGGTTGCTCCAATTGCTCAGAGAGCACTTCCCTAATTGAGGTAATATATTTTCTTTTCTCCGCAAAATCTATAGCTAAGCTCTCATCAAATGCTGACTTAGTGAATTTCTGAAGTTTCTTAGCTATCCTTTCCGGTGCATCCTTCAGAAGATCGATGTCCATGAATGGATTGCGGTCCATCCTGTTCTGATCATCAAGATCAGAATAAAAACGGTATTGCAAACCGTTCGTCAAAATACCGAATCGCGCATCCGTAGATATGAAGTACTGGAATAACTGCTGTGCATTGATGTAAGACAATTCAGAGCCCACAGGCTTGCACTCAATCAGAATAATAGGTGCTTGATTCTTGATTATGGCGTAATCCACTTTCTTCCCCTTTCTTCCTAGAATATCAGCAGAATATTGGGGATAGACTTCCCTGGGGTTATTCACCTCATACCCGAGTGCTTTGAAGAATGGAAGTACAAGGGCCTGCTTTGTAGCCTCCTCTAATAACCTATGGTCAGATAGTGATTCTACATGGGATTGCAATTTTTTGATTTCAGAGACTAGTTTGTTCATGGGCAGAATCTCGACTGTACGGGTAGCAAGATAAAGACTTGCACTGAACTATATCATGTCTTCTGGTTTTTTTCTCAGGGCTTGGGTTCCAATTTGCCGACAATTGATATCTGTTTACGGTCTTCCTTTTTGGCTCTTCATTTTTATGAGAGGGGAGCCCATATTTATTCTAGGCTATCAACCAGATCGGAAAAACAATGCTGCCCTGCACCGGCTATTTTGCGTAGTTCTTGCTGCTACAACTAGACAGAAAGCACAAAGTAAACCACGAAAGCGACGGCAGCCATGATGAGGAGCCAGTGAATTTCATGGTGCTTGCCAGCCAGCAGTTTGAGCACCGTGTAAGTGATAATGCCGGCTCCTATGCCATTGGTGATGCTGTACGTCAGCGGCATCAGCAGCAACGTAAGAAAAGCTGGAATAGACTCCCCATAGTTCTTCCAGGGAATATCCCGAAGTGTGCCCATCATCAGAAAACCTACTAGAATGAGTGCGGGAGCCGTAGCCTCTGCAGGGATAATACCGGCAAGCGGGCTGAAGAACATGCACAGTAAAAAGAGTATGCCGACTACCACAGCTGTCAATCCAGTGCGCCCCCCTTCCGCAATGCCAGCCGCACTCTCAATATAAGTCGTGTTACTACTCACATTGCTAAATCCTCCGAATGCTGCACCCACCGAATCCACCAATAGCACTCTGTTAATACCCGGTAATTTGCCCTCCCTTGTCAAAAACCCTCCCTTTTCACCCAAACCAACAACTGTACCCATTGTGTCAAAAAAATCGGTCAGCAAGAGAGAAAATACTGCCAGAATTGTAGCCAGGATTCCTAATTGTGTAAATAACCCAAAATCCATCCGACCAAATATGGAATCCGTCCCAATAATGCCTTGGGGAAGCCCAATGAATTCTGTAGGAACTTGGGCACCTCCACCAAATGCTGTACCATCGGCGACCATCAGGTTGAGAACAATAGCCAGAAGCGTAGTAGAACCAATGCCCCATAAGAGTGCACCCTTCACACCTCGGGCCATCAGCCAAACTGTCAGCAGGAGTCCGAAGAGAAATGTGATCACGCTGATCTGACTCAAATCTCCCAGTGCAAGAGGCGTCCCGGCCGTAGTGACAATGATCCCGCTGTTAACCCCTCCAATAAGAGCCAAAAACAAGCCAATGCCCGCACCGATGGCTTTTTTTAAAGACATTGGAATGGCGTCCATCATTGCTTCCCGGAATTGTGTCAGTACAAGCACTAAAATGATGAGTCCTTCTATGAGTACGACCGTCATAGCCTGCCCCCATGTTAATCCCATTTGTCCAACCAGCTGAAACGCTACGACGGCATTGAGCCCCATGCCCGGTGCCAGAGCAAATGGATAATTCGAATACAAGCCCATGAAGATGGTCAGAATCCCTGCGGTCAAGCATGTTAAGCTTAGTATCGCAGCCGGGGCCATCACCGTACCAACGCTGTCAGCTGCTCCACCTAGTATACTGGGGTTGACAAAGATGATGTAGGCCATCACCATGAAAGTGGCAAAGCCGGCTCGGATTTCACCGAGCAAGGTGGCCTCCCGATCCTCCAGTCGGAAAAACCGGTATGGCCAGCTATGCGCATTGTGCTTAGTGGTCATGAAAATGCTGCAAAGAGAGGTCTAATAAAAGATATAACCTCTTGATTTTGATAATTGATAGTTGCGAAATCCCTCTTCTCACACAGAACTGTGTTCTGATCTAAGATGATTGCTACTCACGCCAGTGCCCATCATCGTTTTCGCATTCAATAGCCATCCAACATAGAAGCTTGATATCGTCTTTTTCTATGAGCGGCAGGTGTGGGGGAGGCTGGCTTGGTTCCAAGCCCGTTTCCAAGACATTTTCCACAAGATCGTGTGCCAGATCTTGTTCTTTTGGTCGATCCTGATCCTTTCCGGCATTAAACCAATCACGCAGCATGATCTGCTCCCGGCGTGGCCAAGGGGATTCCAGAATATCGAGAGCACGCCTTGTATCATTTGAAGCTATTTCTCTTGGGAGATGGGCACGAATAAATTCCGCTACCTGATGATTGATACGATCCACTTTTGGTTGCAGATTTGCCGGATCTGTCTCACGCATCCAGTGATCCAGGATGTTGGCTTGAGCTATATCCCAGAAGGCGTATACATGCTCGTGAAACCCATCTGGATACCAGGTTTGTGTATTTTCCTCACATTCGATGATGCGCAGGCATGTTCCCATTTCATGAATGATGACATCTGTGCCCCCGGCCGGTTGCCAGTCAGAAGTTGCCGGAATGAAACGCAGATAGGTACGTTCATAATCTGAATCATGTCCTACGACGGCACAGAAAAACATGCCGCGCTGTTTGCCCTTTCTCATGCCCGAACCGGCCTTCCACGGCAGCTTTGCAATATTTTCGCCCAACTCCTTGTGGGCTTTGCGCAGTGTCTGCCGATACTCTTCTCCTGTCTGGGTAGCAGCCACGGTTCCTCCGTGTTCAAAGATTGAAGGATCTTGTTTTAGCAGCTTTTCGATTTCCTGACGTGTTTCTGTGAAAACCTGATCACCATGCGCACCTTTCTCCAAGGGTGCTACAACCCCCACGCTGGCTGCTGCCATGGCCAGTTTTCCCAGAATCCGCGTTTCCAGATTCAGTAGTTCATCAAGGCGATCGGTTGGGAAGATGGTTCGCAGAAATACCCGCCTGTGGGGGCTGTTGATTCGGTCAATGCGGCCGTGTCGCTGTACCAGCCGCATTGGATTCCACGGTACATCATAGTTGATGATGTGGCGGCACTGCTGCAGGTTTACGCCCTCTGCTAGGATATCCGTAGTAATCATGATATCATATCGATCTGTATCTGCGCCGGGGCCCGCCTGCATGGAGACGGGAGCAAATCCTAGGACAGCATCATCCTTGGAAACTCCGTCGAATTTCTGCGAGCCACTCACGGCGACAAGTCGGTTTTGGTAAGATGCAAGCTCAGGACGTTTTTCGAGTTCCTGCGTGAGAAAATTCCATATCCATTTAACGGTGTCCGCAAAATATGAGAAAACCAGCACCTTCCGTTTCTGGGATTCGTCAATGGCATTGGATGCCTCGTTCTCCGCCTGCTCGGCGATCTCGCAGAGTACATCCGATAGAGCCCTGAGCTTAGCATCGCCTTCCATGGTGATGGAGGCCGCAGAATCTGCCAGTCTCTGTAGCAGAGTTCGGTCGTTTGTTACATCATTTTTTAGGTGCTCAATATTGTAGTCTCGCGCATCACTAACCTCTTCGGAGTTCTGGTTTAACAACTCCTCGAAAAGAACTTCGTCATCCCCTGAGATCTCCTGCAGGAAGACCGTGGTGACCACATGGCCTTTTTCCAGCGCTTCAAGAAACCTGTCATGTTCCGCGATCATTTTTTGCACAGTTTTCCTGAACGCAAAGCAGGAAGACTCGAATCGTTTGAGTAATCCTGAGCGCAGCAGTCCCGTCATCGCGCGTACACGACCATCCTCTTGAGTATCTAGGGTTTCATTCCGATACGCATCGGGCATGTACCGGGCAAACAGGATATTTCTGCCCTCGTCAGAATTCAGCGCCTCCTCCAGTTGGTCGAAAAACCCGGGCAACTGATCTTCTAGTTCATAGCGGACCGTGATTGCCTCTGGTTTCGGAAATACTATGGTTCGCGGCCTTCCGTCCCGGCCCTTGATGGTGTCACCGGAATAGTGTTTTTTTACAAACTGGCGTGTTCGCTTGACCGTGGTTGCATCAATGATCGGATAGAGCACATCCGGACTGAGGTTTGCGGGATCCGTCCGCATAGCCTCCGTGAAACGCTGCCGGATGGATAGGATGCCTCGGTCAGCCAAATGGGCATCTTGTCTCACGAAGAAATGGATGAGGTAATACAAATCCCACAAGGAGTTGTTAACAGGAGTTGCCGTGAGCAGAAGCAAGTCTCGTTTTTTGCCAAACAGGAGGCGTCGCAGAGCCGCTGCCCGACTGGGAGTATTGGGATTGCGGTAATTGTGGGCTTCGTCAACTATGATGAGTTGATACTCGTCCAGAGGACGCTGTAAGCGTCTTTGGTTCGCCTTGGGACGCTGTTTGTCACGCAACTGCCGGTCACTTGCTAACTCTTCAAAGGATACACACTCTATGGCTCGAGAAACGCCGTACTCATTCAGAAACTGTTTCCACGTACTGTCACGCAGTGCGGCCGGACAAATCAATAGTGCACGCTGGCGGCGATCGCTATAGATTTGCAAAATATCTCCCGCGATAAATGTTTTCCCAAGCCCAACTTCATCGGCTACAATCACGCCGCCTCTTTCTCGCATCAACCGGAGTGCACGGGCAACGCCATGTTTCTGAAAGGTTGTTAGTGGAAGATTACCCTCCCGGATTTCCTCTTCAATCTCGTTGCCGTAAAGTTGCCAAAGTACCCGAAGGAAGATGCTCCACGGAGAGCGAGTTTCAAAGATCACTTCATAAATCTCAGCCAGATCGTATGGCTCTGCATCCTCCCAGAGATCCTCAAACCACTGTCTTGCTTCACGGACGATGGGCGGATCGAAGCAACCCAGATTCAATTCAAGGTTTTGTGTGAGTCCAGCATGAGTAAGGTTTGACGAGCCGGCAATGACTCCTCCATCTCCATGAGAGCTATGGATGTAAGCCTTAGCATGCAAAAAGGCCTTTGTATAGCGTCGCACCTGCATATTGCCATGGCGAAGGGCCGTAGTCAGTGCTTCCAGAGCTGTGCGACTGGTCCGGTTGAATGGTAGTTGATCGCGTTCATATGTGAGGATTTTTACTTGATTTTTCCACGCCGTCTTGATACGCCGCCGTTCGCGATCATCAGGTTTTTCATCTAATCGCTTTTGGTCGGGTATTGGAAGACCACTGGGATCGGCTCCAAGCAGGAGACGTACATCCGGGATGCCTTTCAGGTGATCAGCAATATGTTTGAATCCTGCTGGACTGAAGAAGGCCGTCGCGAGACGCAGTTCACTGGGTAGCGAGCTCTGATCTTTCCGGCTGGGATCGCTCTTTTCCAGAGTATTTGCCAGTGCCCGGGCCAGCGTATTCCCGTTTCGATTATCGATAAAAGCGGTTTCTTTATCCATTATCGGGCTTCCATACAAACCGGGCATTTTCTCGGCGCAGCATATCAAATGGTGTTAGGCACTCCACTGCAAATTCCTGGCACACCTGAGGGATTTTTATTTTCCCTTTTCGAGACTTGGGTACTTCGTGGGTTACGATTTTGAAGTGCTTGGCTAAAGCGTGTGCGATCAAGTAGTAGTCAGCCGCCTTCAGGAATTCCTCAATGGCAGATGGCTTAAAATTTCCGTCGATTACGTAGTCTGTGATACATTCAAGTTGGTCATCAAAATCTTTGGGAGGTCCAAGGAAGATCCCATCTTTATGAGCACTCGCCCATCTATTAAGCTGATCTTCCTGCTGACAGATTTCGTCATATACCTTTTTTGTACTGAAGACTCGCCCTTCTCTATTGGCATGAGTTAGCCAATCCCAGAATCCAGGGTGAAAATCGAAGCCGTAGTAGAAATTTTTGGCACTAATGAAGACATTCGTATCCAAGAGATACATTACTTAATTCCCCGCTCTAAGACTTTCTGCAAATGCATCCAGGGTGGATGTTTTTTTGATCCCTAGGTAATGAAATGCATCGGTAAACAATGTCTGGCCAGCGAGTGTACTGTCCACAAGTGCTTCGCCGAATCGCCGACCAACGCGGGTCTTGAGTGTTGCATGGAAATTGCCGCCTCCGCTCCCCCGTTTTGGCTTGAGCTGACCTAACTCGTGGCGATATTGCTCCATAAATTTGTTGCGTTGTAGCACCCCAATGTCAAGGAGACGGCGAAGCACGACAAGCGTGCTGACTTTATAGTAACGTGCCAATCGCTGGAGTTCATCAGACAGGTCAGTGTCCTCCCGGAAATTTTCACGCAGTGATGCCGCGGGAACAAGAAGCTCAGCCGCCACTTGATTGCACCAACGCTCAGTTTTATGTGAGGGGAATGAATCAGGAGTCACATTAGACAGGCCGGATTTCCCTAACCAGATGTGCGCCAACTCATGTGCCAGCGTGAATATTTGTGCTGCCTTGAAGTCCGCACCATTAATGAATATCAAGGGGGCCAGATCATCTGCCAGAGCAAAACCTCGAAACTCCTGGGGATCAAGCTTTCGGTGAGGATTATTCCCGACAACGCCGCTGATCATAACAAGTATACCCAAATCATCGGCTTGGTCAACAAAGTAGCGCAATGCACATGTCCAGTTTTGTAATGCCTTACGCTCTTCCACACCAAAACCTAACGTGGTTCGAATCTTCTTTGCCGTAGCTTCAACATCACTTTCCACTGTAGCAGATCCTACAAATGAAAGTGGCTCTTCTCCCTCAGCCAGTGCGAAGGTCTGATACCAATCCTGGCGTTGCTGACACAGATAGATGGTGTCTAACAGATTTGCACTGGGCTTTAATATCTCCTGATCTCCGACTGTGCGCAGATCCTGAATGGGCATTTCCTCCTTCATTGGCTTTGACATAAAAAGAGTACCAATAGGAACATGCGTGAACCTCGCAAACTCCTCCACCTGGCGGAGTGTTGGCTTCAGTGTGCCGCTTTCCCAATCATCATACTTCGAAAACCGTTTACGCAGTCTTTCAGGATCTACTTGGGCACGTTTGCATGCCCATTGCAGGAGTGCCGGTTTCACCCTGACTCGTGGGGTCATTGTTTCTTCTTCCAAGCCTTGTAGTGGTGCATTACGCCAGAGAGTCGAGATTCAAAATCCCAACCTTCGTGAAACGTCTCGAAGATGTGGATGAGCTGCGGTTCACTGAGTCCGTATAGGTGAGCGACCACAGCATCTAGTTCGTGGATATGATCTTCCATCTCGGTTTCCGCTATTGGACCGCAAGCGACACCAACTTTTTCCGCCCACACAGCAAAGCGCCCATCTGGACAGGCCAGTCGCCCTGCGAGCTTAACGACGCGCCGCCGCAGCACGTTCTCGCGGGAAGGACGGGGAATCGGAAACGGATTGATCACGAAATAATTGAGGTTTGTTTCCACAAAACGCCGTGCATACCAGTCAAGCGGGAGAGAGGAAAGAACACCGAGTAAAAAAGCCTGATCTTTTTCATCTCCCCTCGGCCAAAGAAAGTAAGGGCCCTTATTCGTTATAAATACATCCGGTGGTACAAGGGAGGTAATAACTGTTCGTCGATCTGTAGCACGTGCAACGTCCCTAAACGCTATGCGCGCCCGGTAGCAGGGTAGTGTGTCGGAATTTTTCAGGTGCTGTGGCGAGAATTCAGAGTGCGCACTCCGGCGATTTTTCCCTCCTCTTTGACGCTTCGATTGGAGAAACTCCAGAACAGGCTCGGGGTCAGCCCAAGCGTAGTAGATTCCCGTATCTGGTGTCCACAAATTGAAAGATTTTCCCTTGTAGACCGGCCAGAAACCCTCGGGACAGTCCCCACTTTCCAGGTCCATGAGATATTTCTGGCTGGTAGCATGCAGTTCAGTATCTGGACGCGCTCTCCACTGAAACCCCATTTTTAGATCCAGCCGCGGAGACTTGCGAAGCTGGGCGAATACCTGGGGTGAATCTGCTTTTTGCAAAAGGGGGAGTGAGACTGTATCGTTCCACTCACGGACCTCTGCATAGGTAAAAGCTGCAGGCCTTTTGGTTGTGCCCTCTTTGAAGCCAGCTAGTGAAGTGTAGGGTCCCTGCAAAGAAATCGACTTTCCTTCAGACTCACCGTGTTGTGCACATACGAGGGCAATAGTATATTGCTGGTGTATTTCATCAAATATCCATCCTGCGCGATTGGTCAGGATGGTGATCTCCATGTATGCAGCTTCGCTAAACGTCGCCTTGCGAAAATCCGTACTTCCCCTGGCAGCAAATGCGCTGCGTGGCAACACGACACCTATATATCCTCCATATCCACTGGACAGTCGCCAGAAGCGCCAGCAGAATGCCTTATAGAGATCTGGATCCCCGGCTCCTATCCCGGGATAGGAGCCGCTCATAAGCGCTTTGCTTAATTGTTGTGTTTTTTCGAGTTCACGTTCATAGAGCGCAACCAGGTCTGGACGCTCTCTGCGTAAACGTGCTTTTTCAGCCTCCTGTTTACGCTGCGACTTGCCACGCAATCCCGGAAAATGTCGTGCCCAGAAGGCATCTTGGTCTATTTTGACCTTTTCCCACGGTGGATTACCGAGGATGACATCAAATCCCGCTCGTGTCCGAAGAAACACTTCTGGAAAAGCAATAGGAAAATGAACTACAGAAAGGGGTTGCAAGGCTTCCGAGGAGGAAGCAAGTGCCCTCTGCATCCTGGTATCTTCCATATCGAGGGGATCTGAAAGCTCTTCCCACTCGTCAAGTACTGGTTTGATGGCGGAATCATCGCAAAGCGGTAGTGCTGTCAGCAGATCACAAAGCATTTCCGCGCCTTGGAGTGCTACACGAACATCTTCCTGCTCTGCGCGTGCTTTCTCTATATCCGCCAGGGAGGAATCGTTGCTGTTCGCCAGACGCCGAAGCGGCTTCTTCGCCTTACCAAGTAGTTTCTGGAGATCAGTATACAGCGGCACCGAGAACTCATTGAGTGCATTCCGTATCTCGGCAATACTTTCCATGCCTACCAGTGCATTGCCTTGGATCAATGTGCGGTCAAGAAAGGACAATGGTAATCCGGGAACGAAGGTGTGAATCCAAACAGCAAGCCTTGCAAGCTGAACAGCGAGTGGATTGACATCTATGCCGTAGATGCATCGTCGCGCGATGAGACGGCGAAGCAGTTGGCTGTCTTCGATGGGATCGCTTTCATGGACCCCTTGCAGTTGATCCAGCGCGATTGAGCGCAATTCCTTTAATTCATTCACGACCCCCGGCAAGAAACGTTCAGCAAGATAGTTCACCATCTTTCGCTCCATACGATCAATGGCACTGATCAGGAAATGCCCCGACCCCATTGCGATATCGGCAACGCGAAAGTCAAAGAACGCCTCACTGGCATCGGTTTCGTCCAGCGCATCAAGCCGTGCGAAATGGTCTTTAAGCGCTGGCTCCAGTGCTCCATCCAAAAGATATTCAACGGCAAAAGATTTTGTGTAATAACTACCGGATGACTTCCGTGCTCCAGAGCGGTTGTGCAGATAGACCTCACCCGCCAATATATCCGGCGTCTGCTTAGCCTTGGCGGGGACATATACTGCATCGTTCTTTCGCTGCTTGAGAACAAGGTCCATGTCGGCCCTTGCCAATCCAGATTCAAGGAGTCCCTCGTAGATGGTGCCAAACTCACGCACGCCGAGTGAGCGAAAATCGACCGGCCCGGGGATGCCTTCTGGAGTATGAATCACGAGCAGGTCGCGCAGAGCAACTTCGAAACAGTCATTGGACAGCGTAATCCTCGACAGTGTAGCACCTGCACGTGAAATCGCCTCACTGTCCTGAAACAGCGCCCCACCGTATGCCGGGACACTCCATTCCACGTTTCCCCGTGCGATAGCCTGCCAGAGATCCACGGTCTCCCGCCAGTGCGTGTTTCCTTTAGCAATCGGCGTTTCCTTTTTGACCGCATCGGCCAGTTCTAGCGCCTTTTCCTTCAGGGACCGGCGTCGATAGGCGTCGTTGTGACGATAGGGAAGCAGGTCCCGGTCTTCTGCATAGGCGATGAACAGTAGACGAAACAGCACGGTTAGGGCCATTTCGTAGGTCAGAGCAAGTTCTTCTGAATCTGGCTCTGTGATGCCGCGTGCATGGTTGATCCCCTGGGCAAGAACCGGGACTACACGCTCATAGATCCGCTCTCGCAGGCGTTTGGCAAGATTGCCTGCGAAGCGCTTGGATCCTTCCAGTAATTCATGTAGGCTGCCACCGGGAATCAACGCCTCGGCTGAGTAGAGGAGCCAGAGATAGTACAACGACTCGTCGGAGAGGAGCCACGGCTGACATTCAATGTAAGTCTCTGTACGACCGCGTCGGCCTACGCCCACATTAACACTTGTTGTGTAGAGTCGAAGTCGATTTCCCTGGGTAAAGATGATCCATGGAAGGTGCTCGGAATCTGCCTTTCTGAATGCGTAGCTGACAGGAGAAAGCTGATTAAATCGATGCTCTTTTTGCTCTACTGATTCGTTCTCGTGCAACATGACGGCGAGCGCCGTCTTACGGTCATTGCTTCGCAGCACGCTCGTCAGACTATCCAGTGGCTCAATGGAAAAACCCAGTGCCTCCAGTAGATCAGGTCCCCGAAGTCCTAAGGCCGCTTGTGCCTTTTTTCTGGCATACTCCAAGTCTGCTCGTTCAGGTGCACCGTACTCCAGTTCATGCAGAGCCAATAGTCCCTCATTCCTAAGTCCCGGCAGGTTCGTTTTGAATGAAGACAGCGTTTGAGCGAGCAGGCGAAGAGCCGAATGCCGGTCGGATTGATCAAGCAGTTCCCTGCACAATCGCTCAACCTGTCCCGTATCCATGTTAGGATAGATGGGCGGTTCGTCACCCGCAGCACCGCACAGAGATGCCTTGTCCGAATGCAGAATGACCAAGAGGAGAGGGGATGCGCGTCTTCCTTTTCGGGCTTTCCATACCTTCCTGATCTCCCCGTCACTAGGTCTTTGGGTTGCATGCGCAACCGTGATTTCCATGGCGAGGGGCCCCTTGCCGATGAAAAGCCCGGATGACCGTAGCTGAGAGCTCCCAACAGGTGACCAGGATCGCTTTGTTAAATCGGAAAGGAATTCAGGTTTCCCTTTCATGGTGACCTCAAGAACAATCAATGTTCATCTTACCGAGTAATCTGCTGTTTCTTCCACTAGTATGTGGTATCCCTATTAAATCAACCCGAACGGTTGTTAAGATAAACCACGGAGGTTACATACTATCACGGAGACTTAGTGTCAGAATTAGTTGAGTTCTGACACTAAGCCATCCACCTATAGTGCCCATTGTCGACGTCTCAGCGGCTCCTACGACCTTCCTCACCATGCTTGATCCTAAAAATAGTAACCAAAAGAATCGTATGGCTACATGGGTGATATTGAACACACCCCCCGAAATAAATAATTTATCCGCAGGCTGGTATCTGTTCCTGATTAAGCCAGATCAGTCTCTGGATCAACTACAGACCAGCAGATTTCACAGCCTTTAGAACGAATCTCCTTGATCGTCTTGAAAAGGCTTATCCTCGCGAAAAGAGGAATTGAGTCATTCGGCTTATCCCCGACAATCAAGTAGTGAACAACAGCGGGAAGAGATTCGTCAAAATCACTTTTCAGCTTCTTAATACCTTTGAGAAAATTCTTGTCTCCGCTGTTTAGAAGCGTCAGGGAAACACTCCCCTGCTGAAAGAGGTGGCTCAATCCCGAAGAACCTCCGTGTTTTCTCTTCACGTGAACAAATACATTATTGCGTGCGTTTTTGCGTGCGGCATCAACAACACCTCCAATAAGTAGAACATCGCAAAGTTCTAATTGTACGAATCTATCACCCTCATATCTTGAAAAAAGGTGGGGATGTCCAGTTTGTCAAGGTAAGGAAAACGGGGGGCATAGTGAGGAACATCCGAGGCAATCGGTCTCGGCTCCCACGCCGCACGGCAGTCCTGGCCAGAAGGTTCCGAGGCGGGGTGACATCCTTCCCTGGGACGCGGGGGACGTCAAACCTGGGATCCCTGATGAAAGGCACGGAGAGGCAGGGGTGGTGAATGATGATACCTCTCGGCAATGGCAGTCGAAGCCTGGAAAGCATGGAGGACGGTTGCTCAAGGGTCGCTCTGGTGCACCGGGAAAGAAACCTGTCCTGACTAACCCCGATGCACTTACACCCTCAGAGCGAAACCTGGAAGCGGAATCACAAATCCGTGATATCCAATCGGCACTGCTGCTCTGGCAGAGAGATGCTACACGCGGGCGCATTTTGTCAGATCGGGCGGTCATGGTGTACCAGTTTTTTATTACCCACTGTCGACGGGATCCGAGGAAGGAAGGTTATTTGAAATGCTGGCACACGGTGGGGAGGATTGCCGACAGCCTATGCATGGGAAAGCGAACGGTGGAGCGAGCAATCGCTGAATTAAAGAAAGCGAGATGCTTGTTGGGGCAGCGGGAACGATACGCAAGCGGGGAATTTGGGCCTCGTTATTTCTGGATTCTTACACCCCCAGATCTAACCAAATATGCGCTCAATCCGGCGAATACGCCTAACCGCCACATTACCGTTGAACCTGACGGTGCGCCTAACCGCCACATTACCGTTGAACCTGACGGTGCGCCTAACCGCCACATTACCGTTGAACCTGACGGTGCCCTTCTAGAAGAACGAAGATTTAAACAAACTTCTAAGAAGGCAGAAGCGGAAAAACCTCACAGCGGGGCGACTCCTGCAGCACCCTTCATTTCACGACCCGCAGCCCCGCATCCGCATGTGCGAGATCATGGACAAACAACGGGGGCGGGAGCCGGCGGAATGGAGAATCGCATCCAGCGACTCCAGCAAAGACTGAGGTTTTTCCTTGCGGAGTTGATCCCGGAGGATCACGAACTGTACGCTTGGAGCATGGATCCCGCGCATGTACAGGATGCCGTGCGGGAGGTTTCGAGTGGGGTGCTCAATGGTGTAAGTCCCGGTAAGTCCCTATTGAACTTGCGCAGGAAGATTCAAGCCAAACCTCGGGACGAGGTGCAGAGGGTGGACTTGGCGTGCCGGAACATATTTCCTGATCACACCCACCTTCCCAACGACTCGACGCCGGGAGTTTCCGAACCCACCTGTCCCATTTGTCGGGGAAAGCGGCAACTCACCGAAACGGATTCCGCACTTGTGGATGTCTCCCATATGGGACGTGGAGAAAGGAGGAATGCGGAAGTGGGGGCTTGCCAGGCTGGGGGCATGGCACCAGCCCAGTCCAGTCCGCAGCGAACGAAGAAGGAACTGCGGAGAGAGGTAGTGGCGGAGCGAGCATCGGGGAGGATTGGGCGGCATCAATATCACCTTCGGCAGATCCTTGATCCAGTGCTGGCGAAAGGTCACCCCCTGTACGCCTGGAGCATGGATCCCGAGCATGTGAGCAACGCCCTCCGCGCAGTTTCTCGAGGGATGGAGCGGGGAGAGTCCCCTGTTACTGCCCTGGCTATTCTGGCGCGAAATGGGGATTACATGTCTCGAACAGATCAGATCCTGGGCTGCAGAGTGGTGCTGGGGCGCGCCAGGAACAATGCCACTGAACCATGTCAGATTGAATGGCAAGGAAAGGAGAGATGGGTGGATGAGGTCATTCAGGAGGCTCCTGAACTGGTCTATGAACTATTTATGAAAAAGAAGGCTGCCTTGAGCCCAGGGCGGGATCTCTACCGGGGGACAGTGATCAGGATATGTGTGAGGGTCCGGGAGAAGATGCGAGAGGAGCGGAAGATGGTAACCCCCATGAACCATGCTGCAGGGGAGGTGGCATATGTCTAAGCCTTCTAAACCAAAACTGAGAAGCCCCCGGGTCACGCGGGAAGAACTGGGGGCGTGGGCCCACAAAATGGGGCCGATACTTCAGCGTGATTTCGTTTTGGATCTGGCAATCCTGGGAATGCTGGCAAACTGGTGTCAATGTTGTGAAGACAAGCACCCGGTTGCCCCCCTCCTTGAGTATCTGCTGATTGCTCTGTGCGATGGGGATAAGGACCAGGTGTACCAGTATGTAGACGGCGCGAGATGCTTTGCAAAGACACTGGAAGTATCGCTGAAGGAGCTCTTTCGTGGACGCATTCCGGTGACCGACCTTGACGAGATCCTCCGTGAAAACAACATTGACCTGGCACGGAACAACCAAACCAAAAGAAACCAGAATGATGACTAATCCACAGAACACAGTCCCTGAAAGACGGATCAAGCAGGAGGTACCTGTCCGTGCTCCAATGTCCCGCAGGCTCAACCCGGTTCGGGTTCATCCCGGGGCAGAAGCCCTGAAGCGTTCCATCAGGTCCTGGACAGAGCCGGGGGAGGAGGAGCAGGCTGCAAAATCGGATTCCGCACGGACATGAACGGCGAAGCACCGCAGCGCGCTGGGAAGGCACAGATGTACTCTCTGAAAGACTACTCCGGCCGCGTACCTCCACAAGCAGTGGATCTCGAGCAGAGTGTGCTGGGGGCCATCCTGATCGACCCGGGGGCGATCAGTGTGGCGGCATCCCTGCTAAAGCCGAATGCGTTCTACTTGCCTAAGCACGCTATGATTTTTCATGCGATGTGTACGCTGTTTGCAGAAGGAGACGGGGTGGACATATTCATGGTGGCGGAGCAATTAAAGAACGGGGGGAAGCTGGAGGCGGTGGGGGGACTCCCCTATCTTATGGAGCTGGATGATTGGGTTGGAACAGGGGCTAACGTTGAGTATCACGCCCGGATTGTGATGCAGAAGGCGATGGTACGCGCGTTGATTCAGACCATGAGTCGCCGGATCGGCGAGGCATATGACCCCGCGACGGATCCGTTAGAGTTGCTTGACAGAGCAGAGAGCGATCTGTTCTCAATTTCGGGAGACATGCTCCGGCAGTCGGTGAAACATGTCCGGGAGATCGGGGAGGAAACAATGCTGCAGATACAGCAGATGACTGAACGCACGGATGGCTTATCAGGGGTGCCCAGCGGTTTTGTAGATCTGGACAAGATCACCGGAGGATGGCAGGATACGGATCTGATCATTATCGCCGGTCGGCCGGCAATGGGGAAAACTGCGTTTGCTCTAGCGTGCGCACGTAACGCTGCCCTGGCCTCCCAAAACCCCGTGAATTGTGCAATCTTCTCTCTGGAGATGGAAGGGAAGCAGCTAATGCACCGGCTTCTTTCCTCTGAGGCAGGAGTGGATTTGCAGAGAATGAGGCGGGGGGGGATGTCCCGGGAGGAATGCCAGCGAGTGGAGGCGGTTAGACAGATTCTGGGACAGGGCGGGATATGGATCGACGATTCCGCGTCATTGAATATCCTGGAGCTTCGGGGGAAGTGCCGGAGATTGAAGTCGGAGCATGATATCGGGCTAGTGGTGGTGGACTACCTGCAGCTCATGGAGGGGAAGCGGAGTGTAGATAGCCGTGAACAGGAGATCGCCTCAATTTCGCGATCCCTGAAAGCCTTGGCAAAAGAACTGCATATACCGGTGATTGCTCTCAGTCAACTCAACCGAAACCCGGAAGAGCGAGGAGATAAGCGCCCCCTGTTGTCAGACCTGCGAGAAAGTGGATCCATAGAGCAGGATGCCGACATGGTTGCCTTCATCTATCGGGCGGAAGTCTACGGAGTCAGAACGTATAAGAGCGGAGAGTCTACAGAAGGGGTGGGAGAGGTGATCGTCGGGAAACACCGAAATGGGCCGATCGGGACGGTGAAACTCCACTTTGACAAGACCTATGCACGGTTCCGAAACTATTCCCCGTACGGCCCACCCCCAGAACCTGCACCACAGGAGAACGTGGACTGGCAGCCTATTCCAGCGCAGACTGAGGACCCTTTTTAGCCCCCAATACAATAAGACCCTCGGATATTTATTTGGGGGGTCATCTCTACCGGGAGCGGGATCTCTGCCGGAGTTTGTGGTGTTTCTTGGAGTGATTCTTGGAGTAATTAGGGAGGATCCTTTCGTGCTGATCTGGAATGACCACATCGGATGACCGGAAGAGTTTTCCCTGAGACATCTCTACCCGGCGTTGGCGATAGAGGAGGTATCTTGCTTCCGCCTCAATAGTAAGGTCAATCCGCCGCGCGGCTGTTGCGAAAGCAACCCCCTGCTTATCCGTGTATTCGCGGGTCACCAGTTGGGCATACCAGGTCTTTCCCCCTTTGGTCTCGACCGAGACGATCAGGTGGTTGCGCAGCTCTGGTAGATCCTCGTGAGACACGAACACACCCCAGCTGCCGTCCATGAGTTTGATCGGCCTAGCGGTGGGGATGGTTGATTCGTCAATGACGAAGTCTTTAAGTCCGTATGTCCTCTTTTTATTCATGGTCGGATCTGTTAGGTTTTTGGAAGGATCAATCATCGACGAAATTCCCCAGAGAGACCCCATCGCCTACCCAGAACACCTTAACCGTTCTGGTTTCGCTGCTGCCGTCCTTGCGATGTACCTCCACTTTGGTAGTGGTTCCGGGCTCAATCTCTTTTTCAACCCTGCAGCCCCATGTTTTTTCTTTTCGGAGCCGGGCGAATGTCCCCGTGGGGATGGTATCAGGGTTGCTCATGTCTTGAGGGGAAGGAAGGGGAGGCAAGGTCTGACATCTGGGAGCATGTACAGATGGTGACCTGTCAGACAACCGTTGCGAAATAATTTTGTTTCAATGTATTAGATTACACTGATTCAATTGTAACTCGAGTGGGAGTTGGCTTGGTTACACGGACGAATCACCGCGGTCAGCTTGCCGGACGGAGGATCATGGGGTTCACATGTTTTCCGCGGGAAGTTCGGACTTCGTAATGCAGGTGGGGGCCGACTGCATTACCTGTCTCGCCAGTGAGGGCGATCACATGTCCGCGTTTCACGGCTTGCCCAACGCGAACATGGATAAGGGACAAGTGGGCGTAAAGCGTGAGGTATCCACTGCCAGGATGAGATAACTCGACAAAGATCCCGTATCCGTCGGGGTGATGGGCAATCCTGTGTACCCATCCAGCTGCGGTTGCCATGACGTGGCTTCCAACCGGAGCTGCAATATCAACTCCCCGATGGGGTTTAAGGCGGTTGTACCGAGGATGGAACCGCACTCCGAACGGACTGGACACCCTCCCCGCAACGGGGCTCCCGTGGGGTGGCGTTCGTGACATTTCACGGGACAGGATTCCTGGCGGGAGAATGACGGACTGCAGGGTAGTGGTGGCCTGCAAGATCTGATGTTTGCGGTCGGTATCCAATCCGCGTCCAGATACAGCCCAGTAGATCACCGGGAAGAGAAGGCAGATCGCAACGACAGTGAACAGGTGAGGCTGTGGCATCTATTTCTCGGAGAGTGTATGGTTGTCTGCTACTGGATCAGCATGTTGAGGATCCGCGCCAACAGTTTCATCGAACCATTTGTTAGATTATAGTGTTGAATTATTATATTTTCCATTCAGCATGGCGACGGTTGTCTCAATTCTGAGCCCTAAGGGGGGCGTAGGCCGGAGTACGCTGGCAACAAACCTGGCCGGGGGTCTGTCCGAGTTTGGGTATCGGACTCTTCTGGTAGATGCGGATCCTCAGGGATCCGTTGTGGACTGGGAGAATGAGCGCGTACACAACTGGGAAATGCCTCCTGTTGTCATACCGCTCCCTTCCGATGCCGAACCCGAAGAGCTAAAAAGGGTGATTGATGGCTTTGCCTGGGTCGTGGTGGATACACCGGCCGGGCTGGAACGCCTTTCTATGGCTGCGTTGAGTATCGCAGACTGTATCCTGATTCCCATCCGCCCCAGTGCCCCGGATCTATGGGCGGCTGAGCAGCTCGTGGATCTGATCAAAGCTCGTCTGGCTGCGCTAATCGGAACAGGTCGCGTTGTCCCGACTGCCTTCGTATGTCTTCAGGCAATACATGGGTCCGACCTTGCCAAGGAGGTTGATGATGCCGCATCGTCTCTAGGGTTCCCTATCCTGACAGCCCGGACCACCATGAGGACTGATTACTCGGAAGCATTCCAGATGGGACTCACTGTTCCCGCCCTAGTGCCGGGAAGCGACGGTGACCGGGAGGTCACCGACCTATTGAAAGAAATTATCAAGTTGACATCCAAACATGGCCAATCCTGAACCTGCAAGAAAGCAATTATCCAGGCGTACGAATCCGCAGCGGACCCACCAACATGCGGGGGAGATCAAAAAACAGATCAAGTCGAATCACGGGGTCTTTTTTAACATTATTCTGCCTGTCAGGACCCATGCAAACATCAAGCTCTACTCTATCTTCAATCGTGAGCCGATGGGGAAGATTATGTCGAGAGTTGTTGAGGATTGGGTATGGGAGAACCTGGGTGATGTGGGGAGTGCAGAGAAGATTAATCCGCCCGAGGGGGATCTTCACGGGAAAATATGTTTTGGGATCTGGCTCCCGAAGGAAGTACACGTCAGACTTAAGCTGGCCGCATCAATCAATAAAATCACCATGCGGGAAGTGGTTATCCCGGTGCTGGATGCCTGGATAGCAGATAACTGCACAGGACCCGATTATTCCGAGAAGCGGATCAGGGCGCTCACTCAGAAGCCGTGAGAGGCGCAGACGTTGAGGATAAGGACATTTCCTCCTCACTGGTACCTACTTTCCCTACTCGATGCCCGATCTTCGTTTCTATGCCCCTCCTGTGCGGTTTGGCGGGGGGATCTCGTGTCGCACCGGATCTTAGGGTGGAGTGCGGGATACAGGTGATGGGGATTGAAGAAGATCAGCTACGTCTAGAAAACAGAGGGTTCTCAATCCTTTTGCTTCCGTTCGGTCTTCACCTTGATCGACTTCACCAGTGAACCTAATGCCTTGTCAAATGGAACATTGACTCGAAGATCTTAATGCAATTCCTTCGCACTTGGCTGATAGCTGGACGACTTAACTGTCATCGACCGATGTGCCTCAGTTGGATTTCGTTCTACAGGCTTTAGCATTATATCTATTAGGATAACGCTGGGGCATCAGAGGATAACGCATTGTCTTGGGTCAGGTCAGTATACCGAAGTTGCTTTCCCTGCACTCTCTAGATAATATAGGTAATCTGAAGAATTCCCTATGTGGAATGGTATCGCCAAAGGGCATGAAATTTGGAGCTTTCCGTCTCTTGTTTTTGCGTTATAGAAAGACATCTCCGTGCCGTGTGTGTAACACGAACCCCGCTCAAGCCGTTTTATCCGCCCAGACGTACCAACTGGAGCGAGAGGCGTCAGAATGTCAAAATATTCAAAAAACTGCTCTAGGGATTTTATAGGAAATTCATAGGAGAGTGGGATTTTGCACTTACACGCTTCGCTCGAAATGTAGGAACAAGGGTTGTTGTATTGTGTTGGAGATCAGTGATAAAATGTCACCGTTGAGGCTCTGTTATGGCGCTAGATATTTCCTTCTTTATAGACGAGAAGCACTACGAGGTTAAGGGAAGTCCACAGAAACTTTCCACACTACTCCAACTCGCTGGCAAATCTGTTGAGGACACCGTCTTGGTCTCGGAGGACGGAGTTGAGTACGTTGATCCTGACAAACTTATTGAGGTTGTTAAAGATAGTCGCTTTAAAACCAGAAAACGAGATAACTCCAGCAAGCCCGTTGAAAAACGGCTTCGTTATAAAGTAAACGGAGAGCAGAACACGACTGTTAAAAATCCACTTTCACTTAGGCACATCTTGAATAATGCTGGTGCAGGCGCAGGGATTAATGTCAACGATCTAGATAGTTATTACTTGGAGAATACGGTGGATGGGCGGAAGTACGAAAATCTTGACAGCTTGGTAACTATTGCCGATGGGGACAATTTTCTGGCGATCCATGCTGGCAGTACTCCGGTGGCCTAAGTATAGATGTTACAAAGGATTGTAAAGGAGTTGCTGGACATCGGACTTAATCCAAGAATTTTTGAGTTCTCAGCCTCCCAAGCTTCGCAACGCGCGGTTATGTTTGACATTCAAGTACAGACTGGCCGCTACAAGGGGAAAACGCTAAAGGTTGCACTGAGTTTTCAGGACGATTCCTATCCTGAGTATCCGCCGCACTTTATTCACCTTCAATCAAGCACTACGACCACGGCGTTTACGAGACACTTCGAATACCAGTTTGAAGGTGAGGAATGGTTAGCTTACAGCCTTCCACCAGGCGATTTATGGGATAAGCTGGATTCGTCAAAAAAGAATATGAGAATGTACGTTAAGGGACACCTTTTCCGGATATTCGCCAAACTATGAGATTTGAGGCTACTCTCTCAGAGGCGCTTGCGGAAAAAGCCAAAAATCATTTACTAGCACAGATTCGTCTCGGCAAGTACCAGGAAGATCTCAGCTTTGCACTCTGGCGCCCGAGTACTGGTGCGTCCCGAACTACGGGGATTGTGACGGAGCTGGTTCTTCCACTGCGAGGAGAACGCAATTTGCACGGTAATGTCAGTTTCGAATCGCAGTATCTCGCGAGAGTTGTTCGTAAGGCATGTCGGACAGACTCGGGGGTTGCGTTCATGCACAGCCATCCCAGTCCCGGCTGGCAGGGGATGAGTGATGATGATGTTGTGGCCGAACGCGATCGCATTGCACCGCCAGCCCGAGCAGCTGGACTGCCTTTACTGGGTCTCACTGTAGGCTCAGATGGTGTGTGGAGTGCCCGATTTTGGTCTTGGAATGGGCAGAAATTCGCTCGGACATTCTGCGATAAGGTTCGAGTGGTCGGCAGTGGGATTCATCTGAGTATTCACCCGGATCAAACTCCTGTCATTCGATCAGATCGTCTGCGACGCACATTGGATACGTGGGGACTAGAATGCCAAGCCGTCTTGGCGAGTCTTCGAGTCGGCATTGTTGGTCTTGGAAGTGTCGGGGCGATCATCGCCGAGACTCTTGGACGCATTGGGGTCACAGATATACTGCTCGTGGACGCAGACTGCGTAGAGGAACACAACCTTGACCGACTATTGCACACAACTTCCGATGACATTGGTCGCTTCAAGGTTGACACGATTGCAAAGCACCTCTGCCGATCAGCCAGTGCCGCTTCTTTCCGCGTTGATGCTAAACGGGCTTGGATTCAAGAGCGTGACGCCTACAAGGCCGCGCTAGATTGTGATATTCTGTTTGCAGCTGTTGACCGCCCCCTTCCCAAGGACCTTCTCAACAATATTGCTTATACACACTGCATTCCCGTCGTCTTCGGTGGTATCCGTGTTGCAACCAAACCCAATGGTCGTCTAGTGGACGCCAACTGGAGTTTCGTTCGCGCAGGACCAGGATTACAATGCTTGCGCTGCGATGGCCAGTATACAACCTCGGAAGTTGTAACAGAGCGTGACGGATCCTTGGATGATCCTACCTATATAAGTCAGAGCCCTGCCACGCCGGGCAATGAGAACGTTTTTCCTTTCGCTACCAATCTGGGAAGCCTCATGGTATTGGAAATGTTGCGTGCTATACTACGTGAACCATGGTGGCATGCCGTTCCTACGAAGCTGCATTACAGCTACTTGGCCAACCGACTCACGTCCCAGATTAACACATGTGAGCCCGGCTGTTCCGTCGCTGCGAGAATAGGGCAGGGAGACCGATGGACCTATCCCTTTTTAGATGATCCAGTTGTTCGCATGGACAGGCCACGATTCCATGATAGGCTTTCCAGAATCCTAAAGCTGTTCAGAAAATAATTATGAGTTGCCCGATTACTGATATCTCTATCACTGACGTTCGGGCTTTTTCCGGGACTCATCGGGCAAAACTGTCCAAGATAACGCTACTGGTTGGCGAGAATAGTGTTGGTAAATCCACCTTCATGGGTTGTTTGAGCGCCCTTGGGCAAATGGCTGCCCTCCACGACCAAGACGATAGCACCAATTTTTTTGACCAAGAACCGTTCTCCATGGGTTCATTCAAATCTATTGTTCGATCAGGGTGTGAATCATTTCGTGTTGCCTTAGGTCTGGATAAAGGCCTGTTTCATCGGTTCGCCATCAATTTTGCAAAGAGTTCTGATACTTCACTTGAACAGATTAAGCTGGAAGTACAGATGGATAATAGGGGTTCTCAGCCAGGCCCCAGTTTAACTATCAATCGTGAGATATCCGAAGATGGGCCAGAGTTCTGGCGGTTTGATGGGCCAAAATTTCAGTTTTATCTGAATCGGTCTGAGGTTTCAGATTTGCAGTTTACAACATGGCTCTCTCGATATATCGCCTACGGCAACCTTCCCTTCTCTGGGAGCACGGACAATTTCAAGACGCGAGTGAATGATCCGATGGGTCTCGAAATCACCGAATTCACCAAGTTTGTCAATTTTTTTCGGAATTATTTCCGCGGTCCTATATCACCGCCCCAAATCATTCCCATTCCCCCACATGGATTGGAGGGGGAGCGGGAGTATTCCCATAACCCCATTAAAGCTCGTAGCGGGGATGATGATCTCGAAATGATCAATAGTATCGGCAACAAACTCGGCCTTTTTGAGCAACTTGATGTACGGAAGCTCTCCGCAGATCGGTTTGAGATTCTGGTAAATGTTTCCGGTTCATTTTACAACTTGGTTGATGTTGGTTATGGTGTTACCAGTCTTCTTCCATTCATTATCACTCTTGGGAACGCACCTCCAGACACGGTATTCTTATTGCAGCAGCCCGAAGTACACGTACATCCATCGACACAGGCGAAACTCATCAAGATAATGGCCAAAAGTGATCACGCCTTTGTCGTAGAGACACACAGTGATCATGTGATCAGATGGTTGCGAATACTCATCAAGGAAGGGGTTTTAGAATCTTCTGATGTAGGCATCATCTATTTTGAACGGGTTCCAGAAGATAAATCAGCAACACATTTACATCAGATATCCCTCGATCGCCGTGCCAATCTCAGTGGACATCCTCCTAGCTATCGACAGTTCTTCTCAAGAGAGACGAATAGACTGCTCGGTTTTGCCACATGAGGGCTCAAGTATGTGTGTGAGGACCATTTTGGATGCCAGCGCATTTGGGCACCTTTGCTCTGGAACTAAGAATTCGGCTGGATGTCAGTTGCGGGAATGGATTGGCCGAGGAGATGGGAAGGTCGTATACTCTAGCTACGCGAGGTACGCTAAAGAAGTCAATGCTTACAAGGAGGCTCGTGAACTGCTACTCAGTTTCGTTGATAATGGGAACGCAATTGATATTGATTCTACCCGTGTTAAGAACGCCTTGAACGAGATCCCTGGTGATCCTCCCCGTAAGTCAGATGATCCTCATATCTTGGCATTAGCGAAAGCCGGCGAAGCCACAGTTCTTTTTTCATGTGATAAAAAACTCCGTAAAGATTTTGCCAATGTCGAAGTAATCCCCAAAATTGGTAGGCAAAAACGTCGCTCTGTCCCCGGCCTCGATGATAAATCCCCCGACGACACCACTAAAAAAAGCGAGAGAAATAAGTTTCTGAACTCGCGTAGATGTACTTCTTGCTGACATTTATAAGATATCCTGAGGCAGGTGTGTAAAGAATCCTCCGTTGCCTGAATTCCCGCGTTCATTTATTCCTAATGAAGCTCAGGTTGTTTAGCAAACCGTGTCTGGAGGCTTCGGTGTTAAGCCGAAGAATATTTTGATGGAATCTGGACTTGTATTAGGGCTTAAAGGGGGGGAGCTACGGACAGGTGGGACTGGTTCTGCAAGGGGCAGCGAGACAGTACGGAAGTGCTTTTATGCCACTCCTGTCAAATTCCCTTACATGGGCCTGGGTTAGCCCAGCAGAGACCGGAGATGGAATTTATCTCCGTCAAATCCATCCACTGCCGCGATCGCGTCTACGGTGCGTTGGATTCCATGCCCATGGATGAACACGACCGCATGGACAGCTTCCGCCACCATGCGCCTCTGATCCACGCCGGGGGTTGCTTCCTGCGCGAGTGCGGCCAGCCTCGCCAGTGCCCTCGGAGCATCTTCTCCATGCACCGTCGCGCAGGCGCCGGGGTGGCCGGTGATCCAGGCATCCAGGAGATCGCGCGCGGCCGCATCGCGGACTTCCCCGACAACGATCCGGCGGGGAGTGGACCGGAGACTGTATCGGACCAGGTGCCGCATTGTGTGCTCTGCCGTGGTCAGGAGACGGAGTTGGTTTTCGTGTTCCAGGTGGAGCTCCCGTGTGTCCTCAAGGACAAGGATACGTTCCATGGGAAACTGTTCCCCCACCTCGCTCAGGATTGCATTGCAAAGTGTGGTTTTCCCGCTCGCGGTGGGGCCTGCGACGATCACATTTTTCCGATTCGTAACCAGCTCCTGGATCACCTGCATCCCCTGCCTTGAGAGGGATCCCTTGCGGACATACTCCTCCAGTTTGATGATTCGGGATGGAGGCTTTCGAAGAATGAATGCGGGACCATCAGTCAGTGGAGGCACGAATCCCTGAATCCGGCACTTGCCCAGAGAGGCGGGAAGCACCGTTGCCAGCGAGGGTTGTGATGAATTGATGTGAGTGTTCGAGTTAGCGGCAACAGCTCGCAGGAAGCT
Source organism: Rhodothermaceae bacterium bin80 (assembly GCA_002238805.1). Taxonomy (GTDB): domain Bacteria; phylum Bacteroidota; class Rhodothermia; order Rhodothermales; family Bin80; genus Bin80. Next base: position 26,788 of record MPNB01000014.1, on the reverse strand, counting down.
CTCGACTGCGGTGGGGGTGGGATTCTCATCCGACTTGGACGGCCCCTTGCTGGAGGTGATTATATGCACACTTCTGTCCGGGTTCACCTGCACCTCTTCCACATCCGAATCTTCTAGTGCAGCAAGAATGACCGGCCCAAGATGCCGGCGAATCATGTCCTCCACGCGGAGGTCAGATTTCTTCTTGTTGATAGACTGGGTCATGCGATCATAGGGAGACCGCGTCCGTGATCCCTGCAATCCTGCGTGCCATCCTGTGGACATGGGCAGCATCTGCCGGGGAGAATGGGAAAGCAATCCGGGGGGAGACCGGACATGGAATGGGACCGATGTAGCGGCTGTCATAACTTCGGGAGTGCCAGAGGCTCAGCGCAAAGCATTCCCCGTCGTTGAGCACATGAGTTCCAATGGCATTCGGGAGTGGACGATCTTTTGAGTCAAGTTCGTGGACATGGGCAAGGAGCCAGGGACGGGAATTGACGCGAAGGCTGTCCCTAGTGACCGTGACCGTATCCCCAGGAAGGGCCGCGATGGGTTTGATCACGTAAACAAGAGTCTGGGGGCAGCGAGACTGGGTGCGTGTGGAGTCAGGGAATAAGTATCCTCGGCTCACGCCAAATGAGACTACATCCTGTGGGTAGCAGACCAGCGTTGGATAGCCCACGATCACGCTGTCTTGGGAGGTCGTCCAGTACCAGCCTTGGGGGAGGCTGGGAGATACCACGCGAAACACCATCCCGTGCATCCCGGTCGTACGGAGGACTGTGGGGATCAGGAGGGATAGGAGCACAAGTGTGATCACGACGGTGATCCACAGGCGCTCTCTACGGGAGCGGGGGCGAGTCATTGGACGGTTTATGGAGTAGGCGGCGATCCTCGTCGGGGTGAATCACGGCAACCTTGAGAGGGAGCGGGGTTTCGGATCCCGGAAGCGGGATGTCAAATCGGATGATGTACGCAAAGCAGGATACTTGGTCCGGGAGGTGTACCGGGATGGGAATGACCTCCGGCGACGCATCGTACCTCTGTTGTATTGAGGCACATGTACCAACCTGATCAATCCTGACCAGGCGATCATAGGCCAAGATCGTGACCATGAGATAGCCAGCTTCGTTGGGGGCTGCGTTCAGGATTTCGGTCACCATAGCGGAGTCGGGGAGTCCCTCACGAAGGTACACCTGTCCCACGTCTATCTCGTCCCCGGCTGGGCGCAGGATCCAGATCCAGGTCACGATGCCAGCAAGCACCAGAGACGAGATCATCAGGCTGAAGGGGGTGAAATTCGGGCGGAGGTTCATGCAACGTACGGGTTGGGGGAAGCCAAAAGCTTGAAGTCCGAATCTTGGTAGTAGCGGATCTTTGTAGCGGCAACGGGTTGGTTGGGGCGGACCAGCAGGATCTGCCGGTCCGGGTGGAGTCGGCGGAGCTCATCCACGCGCATCAGGGGGCGAGAGTCCTCATCGTACCCCTTTTCCGGGGCGAGCTTTTTCTCGCCCACCTGGCCCAGCTTTCTCTGCCAGACCGTCTTTTCGCCCAGCAGCTTGGAGACCTGTTCGCAGCTGAATGGGTCCTGTATACTGAATACCTGCAGTACATCGCTGTTCGCGAGGAAGCTGTTCCACTCGTCTCCATATTTGGATTTGACCTGTGATAGGTCCTGCAGGATGAGCCACAGCGTGATCCCGAACCCGGCCCCCAGTGAGACCGCGCTCAGCAGCTCCGGCATCTTACCCAAATTCGCAAACTCGTCCAGCATGAAGAGCAACCGGTGTTTAGGTTTGACTTCCCGCTTATGGGTGTCGGTGGTGATCATGCGGTAGATACTGGTGATCGTCGTCCGGAGCCAGGGGGCATATGCCTCCAAACGCTCTGCCGGTACGATCAGGTAGACGGAGGCGCTGTCCGATAGCAAGTCCTCTTTTGTGAACGAGGTCTCGGAAAGGGTCCCTGTGAGGCGAGGGCTGCTGAAGATGTGGGTGTTCGACTGGAGAGTACTCAGCACTCCGGAGAGTTCTTTGATGTCTTTCTGGAGCAGGCGATTCGCGCCTAACTGGACGGCCGGACAATCTCTGCAGTTCTGCATGGAATGCAGCAATTTTTTGATCTCCCCCGCATCTCCGCTCACCATTCGGCGTACCGTAGCCAGATTGTGCTTGGCCGGGTCGGGCACGGACTTGGCGAAGAGGATGAGGCTTTCCAACGCACTCCGGGCCTCGTTCACCCAGTGGGGGTCACCGGACTTGGCGTCCGGGATCATATTGTGGGCCATGCTCCGGGCAATCTCAACATGGTCCGGGGAATCCAGGTTGATCAGATCCATGGGGTTGTAGCCTGAACCCTTGCCATCGGTCAAATCGAAAGGGTCCAGCGCAATGGTCTTCTGACCCATGCGTTCGCGGTGGGCATGGGTCACGTACCAGTTCTCGGCTTTGGGGTCGGTACAGATGAAGCTCCCGGGGTGGAAGAGCAGGTTCGGGATGATTGTGCCAACACCTTTGCCGCCACGCGTTGCCGCGACGGTCATGAGGTGCCCATCACGGTTGTACCGGAGCAGGTTGCCTTTCTGGTCGCGGCCAAGAACAAACCCGCTGCGGCTTGTCCTGAGCGCCTTCGCTTTTCCCCAGTCGGCGGACCCTTTGACCCCACTTTTTCGGTACCGGATGCTGAACACGAGAAAGAAGCCATACGTAAGGGAAAGCAGGCCGGATCCTATCGCGATGGGTAGGTCGAATGGGGAGGACTGAGACGCGAGGGCGCGCCACAACAGGACGGGGGAGTACACCGGTGTGAACATGACGAAGAGTCCCAGCGCCAGCAGCATGGCACCGGTCAGTTGACTGCTCGCACGCAGCATCACAGCACCTCCCAGGACAGCGATGCCCAAGCCGTACATCAGAAGGCCCTGTGGCTCCACCCAAGGGCGGACGGAGAGGGGTGGGCCGACCAGCTGGATTCTGATATTCATGGCGATCAGGTGCGCCAGTGGTACGGACAGGATCAGTGCGGTAATCCAGAATACCCGCTTATTCTGGCGGGGCGCGCGGTGCCCGTAGATCTTGGACATGTCAAAATTGAATGTCCTGTGTGACCCAGATCTGAAAGGGGTGACCCTGTGGCACCGTGATGGTGGGGGGCCTCCGGAACTGTTGCATGGTTCTGGATCCGCCGGAGCCAAGCTGCTGTGCCAGTGCTCCTCCATAGAGACCGCCATGTTCTCCCAACTGGGCGGTGCCCACCGTGGATACGGCACCCAGGACAGCCATCAGCGCTCCTCGCCCAAAGGAGGCGAGGGTGTGACGGTCCACGCTTCCGACCAGACCGCCACCGCCGCCATCCATGGAGGGCATCTCCCCGATATTCATCGTGCTTCCATCAGGGAAGATGAGCCGGTGCCAGGAGACGGATACCGCCCCCGACTCAAGCTCTCCCATTGCACCTAGTACGCGGGTGCCGACCGGGATCAGAGTCTGGGTCAGGGTTCGGGAGTCCGTGACATCCTGCGTCACCCTTGCTCTGACCTGGCCGGGACGATCAGAGTTGATCGGGGCTTCCAGGACAGCGGGGATCATGGATCCCTCTAGCAGGACGCGGGTGCCGGGGGTGGTGCGCTGTGGGGCGTTTGCGTCCGTCTCCGTGACTTCGTCAGGATCCCGATCTCTTTTCAGAAGGAGGCCACCACTCCCAACGGCTTTCTGGAAGGATGTGATTCGCGGGTCTTCCTCCTCGCCAGTGCTGGGACGTGATCCCCGCCCATACCACTCTGGCACTTCCGCCGGAGGGGGAGGTGCAGCAATCGGCGTGGGGGTGTCAAGTTCAAACACGCCCCCATACTCCACGTCTGGGTACAACTCAGGGGGTGAGCCGGAATTAGCTTTGTCGGATCCATTCTGGTTCGCAAGGAAGAGTACTGCCACCATCACGCCTACTCCCACGGCCAGGAGGACGATCGTTTTTCGGTCAATCCCTCTCGGTGGGGCGGGATCGCTGACCTCGTTGGGGTCATAGTCTGAGTGGCGTCGGAAAGGAATTTTCATTGGGTTCTTGTGATGATGAGTGAGCGTTGAGTCTGTCTTGTCCTTCGGAGGAAGGGCTTGCGGGCAGGACCGGGAACAATCAGTCGGGCTTCATCGAATGTGCGCTCGATGATCAGGAATCCGTCTCGGACAAGGTAATTTCCTGGGTGGGAATCTCGCTGCGTCCCGATCAGAAGAACTCCGTTCGGCTTCGCCTCCGGGGGGATCCGCAGGAATACGCGCCTGCCATCATCAAAGACCGCAAGGGGTTTCCAGGGAAAACCATTCTCTGTGCGCCAGTGGTACGCGTAATTCAGGTCTTCCAAGTTGGTACCGATCCTCTGAGTGAGCGACTCCTCTTCGCTTTGGCCTGAACTCAATGTGCGAATCTGCTCCGGGTAGTAGAACCGCACATGCCGGGTGTACGGCTCCAATGGATTCAGTGTGCCGTTCCTTCCCTGCTTTGGGGGGGAGTCCAGGGTCATGTGGTACATCCTGCGGTCCGTCGAAATGACGAGGTTGGTCGTCAGATTGTAATCGGTAGGGACAACGGTCAAGTAGATGCTTCGACCCTGCGGGCCCGTGGTGCCGTGGTCAATGTTCCAGCGAACCTGATCACCCACGCCCATTGAATACACCTCCTCACCTACCTCGAGCTCAATGATGCATATCCTCAATACGGTGCAAGTCAGGACAGGCTGATAGATCCCGAACGGGTAGATTAGTGCGTTGGAGGTGCGGAGTACTTCCGGGCGGCCGCCGTCTGCATAGACGCGCAGCTGTTCGTCAATCGCCTGCTGGAGGGGGGTCTCTGCGTCCACGATTCGCTCTGGGACCGGGGACTGTCCGATAGCGGAGCGCACCAGGAGCGCGAATACAAAGAAACAGATGCGAATTTTCATTCTTCGTTGGTTGTTAAGGTGGAAATGGAATAGTTCACGATGAATATCCCGAGCGGGTTGTGGAGCGCCTGTGCGGGGGTGGGCTGGATGCCGTCTCGGATTTGAAAAAAACCCTCATACAATAGATCCGCCTCGCCTACACCGGACTCTGACCAGGTCACCCGATACATGTTGGCGCGGTCGGGGAACGGGAGCAGGGATTTCAGCTCCGTTACATATCGTGTCCGTCCTCTTTGCAGCATCTCGTTCAGCGCGTCCGCGCTGGAGGCGCGATCCTCCGCGAAAATCTCCGCGGCAGTGTCGGACATGTGAGCCAGTGCCGTCTCGTGGCGGGCACTCAGAATGCGATGGTCGGAGGGGATCTCGCGCATATGTTTGATCGTGCGATACAGCGTCGCCCTGCGGGCGCGTTCAGGGACCTCCTGGACCGCAATATCTCCGACAGCGCGGATCTCTCCAAACCTGTCCACCTCCACGACGTAGGGGCTGTCCTTGTCCGTTACGGCCAGCGTCGCAATCCCTATGGCCAGGACCATGCTGGCTCCCATCGATGCCAGGGCCGCTGTCATCCACTGGCGACAGCGCAGTGCGAGGTCGCCATACATGCGATCCATTTCAGCACGGTCACCCTCCCATGCATGGGGCTCGGACTTGGTGGGTTTCTTTTTTTTCAACATCATTAGAGTCGTTTCAGCATTCCGGCGACATCAATTGACAGGTTGGCTGTGAGTTGCTGGGCCAGCTTATCGGGGAGCTGGAGCAGGGAGTGAACCAGGATCATGGCCGCTGCAAAGGTGAACTGAAACGGAAGGGTTCCCTTGGCCACGTCCCCCCAGTTCTCCCAGCCCGGGAACTCCCCGGTAGAGTTCCGCATGACCGTCATGAGCCCATCAGCCAGCTCCACCGCGAACAGCACGACAAACAGGAGAAAGAAGATGCGCAGAAGAAGGGACACGATGTAGCGGATATAGCCTGATGCGATGGGGGCGGTGCCCCGGAATGCAAAAAGGGCGAGTGAGATTGCCCCGGCACCGACGGCAAAGTAGGTCTCGATCAACACCTTCAGGTACTCCACGGCCATCCGAATAAAGACTCCGATCGTGAGGAGGCTGACGATGATGGGGACGACCACGACAAGCACTCCAAACGTACTAAGGTTGAGGAGACTGAACGCGGAGAAGGACGAACTTGCAACGCTGAAGAACTCTCCAGCCAGATTGAATCCTTTCATCAGGATGTGCACCGGGGTGGTGCTGACATCCTGCGTCCCCGCAACATAAATAGCCATGTCTCGGGCGACGGCCTCCGGGAGTTGGACGAAGGGGACGGTGCTGATGAATGGAGACCCTACCTGGTCGACGCCGAGCAAGACAACCAGGATCACACCCAGGATTATCATTTTCGTTGCCACTTGCTGTAGGAGCTCGTCCCACTTTCCACGCCGCTGCAGTGCGATGTACCCTGTCACTATCAGCTCCAGTACAAAGAGCGAGGTGAACAGGTAGCGGGCATAGCGCAAGGCGTTCCCAAGCCAATACTCAGTGAGAACCACGGCATGGCCCTGGATGCACCATAAGACGTCCGAAAATTCGTTGCAGTTGTCAAATAAGGCGGGAGGCATTGGGTTACTGTCCTTTGCGGAAGGTGGGGCGCAGGCGGACCTGCTTGTTTCCCGACTCGGTCCTCAGTCCCTCCTCCACATCTCTGATATGGCGGTCTGTTTCCTCTTTTGACAGGGACCCCGCGGCAATCAGGCTCTGATTCAAGTAGATCGCTTCGTTTCGCTGGCGGGTGAGCTCGGCATGTGAACTCATCTCCATCAGGTTCCGCAGGTCGGCCTGGGAGATCTCAAGCATCTGCGCCTCATTCTCCTGTTTCGCCTGGAGAAGGTCGACTTCAATCTGAATCTGCTTTCGCTCTTCAGGCGTGGAGGCTGTGCGTGCCTTCCGGGCGAGTTCCGTAATCTCGTTCGCGGTGCTGGTCAGCCTTGATCGCGCATCGCGGATCTCGTTCATGCTCTCATTGATTGAGGCGAAGAGCATCCTTTCATGCTCCTCCGGGTCATAGCTATCCAGCCTGTCTGGGTCGTTGTAGTTAAAGTATCCGATGAAATCCGTCTCGGATCGCGTTTTGGAGCTGATCACGTCGGGATTCACACGAGATGTATTTTCAAACTGTTGAATCTCTGAGAGATGTTGATCCAGATACTTGTCCACATCAAAGCTCAGCCTTGTCTCCAGGCTCTTCCTGAAGTCACTCAGGTGATCGTCGGCAGCTTTACGGATGGTCTCCTGAAGGTCAATCTGTTCATTGAGCAGATCAATCTGCTGCACTAGTTTCGTAACCTGTGTGATTGCCTGGGCAAGATTCGCAGGATCTATGACGGTCCACTGTGCGGACGCGGCCGGGGGCATCAGACCTGCAACTATCACAGCAAGTGAGGATGCGGATAGCGTGAGTAGAGATTTCATGGATGCTGGAGTCGAGTGACGGGTTATATGGGTTGTACAGGGGGAGCTAAATGGAACAGATTGTTCGTGTTCTTGAGCTGTCCATTCAGCTCGGAGTGCTCGGGTTTGGGGTCCGACATCCTGGGCGGGAACAGAACCTGCTTTGCCTTGGCGCCCAGCTTTAGGTCAAACAGGCAACTGCCGTGCGGAGATTTGCAGTAATAGTCCCGCTTCGGTTTCGCGGTGGCGATCATCTCAATCTCACGCGGATTCAGATCCAAATGCCGGTAGACCTCGGCATGCTCCTGCACCCGTGCTTCGGGGTTCGGGAGGAGAAGCCGGGTTGGGCACGAGTCGGTGATGATCCCGGAATTCGAAAGCGATCGGATCTGGATCGGGTTATGGGCAACGATAATAACAGCGGCGTTTTGTTTTCTGAGGGTAAGGAGCCACTGTTGCAGCCTGTCCCGGAAGTCGGTTCGCATTAGGGCGGCCCATGCCTCCTCAATCACGATCAAGGTTGGGTGACCATCCAGGGCGCGTTCCACTTTTCGGAACAGGGCCAGAAGTAGTGGACCGATGACCTCCTCGCCCATGCTCAGTACGTCGCGGAGCTCATAGGTCTTCATCCTCGCATCCGACTCCACTCCGGTCTCCACTCCGTCAAAAATGCTGGCGAAGGTTCCTTCACCGCTGTACGGTTCGAAGACCTCCCGAATAGACGGTGGCAGGTAGGTGTGAAGCGCGGTGAGAGTTCGGTGTTCCGGAAGTTCGGCGGCAACCAGCTGGATTGCGTTGCCGATCTCCACCCGATCTTCGGGGGACATCTTGACCTGGGACATGGAGCAGATGCCGGTGACCCAGGCCTGTGCCCAGAGGAGGTCGGTGTCCGTGTCCAGATGGTGCAAGGGCTGTAAGGGCGGGGACTCATCATGTCCCAGATCCACATGTTCCCCGTCTGCACGGCGGGTGAGTTGGGCGTGACTCCGTCCCACGTCAAAACACACGACCCGGCTGTGCTCATAGCGAAGCCAACTGAACATCAGGCTACCGACCAGGACCGACTTCCCGGCTCCGGTTGCCCCCACCACGAGGGTGTGTCCAACATCTCCATGGTGGAGGTTGAGGCTGAATGGGTTCGCCCCTCGTCCACTCACCTGCATCAATGGAGGGGAGTTTTTAGGAAAAAGGGCGCTGGGGTTGGCAGGGTTTCCTGTCCAGGACTGCGTGGTCGGGAATAGATGGCTCACGACCTTGCTGGTCACCAGGAACCGCCGGTGGTTCACCGCGCCAAAGGCCGGGAGGGATCCCATGAATGCAGCGGGCGCGTTGACGGATTCGATCATGGCAATGAAGCCAGCTTCCCGGGCACGCTGTACAATGGCCATGGCCCGTGCACGTCCACGCTTTTCGTCCATGTCCCGTACAACAATGGTGTTGCTCATATGCCCGAAGCGGGATTCCCCGCTGGAGAGTTCCGCGTGGGCCTCCGCGGTTTCCTTCTGCATGGCAATGGCGTGCACATCCTCGACTGCCGGCCCATCTTCGTTCCCGCCTGGAAGGAACTGACGGAGCCCCTGTCGCTGCGAGAACCAGGATTTTTGGATGAACTTCAGTTTCGCCTCGGACTGCGCCCGTGAGAGGGGGAGGAAGCGGAGATGCCACCTGACGTCGTCCTGGATCGTGTTGAAGAAGTCTCCCGCCGCGGCCTGGACAGATGGGCCAAAGCCCGTGATCGTCACAAGATGGAGATGTTGGTCACGGAATCTCGGGACGAAGCCGCTGTACCAATCCCCGCTAGCCAGCGCGTAATTCAGGTAGCCTCCGTCGGGGATGACGGGTTCGGGGTCCCCGGACAGGCACTGGTGGCATTCGGTAACCAGCCGGGTGGAGTCCATACGACTGATTGAGAATCCAGGGGCGAGGTGCCCCATCAACTCGTCCAGGGTTTGCTGAAACCCTGCAATGAGGGCGGGGTAGTTCACAGAGAGACTTGTGCCCTTGACAAAGAATCCCTCCATTTTGCTCACGGACTCTTTCGGGGGTGTGAAGCTCACCAGGAGGGTCGCAGTACTGGCGTAGTACTGACCTGGCATCTTGAAGTGAAATTCCCGTTCCCGGTCCACTTCCAGCAAGGTGGGGGTGGGGAAATGACGGGCGCCGCGGGGAAGGTAGACCTGGTGGGCGTTGCGGTGGACATTCATTTCAAGACTGTAGCCAAGCGGGAGTTGCCCAATCATTTCCCGCACCAGATCCGCTGCCAGATTGACTGCGGTGTACGGGGCGGTTGACAGGTCTTCGCCGCGGATCACGAACCCACCCAATAGCGTGGCATCCTTACAGAGAATGACGCCATCCTCAACCAGCAGCGCCCAGGGGAGCCGGTCTGCGAGCCCCACTTCCTTCGGTTGTCTGGAGACCAGATACTGCCGCACCAGGAGTGCGGTAGCAGTTCCCAGGGCTACACCAGAAAGAAAGATGAAGGGCCACATCAGGCATACGGAGATTTGGGGACGGTGTCGGGACGCAGATTCATCCGACTGTGATGGGGCATGAACGGCGGCCAGTTGAAATAGCCTGGGAGGATGTCCATCATGAACGGTTCCCGCTCGAACATTCGGCGGAGAAAGGGGAGTGCCGTCATGGCGATTGCGAGCATGACTCCGATCACGATCAGGTTGTATCCAGACGCAACACAGGCCAGAAACATCCCCCCGAGCCCCAGAATCGTTGCCGTTTGGGGGAGTCCCATCAGCATGGGAGGCTGAGTGAGAGACTTGTACACAGAGGCCTGATTTAGCTGTGTCATCACATGATCGCGCCAGACTGGTTTGGGCCGACCAGTTTGATGATTGGTCCAGCGAACATGATCAGTGCGCCTGCGATCGCAATGCGCCCCAGCGTTTGTCCACCGCTATTCTGGCGGTTGGCGAACCACATCACCCCGCAGACGACCACCGCAATGATCAAGATACTCGTGGCCATTGGGCCAGTCAAAAAACCGGTCACGCCCCCAAGGAAACTTTGTACCTCCCCGACGCCTACCGCGGCCATGGCCATGCGGGGGTGGAGGATCAGCAGTGCGCACGTCCAGGCGAGCAATACAGTCATCTGGCGGACAGGCTGAGGTTGTTTTGAATCGTTGTTCATGGGAGTAAGGGATGTTGATTTCTGTCGTAACAGGTCAGTCCAATAGTTTGTTCCAATACAATTAACAATAATAATACATAATTTGTTGTTGGAGATGGCTAATGTAAATTCTGCCCAATATGCCGGAAATGGGGATCTATATACATGATGTTGGGGTGATTATCTTTGAATTGGATATATAATAATAAATTTTATATTATTATTTCATATCTCAAGAACACGAAATATCATGAATAAATACGCCCCCGCCCTATTTGACTTCCTTGTTGATGATGTGGGGAGATCTTCATCAACCCCTCTCAGCCGAAAGCGGGGGCGCCCCAAACTGCCCCCCTTGCCCAGGGGCACGGGGAAGCTACCTACGGATGTGCAGCGTCTGGCAGACACACTGCTGAGCCCGGAGGCACGGCGCGATGCATTGAGGCGGTGGGTGGTCAAGAGTACCCGGGAGCCGAACCGGAGAGACTACACCCGGGTAGTTCTTCAGATGCTTGCAGACCATGCAGACCTAGATCCCGAATCTCCTACCTATCTCCAATGCCAGTCATTGAAGCAGCAAGAGATCGCAGACCGGGTCGGGATATCAAGGGGGGCTGTAGTGCGGGTGATCCGTAGACTTGAAGATGTAACCATTATTTCGTCGTGCCGTGTCAGTCGTACGGTTATCCGGTACACGCTTTTTGCCGCTCCACTTCGCGCCATTACGTAACGATAAATGCAACGACACTTCCCTATGTGCTTTTGTTGTCGATGCTTGGGGTGCTCGATCCGCGCCGCGAATGAGGGGCGGATCGAGTTCTGTAACGATAAATTCCCGAATCCGCTTTATGTGGATTCGGTCCATTTCGCGGGAGTTGGGGGACGGCCGGATACGATAGTGTCCGAACGGTGTGGGATTGGCCCGGGTGGGCGGAGAGGGATTTTCGGCGGTAGGGGGGTGCCGCGAATTGCCCCGCAAGCAATGTCTTTTGTACCCAAAAGACGGGGCAAATTTCTCCGAAATTTGTGCGCTGAGGGTCGCGCGAGAGGGGGGAGTGGGGGCAGACCAAGCAATAAAATGGAACCTGGAACAGCGGCTCAGGCGCGGATCTGGCGATCACATCCTGGCCCTCGGATTTACATGAGCGACCACGAATACGAGTCCACCAAGAATCGGGCGGCCTACGCGGAACTCTCCATCAACCGATACATTCGCCGCGCCTCGTTGACGTGCGACATCGGCGCGGACCTGGTCCATGGTCTTGCGCAACGGGTAGACCGGGTGGGACACAAGCTGAACGAGATAATGCATTTTATTAACCGGGGCGGCGAAGTCCGTCCTGAAAGGTTGCGCTGGATTCTATCAGAACTTGAGCGCACCCTGGACAGCATCCCCCAGACGGAATGGATCCGCCTGTATCAGACGCAGAAGGGGCCAGGGAGCCGGAGGCATCGGGGATGGGTCCGCGGGTCTACAGAAGATTTGGCGAGGATTAAGGAGCGGGCAGAACTGGTGGGATTGCCACAGTCCACCTTTGTGCGAGCTGCCGCACTGCAGGGCCCGCTAGGGAGGAAGGCCTGGAACGGGGTGATGCATGGACTGCAGAAGTGGTTGAGTAATCTGAATCAGATGGGTGAGTGTCGCTTTGCTACCGTTGAGATTGTAGGGAAGACTATGCGAATCGGGAGGAGGGTAATCCAACTCAACCACGAATTTTCGTCTGGAAGAAAATATACGAAGACATGATGCTAATGGTTGATTACTGATGGTTGCTGAAACAAGAAAAGCCTCGGCGGCAAAGATCGGGCAGAGGATTGCATATGTGATGGATAAGAAGAAAGGGGAGACGTTGTTTCTCCTAAACATTCCCTTTGCGGAATCGGTGGATGACATCATCTCGCAGGTAGAGCTGACCGCTTCGCAGAGCGAGCGATGTAAGAAGCCTCTCTATCACCTCATCATTAGTTGGGATCCGAATGACATGAGCGATGAGCAGAAAAAAGCCATCGAAGAGATGGAGGGGGACGTCAAAAAGCTGGATCATGAAGCCGTCACCAATGAAGAGATGATCGTGGTGGCAAAACGAATGCTCAAAAACCTGGGGCTTGAAGAACATCAGGCTGTTGTGGCAAGGCATCGAGACCGACCTCATCCGCACATGCACATTTTGGTGAATCGGATTCATCCTATAAAATGTACAGCGTGGAGGGGCTCCAAGGATTGGGGGATCATTGAGCGCACGCTGCGATCTCTGGAGCGTGAATTTGGTTGGCGTGAAGTCCCTGGTCGACACGCAGTTCTTCCAGGACACGAAATCCCACCTCGAAGGGCAACCACTAAGGCTGGGGTGTACTCAAATAAAAAGAAGGGCTTGCCTCCACCCGAAGAAGGGCAGCCTGCCCCGGACAAGTTTATTATGTCGTTGACCGAAGATGGGCGGTCACTGAGCATGCCGGCATACCTCCCTCAGGATGCACGGCAGCTCGGGGGATGCTGGAAGGGCGCGGTGGGCGGGGATGCTCATTGCCAGTGGCAAATGGGAGAGGTCTATCGTCTGGGAGCTGGAGTAAAACCGGATCTCGGGATTGCAATGGGTTGGTATGAGTTGGCACGCGCACAGGGACACACCAAGGCGACGGATGTCTATGACAAGCTGGCGCAAAGAGGGGTCGTGGCGCGTGAGCTCCCAAAGAAACCAGCCTGGGGAAAGGGGGTGGATTCTGACTGGCGGGGCCGGGTTGGGCGGGATCGGCGGGGCGTTGTTGAGGGTCTAGAAGATCGTGGGTTGGAGCATCGGTTGCAGCGCTGATCTATTCTATCATATATATATTATTATATTGTTATTTTTTGTATTATGTTCATTTTTCCCCGAAATACCTCCTCTGAAGCCCACCGAAGGGGGCTTTTTGGTGAAATCACGCAAATTCTCACCTTTGCATTGGCAGTCTATAGGGGATTTAAGACTCCCGTCTGGGCGTTTTTGGGAACCTAGATTCCTACCCAAGACACCCTGAAACAGGAACATTCTTGATATTTCGGTTGTATATTGATAATTGTTAGTATATTCATATATATATTTTACCTTCCATGCACACGTTATTCCTCCGCCTGCAGGATGCAACACAACTTGTCCAGGACTCTGCGGCAGTCCTTACTGACAATTCGCCCTCATCTGCGCAAAACATCCTGGATGTGATTGGGTTGGCCGGTGGTTTTCAGTGGCCGATCCTTGGCGTCTTCATCCTGGGGCTGGCGCTCCTGGCTCAGATTATCGTCGGGATTTACCGCGATCATGTCTCCGCTACAACGCTGCGGAGCCTGGATATTGAACATGTGACGACCGCGGACCTTCGCAGTGCATCCACCCTTGAGGGGCAGAGCACATACCATTTACTCCTGCGGGGATTGCTGCGCCGCTTCCAGCTGGACACGGAACACTCGTCTCTCGTGCGTGCAGTCAGTGGGATCCTCAAGGCGAAAGAAGAATCCCTGGGTATTACGAAACGGATAGTTGCCTACTGCTCCAGTGCTGCAGGAGGGTTGGGGCTCGCCGGCACCCTCGTTGGAATCTACGTTAGCTTTGCGTCGGCGGGAACCGATCCAGGCACTGTATTTATCGGGATCAGTCTGGCCGTCGTATCCACGCTCTTGGGGATTGCAGCCAGCCTGATGTTGGAAGCTGCGGACACGCTCGTTATGAGGTTCACCGCCAGGCATCTGGCGGAGTCGCGGGCGTGGGGGGAGAGCGTGGCAGAGCGCCTCGTCTCCCTACACCTGGCCGCGGAACGCGCCCGCGGTAGACGCAATCGAAATGGGGGAGTCTGAGGATAAGATGCAATCAAACTTCCTCGTACGATTGGTAGACTTGACCCTCTTGCTTCTGTTGAGCCTGCTCGCGATCGTCAAAATCTCGGATCAGGATGTGGTCATCCCGGTGAGTCATGACCTGGAAGATCAGGGTGGGGTTCCGTTTCCCGTCAAGGCATCAGTTGATTTCTCCGGAGCGATCTGGGTGGAGGGGGTGGGAGAATCCACCGCCGAAGAACTGGCCGGGATCAGCTCGGAGTCGGGCCGCCCGGTTGAGCTCCGGATTGATGCAGAGGCAGACGCACTCAGACTTCTCGAAATTCACCAGGTCCTTGAGTCCTTCAATCAACCCGCGGTGTTTCTGGTTGAGTATTTGAACAGCCCCTAATCCCCACTCCTCTAAAACAACAGCCTTCAAAGCCATGCAGAAATCAACAATCATGGTCCGGTTCCTTGACCTTACGCTCATTCTCCTGATGGCCTTTTTGTTCAAGGCAGACCTGGTCGTTGAGCATGAAGTGGCCCTACCCCACGGGAGCCAGACCGGGGTGGATGCTGGTACATCTCCCCTGACTCTAACCATTACGGAGTCCGCTTGGCAGCTTACTTCGGGAAGTCGGCGCGTGTGCGGCGGTCGGGGAATCACCGGATTGGATGCCTGCCTACAGGAGCATGGATCTGCGCGGCAGATCCTGATTACCCCCAATTCGGGGGTGCACGTGCAGCGCTTGGTCAACGTTCTGGACGCGTGCGCAAGAACTTCAACCGTCTGTGCTCCAGTTGCTTCATGAACCTCAATATCCCGTTCCATCCGGCTGTAAACACCATGCTCCGGCAGATTAGAGACTGGAGCCACAAACCTGACACACGCGACCGTCTGAGTGGGTGGGGGATCGCCCTTCTGGTGCTGCTGCTATTGTACGGCATCGCAGCTATCTCAGATGTCTCAACAGGTGCGTACGCGACCCGGGTGCTTGCCTTCACCTCGGTGGTGAATCCCGCCCCTGCGACGACAGTTCCCGCCAGCTCTGATACCAGATCAACCCCCGAGCGACCCCGCGAGCGAGCGGCATCCCTCCCCGCACGGGAAGCGATCACGCTAGAGCAGACCCTGAGTCGGGGGGGAGCGGGGGAGCGCCAAGTCGTTCAGCGGCAGGAGATCTTGAGCGGCGCTCAAAGAGCCACACTCCAGCGCCCCACTCTTTCAGTGGATCCTGCCCGCCCTGCACCGCGAGTACTCACGAACGCAACAAACCTGTCCCAGCGCAGAGTGACGATCCCTGGACGGCCAACGTTGCCGTCTGTAGAGGCGCCACGTCTCCGGAAAGAGGTCGAGTCGGGGCTTTCGCTTCCGCTGCAGGACCGCTCTGCACCAGAGGAGCGGCAGAAGATTGATGTACCTGATGTCCGCGTGTTTGATGAGACTACGCTGACAGCTGACGATGAAAGGACTGCACAAATTGCGGAGTGGGTTCAACGAAATCCCAAGACGCTCCCTGATGTGGTCATGAGGCACATGGACTACATGGAGGGTGATTTCACCACCTATGTAAGCGTCTTTATTGAGGGGCGCGAAATGGGGATCTACCTCCTGGTTCGCGGTGGCTACGAACAGCTGCAGGTGGTTCTAGTGGATGGCGACCGATCGTTTCTCTTTTTCGACAGAGGGATTACGCGGCAAGCTTCCCGGTTCCGTGTTGGATCCGTTTCCCGCTCCCCGGAGGGGATCAGCCGGATCGTGAGCCAAGAACGTGAAATTACCAGCGCGGAAGCGCAAGACTTCTATCGCATCTTTCTTGAGTGGTGGGAGTCCACCGAGTCACACTAGCCTCCTAACCCGATCAATGAATCTGAACCGCTCACCCCTAATCCTGACTATGCTGTTTGCCAGCGTGGGGGCACTCCTCCTGTATGGTGGATGTGCACCAAAGGATGTTCTGATCATTGATGTTGCACCTGCCCCGGATCTTCCCCCTGCCCTTCCTGGTGTGGACAGCGTGTTCGCAGCAATGGCGAATGCCTACGCGCAGCGCAGCCACATGGTGGATGACCGTGCACTCGAAGACGGGCGCCGGGCAGTTGCCGGAGGACGCAGACTGTTTGAAATTGCCGACAGCCTGACTTCCGGGCTGAAGTCTAGCCCAGACAGTGTCTTGGTCAGCGATGACCAGGTCGCGGAATCAATTCGGCGCTATAACGAGGGGGCTAGAGTCCTGCAGAATGACGAGTTGGGAATGGCTGAACTGCAGTCTGCTGCAGAACAGTTTCAGCTAGCACTTGACGCAAACCCGTATGACACAGAAGCACTCTATTGGTTGTCGCGCGTCTATGAGCTACAGGCGGATCGGATGGCAGAAGCGGGAGCAGTCGAGGATCAGGTTGAGGTACTTAAGCGTCTCACGGAACTCTACCCACTCCGCCATGATTACGCCGGACTACTGGCAGCAGCCTATGAAAAGCTAGGCACTGCAAAGGGGTGGTCAGAGGCGGGGGCTTGGTGGCACCGCTCTGCTCTGCTCGTGCAGGATGAACCTGCTCTTTCCCTGGATGCGGACGCGGTACTTGACACAGCGACCACATTCATCGCCCTCGCGAACGCTAGCAGGGCCTTCATTGAATCTGATCAGGGGGATCTCGCACTGGCTGCCATTGAAGAGGCCGTCCCCTTTGCGGTTGGTGAGGAAGCACGCATCTACCTGCGGAGTGAGCGTGAATGGCTCACATGGGACACAGAGCTTCAGTCGCGGAAGGATTTTGACGATATACTGGGAGTGTCCCAGACAGACCCGAATAAAGCTGCATCCGGGCTGCAGGAGCTGCTCCCTCGCGTCTCGCTCCCCTTGGCCCGGATTGAGGTGCAATACCAGTTGGGGCTTGCCCTGTACAACGGCGGGGACTTTTCCGCCGGCGTGACCGAGCTCCAGAGCGTATGGCAGAATGTGGCCACGATTGATATCCCGCTCCGGGAGCGGATCCAGGAAGATTATGGGTTGATGACCTACTCCATCGCGCTGGAACAGCGGGAGGCCGGTCAACTGCGCAACGCGCTGGCCTATCTCCTGCAGAGTGAGTCAACAGGATTCTCTGGGGCGGCCGTCTCTTCACTGACTCGGTCACTTCTGCTCCGCAATGACCCGGAGGCCTCCCTGGACGCGGCCGAATTGGCAGAGAGAGGATGGGAAAAGCTTGATGAGCAGGATCAGCGTACGCTCCTGCAACACATGGTGGATCTGCACCGCCGGTTGGAAAATCGAGAGGAGGCCCTGGAATACGCACGGCGATATCGGGAGATGGCCAAATAGGATGAAGAGACACTGCACAGCTTTCCGTCGACGGTGTATGGCACGGTGGATGGACTTCCGAATCAACCTGCGTTCTAGGCGCTGGTTGCTGCGGCGCAAGGCTTTCCTTCTGTACGTCCGTTTCAGTAATAGCGTGGAGCGGCCGCTATTCCGATTATGGCGGATGCGGCGTCATCACGCGTGGCATTTCGGTTTATGGTTATGGCACGCCAGGCTACCGTTTCCAAAGCTGAGGCGCTGGATAGCGGAGCAATGGTTTGACTGCGACGGAATACCGTTTTAAGAGAAACACGTCATGGAGCCATGTCAAATAAGCATAATCTAAAAGCCTTAACGATTGAGCGCGTCTTTTCTGGTGAGGGTCAGCACCCGCTTGATTCGGTCGAATGGGAGAAGCGGGATGCTACGATCACAAATCCACAGGGCGAGTCCGTATTCGAGCAGAAAGACGTAGAGTTCCCGAAAAACTGGAGTGACCTGGCGACGAATGTAGTTGCTTCAAAGTACTTCTATGGAGATCTGGCCAATATCAATGTGGAGGTGGAGGACGGAGGACGCGAATATTCCTTGCGCCAGCTGATCCATCGCGTAACTCGTACGATCGCAGACTGGGGGCACAAACAGGGCTATTTCGCCAGTCAGGAGGATGCTGATAAGTTTTATGATGAGTTGACCTGGCTGTGTGTGAATCAATATGGTGCCTTCAATTCCCCTGTGTGGTTTAACGTTGGGTTGCATGAGCGATACGGAGTGAGCGACTCGGGGGGGCGAACAATCTGGGGGTGGGACGGGGAAAGTGAGGAGATCGTGGACGTAGACCCCTATGAGTATCCGCAGGGATCCGCCTGTTTCATTATTTCGGTTGACGATTCAATTGATGACATCTGGGAGCTGATGAGTGAGAGCGCCCGTCTCTTCAAGTTCGGATCCGGCGTTGGGGCGGATTGGTCTACCCTGCGGTCCACGTTTGAGAAGTTGTCGGGGGGAGGTATCCCCAGTGGACCGGTCAGCTTTATGCGGGTGCAGGATTCAACTGGTGGTACAATTAAGAGCGGAGGAAAGACCAGGCGGGCGGCGATCATGCAGACGCTGAAGATCTGGCACCCTGATGTAGAGGAGTTTATCAACGCAAAACAGGAAGCGGAGAAAAAGGCCTGGGCACTGATTGAGCAAGGATACGACGGGTCATTTAATGGGCCAGCATACGGCTCCGTAGCTTTTCAGAATGTGAACCAGTCTGTGCGGCTGAGTGACGAGTTTATGAAAGCGGTGGAGTCGGGGTCTCCGTTTCCTCTCCGCACAGTTACAACGGGGGAAGTAGTCCGAGAGGTTGATGCCAACATGCTCCTTGATCAGATTGCCGCGGGGACCTACATCTGCGGCGATCCGGGAGTGCAGTATGAAGACATCATCCAGAAATGGCATACCTGCAGTGTAACGGGCCCTATTAACTCAAGCAATCCCTGCTCTGAGTACATGTTTCTGGATAACTCTGCGTGCAATCTGGCGAGCCTGAATCTGTGCAAGTTTCAAGAGGAGGATGGCTCGTTTGACGTGGAGCGATTCAGAACTGCGGTACGCATCTTCATTACCGCGATGGAGATTATTGTGGACAATGCTGGATATCCGAGTGAAAGCATTGCCAAAAACAGTCATCTTTTCCGTCCATTGGGGCTCGGCTTCGCCAACTTGGGGGCACTCCTGATGGACATGGGACTGCCCTATGACAGTGATCAAGGGCGTGCAGTGGCCGGTGCGATCATGGCGATAGAGCATGCAGAAGCGTATGCCAGGAGCGCTGAAATAGCTGCTAATCCCAGGATTGGGCCATTTGAAGGCTATGAGGAAAACCGTGAGTGCATGTTGAATGTGATGCGCATGCATCGGGATGCTGTCGGCGAAATTGACCAGAGTTGCCCAGACTATCTGCTTAGTGCCTCCAAAGAATCCCTGGATCGCATGGTATCCTTAGGTGAGTGTCATGGCTACCGGAATTCACAGGTGACAGTACTTGCCCCAACGGGTACCATTGCCTTTATGATGGATTGTGATACTACCGGTATAGAGCCGGATATCGCACTGGTGAAGTACAAGCTATTGGCAGGTAGAGGGGATGGGATGCTCAAAATTGTCAACCGCACCGTGCCGGGGGCGCTTACCCGCCTGGGGTATGATGAAGTGCAGATCGAGAAGATTCTTGCGTATATCAATGAGCATGATATGATTGAGGGAGCACCTGATCTGGATGAGGCCGACTTGCCGGTCTTTGATTGCGCCTTCAAACCCTTCAAGGGGAGTCGGAGCGTCAGCCCTATGGGGCATGTCCGTATGATGGCCGCCTGTCAGCCGTTTGTGTCCGGTGCCATATCGAAGACAGTGAATATGCCTGAGGGGGTAACCCCGGAGGAAATCGCCCATACGTATATGGAGGGATGGCGCTTAGGTCTAAAAGCATTGGCCATTTACCGTGAGAATTCCAAGAGGAGCCAACCTCTATCCACCTCAGAAGGTGGTAACACTCCCGTCGCGAGCAACAATGGTCACCGCCCTATGCGTAAGAGGCTACCTGATAATCGAATGGCCCTCACACACAAATTCAGCATTGGCGGACACGAAGGGTACTTGCACGTTGGTCTTTACCCCGACACTGGCCAGGTTGGGGAAATTTTTGTCCGAATGGCGAAGGAGGGGTCTACGCTCTCGGGGCTCATGGAGGCCTTTGCCACCTGCGTCTCGGTCTCATTGCAGTACGGAGTGCCGCTGGAAGACCTCTGCAGCAAGTTCAGCTTCATGCGCTTTGAGCCGAGCGGCTACACGACCAATCAGGACCTCCCGTCGGCCAACTCAATCCCGGATTATCTTTTCCGCTACCTTGCCAAGGAGTTTGTAGATGAAGGTGAGGGGCTGGCTCCGTTCTGGCACAACGTACATCGCGCGTGGCGTGGGGAGGTAGGACGTAGGGAAAGTCATATGTATGCGGCGGAGCTTGAGGAGGGGTATTCTTTCCACGGGAGCCTACCACCCGCAACAGCGGAGCAAGCCCCGCTGCCGAGAACACAACCAGTTCAAGGTGATGCGCCCATCTGCGTGGACTGCGGCGGGATCATGGTGCGGAGTGGGGCATGTTATGCCTGCACGCACTGCGGAAGTTCCAGTGGGTGCGGGTGAGGAAATGGGAAAACAGTGCGCGTTCCCCTGGTATGGGGGGAAACAGTTTCATCTGGGATTTCTCCTCCCATTAATCCCCCGGGACGCGATCCATTATGTGGAGCCCTTTGGAGGGGCCGCATCCGTTTTATTGAATCTTCCCCGGTATCAACTGGAAACCTTTAATGATCTTCTTGGGGGGGTAGTAACGTTTTTTCGTGTCCTGCGGGACAACCCGGATGAACTGATCGCGAAGCTGGAGCTGACACCGTGGTCACGCGAAGAGTTTGAACTCGCGGATCTGCAGGAAGAGGGACTCCTCGATGTGGAGCTGGCCCGCCGATTCCTAGTCCGGGCGAGACAGGCATACAACGGATCGTTGGCGCAGCGTGGAAGACGGGCGTGGAAGTATGACGCGAGAGGCAAGGTGTCAGGGGTGGCAAAACGATGGGTGGATATCCCCCGGCGCTTAGCGCGGATTTCCGAGCGACTCCAGGGGGTCCAGATCGAAAATCGACCAGCTCTGGATGTGATCCGGCGGCATGATGCCCGTCACACGGTTTTCTATGTTGACCCCCCGTATGTTCATTCCGCACGTGTGGGGGGCGGGAACCGGTATCAACACGAAATGAACGATGACGATCACCGGGATCTTGCAGACCTCCTTCGGTCTCTGCGGGGACGCGTCGTCCTTTCGGGATACCGGAATGATCTATATGACCAGTGGTACGCGGATTGGAGGAGGATTGAGGCCCCCGCCAAAAAAGTGCCTTCGCGAAATCGGTTCAAGGAGAACAAGGCCAATACGGAAATTGTCTGGTGCAATTTTGACCCCTATCATACTCCCGCAACCCCTTCACTTTTTGAAGATACTAGCCAAAGAACCAGTCCTGTTTAAGGACTAGGACTACCAGGTGTTCTGTTGTTTTTGGGGGATTAAGCAGGGGGATCTAAAAACCATACTTGTAACGCGCAATAGCGCCTTTGGCAGCGGTCTGGCCTTTCACGTAGTGGGCCACCATGTCCTTATTTTTCCATCGACCTGCCTGCTGAACCTGCGGAAGTGTGGCACCGCGTTCAACCAGGGACTGGGCGCTCCCGATGCGGGGAGAATGGCTGCTAAACCTCCCAGCGATTCCAGCCTCCTTAGCTAATCTTGTCACAATGAGTTGAACGGTGCGGGTGGTGAGACCTGCGTCTCGAACCTGTCCACCTCGAGAGAGCTGACGGAAAAGCACTCCATCACAAATCCCTGCCCCAATACAATACCTTCGCACACGTTGAAACGTGTCTGGCCCTAGAAATTGTAAGGTCCCCACTCCTTCCTGGTCCGTCTTAGACCGGCGGATTCTGAGCAACCCGGTTTCGTTCTCCGAGGAGATGACATCATTCACGCGCAATGCCACGACCTCGCTGACACGGAGCATAGCATCGCTCATAACCGAAAGCAGTGCTGTGTTGCGTTTGTGGATTAAGCCCTCTTTCATGTCTGCTACTTTCAGGATCACCTCGAGATCCTCCCATCTCAACCCATCCATCTGCCCCCGGCCGCGTCCGCGGCCTTCACGTCGGACTCCCATGAGTGTGCGCTTTGTCTTGGGGCCGACAGGAGAGGGGCTTCCCATGAGCTTATTGACAGAATTCACGGCAGAGACTACCATGCTACAGGTTGTGGGGGAAAGACCCTTATTGTGAAGGCTGGCGATGTAGCCTGATAGTGTCTCATCTGTCAATTCCCTCCCATTGAGCCAGACATACAGGTTTGTTAACTCGCGTGCGTAGATCACTCTCGTTTGTCCTGAATAGGACGCATTGATCAAGTCAACTGCTTCTTTCGTGACACGCGAAGGCCTAGCCAGAAGGATCTCCTTCATCTGTACTGAATGATTGATATTATATGAGCTAAATAGTTAGTCCCATTAAGTTTTTAACCGAATCGATCCCGCAACTTAATGTGTTACACTTTTGCATCTTTATCGTTTCTGTCTTGTTTCACGGTTAGTTGTCTTTGTCTTATTGGTAGTGCGGATATAACCAATGACAACATGCCTCGTTGACTGTGGAACGGGCTACGGCGGATTAACTAAAAGCGACAACCCTTCTTATTATAGAGGTGCGTGCACTCCGTGAATTTGTGGATGAACAGAAGCGTCATTCGGTAGATGAGCGATCCGATAATTAAGGTAGTCAATTAATTCAAGAGTTGGAGGGGGGGCGAGCGACGCACAGCATAAACTGATTGGCAGGGATGTCATTGCGACCCTAGACGAGAGCCTAGAAGGTTGAAAAGGTTAGGTGCCCGTGCTATCTTGCACATGTGGTTCTGGGGAGAAGGGGCGTATTCAGAATTGGGGCACCATCTAACAAGGGGGCTTTAGCGACGATTGAAATAATGACTCAAGATACCGACAAGCCAAAACCGAGGCGGCCGAGGAAGCGGGTCCTTAGCCGACGCGTGATGATATCTGTGAATGAAAGTCTCTATAGTGCACTAGAGCGTGTCGCGGATGACCACGGAGTTCCTCTCGCGGAAGTCGGGCGCCGGGCTATACGGTCAGGGCTCAAGGTGGCTGACCGTGACTTAAAAAGGCTTCACGGGAGGGTGGACACCTCTGGATGACGCTCATTCGCCCTGAATCTGCTGGGGTTTACCCAGATCCTGCAACACTTGACTTCAACAGGGATCAGAGAAGAATGTGGTTTGAAAAGGGAATTATATACAATAGTACCCAAGAAATGTGAAACCGATTGACGTTAAGTCTTGATCTTGTGTGGTGGTGTGGACAGAATTACCCTTGCAAGTTCTTCCGGCGTTGCCGGAATGGAGCCCTGTAAGTTCATAATATCATTTTTGACTGGACGACCGCGAGGTCTGCCAGTTGATTTAATTGATTTGTCAGAGTTCTCGTCTTGACTTGAAATTATGATCTTGGGCCTTGAATCTTTTGGATGTTTCATGGGGGATATGTTAGATGAATAATTGCGGTATGTTCATTGGTTTACCTGTGTACGGATCATTCATCATAGGAAAATTGGGCATACGTTTATCGAAATAATCCTCAATAGACCACATCTGCATTCGCGGATATGGCCTTCCCTCCACGGAAACTTTACCAATGTTTACAACCTCCGTTTTGGCTGCGCGTGAACTTACTGGTCGAAGTGTCACATAACACCCCAATGCCGCATTATCCCTATTGATGACATGAATGAAATCACGTAGACTACTAAGACTGAATACTCCACCCTTTACCTGTGCGAGTGCCAGTCTTGTATCCCAGTCATCTGGCTTTACAAAGAGGACAGCGCAGAGTACGCGCCCATCGCCGAACGATCGCTCATTGAAGTGGCTGTTACTGCGACCTATCTGCTCCGTTCGGACGAATCAACGATGGAAGACTATCGGCGCTGTTCCTACAGGAACCGGTTCACGATGCTCAAACAAGCAGCTTCCGGGGCCGAGTATTATCACAGTAAGGCCGGGCAACGCCTCTTGCGCTCGATCAACGAAAAGCTCGGGCTGGAGGGGTTGGACGAACACAGCTTCAAAGAGCAGATCCGGAACAACTGGCGCGTCCACGGCAAGACGTTTCACGCGATCTTCAAGGAAGTGGAAGGCGAAGAGCTATATGCCGTGGCGTACGGCATCTCCTCGGAGTCTGTCCACGGTTCCTGGCAGGACGTTCGCAGCTATTCCTTGTGCGGCAATGTCGCCCAAGGCCTGCCCTTTACCCAACTTTTTGACTTGACATTCTGAACAGTGCCCCATATATTGGTGGCATGTTCACGCAGAGTCAGGTTTTGCGCACCTTGAGTGCCCCGGAATCGCAGGCGCGTCTCACCGCGGTGGTGGGCGATGCCGCGTTGTCTACGCGCGCGGCGATAGCCAGGCGCGTGTGTGAACTTTTCAGGTTTGTTGATGCCTGCGGTCGGTTGCAGGTGTCCACCTGCGCCCGTGCGTTGTCAAAGCTGGCCGACCGTGGGCAGATTGCATTGCCGGCGCCGACGAACAATTACGCGGCGGGGGCGGGTCCCCGCTTGCTGGCCGAGCCGGTGCCTGCACCGGAACGTTTGCCTGAGGTGGTTAACGAGGTGCAGGATCTTACGCTGGTTAAGGTGACCGACACCGATCAGCGTGAGATCTGGAACACGCTGTTACATCATGAGCATCCGCGAGGTGTGACGACATTTTGCGGTGCCCAAGTGCGCTACCTGATTGACAGTGCGCATGGGTATCTGGGTGCGGTCGGTTTTTCGGCGGCCGCCCTGCGGCTGGCGGCCCGGGAGCACTGGATGGCCTGGTCGGACGCGCAGCGACAGGCCCATCTGCACCGTGTGGTGTGCCTGAGCCGGTTCCTGATGCGGGAGCGGTGCCAGCATCTGGCCAGCCACGTCCTCAGTCGCCTGCTCAGGAGACTGGCTGAGGACTATCAGCAGCATTACGGCTACCGCGTGTGGATCGTTGAAACCTATGTGGATCCCCAATGGTCGGGTTCCTGCTTCAAGGCCACCAATTTTCAGTACATTGGACAAACCGCTGGCGGCCTCCGCCATGAGACTCCAGAGCCGCCGAAGGCGTTGTATGTATACGAACTTAATCGCGGGTGGCGTCAGCAACTGGGGGTGCCTGCGGTGGAATTACGTCCCGTCAGACAACCTGGCGACCTGTTGGATAGCGAACAGTGGGCCGAGGCCGAGTTTGGGGATGCGCCGCTGGGCAACACGCTGCGCTCGGCGCGGCTGGTCAAGAGTGCGTCCCTGCTCGCCGATACCCTCGGCAAGGCGATTACCGGGAACACCGGCTATGATCGGGCGGCGGTTAAGGGGCATTACCGTCTCCTGGCGAGCGATCCGGCGTCTGAGGTAACGCCGGAGAACCTGTTGGCCCCGCATCGGGCGCGTACGATAGAACGTATGCGCAGTCAAAAGACGGTTTTATGCATCCAGGATGGCAGCCGTTTGAAGTATGAGCCGCGCCCGGCTTGCGAGGACTTGGATGTCATTGGTCAGAATCAGACCACGACCAAATCACGGGGACTGCATATTCATACCACCCTGGCGACCACCACCGATGGTCTGCCACTGGGCGTGTTGCGGTGCAGTTACAAAGATCCGACCGATGGACCGTTGAAGCCAAAGGCGCAGCGGTGGCTGGATAGTTATGAGGATATTTGTGAAGCCGCGCAAGAGCTATCACGCAAGATCAAGGTTCTCTGCGTTATGGATCGGGAGGGCGACAGTTTTGCCCTCTTTGATGCGCAGCGGCGGCACAAGCGGGTTGATCTGCTGGTGCGGGCATCTAAGAATCGGCGGCTGGCTAGAGGCAAAAAGCTGTTTGAGACGATGTCCGGCGGCAAAGCTGCCAAGACGATCAGGATTGAGATTCATCGCCGGTCCGTGCGGTCGAAGGCGGCCGGGCGCGCCTATCGCGTCGCCGATGCCGAAGTACGCTATGGCCCGGTTACGCTGCCCGCGACCCCACTGGTTGCGGATGCGGATCCGGTGACGCTGACCGGGGTGCATATCAAAGAAGTCTCGCCGCCTGCGGGCGAAAAGGCGATTGAATGGTATCTGCTGACCAGTCTTGCGGTGCCCTCGGCCCGCGCTGCGGAGCAGGTGCTGGGGTATTATCTGAAACGTTGGCGGATTGAGGACTTTTTCCGGGTGCTCAAGAGCGGCTGCAAAGTGGAACGTATGCAGCTGCGGAGCGCCTTAAGACTGGAACGGGCCTTGGCGATCTACTGTGTGATTGCCTGGCGTCTCATGGTACTGACGCTGTTGGGGCGAACCATGCCGGAGCTGGATCCGTCGGTATTCTTCACAGAGCTGGAGCTTGGATTCCTGACCGGCTACGCCAAGCGGGTACGACTGCCGGAACCCAGGACGCTGCAGGACGCCATGTTGCTGGTGGGGGTGTTGGGCGGCTATCAAAACCGGAATCGTGCCCCACCACCGGGCCATCAGATCATGTGGAGGGGAATAGAACGACTCGCCATGGCCTTGGTGGGCTATCAGGTGCACATTGAGGAGACCCAGG
>MPNB01000162.1 GCA_002238805.1 Rhodothermaceae bacterium bin80 | reverse complement strand
CTGTTACCCCATCACTGGAAGGTCAACCGAGAAGTTACGCTCGCAAAAGCAGCATAGCTCCCTACCTGCGCGCAAGTCTCCAACGTCCTCGGAATCCGATCAAACGGCGCACTGGGTTCGCCATGTAGTCAACATTCTTAGGCGCTGAACTATGCCTGAAAAATTATGCACACAAAATTGAACAGAGAAGTTAGCTTATTGTACATGGGATTCTCGTACGGATACGGCGGAGGCTCCCATCGCGTCGCCGATCGTCGTGGCAGCCCCCTTGCCGCTGTTCCAGCGCGACGTTGCGGTTCGCAAAAGGGCTGGCGCAGGCACCATGCCGGTGCCCGGTTGCCAGGGCGGTGGCATAGTGACCGAGCACGGGATATCCGGCCAAGTGTCCTTGAACTACCACGAGACGCCGGACGATAAGGATAACGCGCTCATAAAACACATTTCCGAGGAGTTTCCGAAGGCGAAGTATTCGATCGCCCGGGCCGGAAGCAATAATCCCTACTGCACCGACTACGCAAGTGAAAGCGGGTTTTATTCGGCCGATCTGCCCGGGCCGGGCACCTACACGTTGACCTTCACGATGGCAAACGATGTCGCGTCCGTGGTGGAATCCACTCTCCTGTCATCCTGTGATGCCACGCAGAGCTTTACGCTGAGTGTCAATGGACCAACCACTCTGGATTACGACTGGGGCTGGGGCGTTGACGGGGAACACGGCCATACCGCCGTGGCGCTGAACGGACTCTATCATGCCCGGGAAATGCACAAATATTATAAGACGGAGCTGGGATTTGAATTATTGAATGACGCTCAAATCAAAATCAATGTCGAGGATGGGGACGAAGCGGGTGTAAGTCCAGGCAAGGAACGGTTCACCATACGCACGGGAGGCAAGTATGGAAGGTCAAGCGAAATTATCATGCATGAATATGGCCACGTAGTGCAGTTCGATATTCTTGATCAAGGGTTCAATTTTCGAGCTGATATTGACGCAATCAGAGAGGGAGCCGCTGATTTTTTTGCTGCTGACAAAACGGACCATTGGCTATTTGGAGGGCCGGGAGCGAGCAGTCTTGACGGCCCGGTCCCGTGGAGAGAGCTGAGTAAGATGAATCATATCTGTCCCTGGTTGCCATCGGACAATGAGAGCGTGAGCGATTGGAATCGCATTTGTGGAGCTCGCATTCTGAGTACAACAACAGCGTATCGTTATAAGCAAGGAATGGCGTTAGCCGGAGCCGCGTGGGATATCAGGGAAAACTCCGGGAGCAATATCAATGCCGCATCACTTCTGATGTCGGCGCTCCAAGCGATTACGATCAACACAACAATAATTGAATTCAGAGACGCATTCACTAATGAAACCGATACACAGTCTTCGACCATCTTCGAATCCGTGTTCACAAAACGCAGGATCGGAGGCCCCAATATGCCCAGCAACCTTGCAGTCACCTGTCCCACCAATAGAAATCCCAGACGTCCTGAGCTCACGTGGGCCGATAATTCCAGCCAGGAAACCGGCTATTTAGTAGAGCGGTCGACGAATAATACAGACTGGTCCCAGATTGCAGCTCTCCCCGCAATCGCTGCCGGAAACGGCGCGTACACGGACACGGGGGCCACCTGCCCGGGCTCGGTATACTATTATAGAGTGGTAGCCTACAAAGACTACACTGATCCTGCAGGTACGCTTAAAACCTCCTCGGTGGTCGTGAAATACCCGCCGGATGGTGGTGGCGGCAATGCAGCCCAGTCTATGGTCTCACTTTCGGATCAGGTTATCGGCTTACAAACCGATTCCGTGGCGACCCACACGGAGGCTTCGCTGCATGGGGCGTATCCAAATCCCTTTAACCCGATAACGACCGTCCGTTTTTCGCTTGCTGAAGCTGGGCCGGTGCGGCTGCGGGTCTACGATGTGCTCGGACGCCGCGTCGCCGTGCTGGCGGATTCCGACATGGTAGCCGGAGCACATTCGGTAAAGTTCGAGGCTGCCCACCTGCCGAGCGGCATGTACCTGCTCCGCATGGAAACCGCCCGGCAGCATTGGACCCACTGGGTATCTCTGGTCAAATAGGTATATGTTGTATTGAGGATCTTCAGGGAATCTCCGATGCGCCGAATCATTTTCCTCTTTCTGGTTTCCATGTTCCTGCCCCGGCTGGACGCTCTCCGGGCGCAGTCCTTCGAGCCGGCCACCTGGATCATCGAAGCAGAGGATGTGACCAAGAATTTTGGTCTGGACGCAGATGCGGGGGGCTCCGTATACATGTCGGGCAACGTTCCGTACGGGAACGCAATCCGCTGGTCCGATGGAACCGTCTTCGTTCCGGAGCGCAACGAAAATTTTCTTGCGCGGATTGATGCGGACGGAAACGTGCGCTGGGTCAGACCGGGTGCGCTATCTGTACGCGATGATTACATATCCATCCACACCGTAGTGGCACAGGGCCCGTACGTCTGGACAAACGAGGGGGCGCTGAGGGGATATGGTCCTCAGATCACCCGGTGGGGCGACGGGGATTTTGGGGGAATAGTTATCAACCGCTATTCAGATGCCGGAGATTCGCTGCAGGCCACCTACCTGGCTGGGCCGGTCGACTACGATATGTATGACGGGCCGGCCTACATCCTGGGGCTCGGCGGAGACGATGCCGGCAACATGTATGTTACAGGCTACTATCTGGATACGCTGCGATTGGGGCCTGAGCACCTGCTGGTGCCCTATGTTCCCCCCGTCCTGTCATACCCCGTCCGCACTGTATTTTTGGCCAGCTATTCGCACGAAGGCAACGTGCGCTGGGCGCACCGGATGGTAGGTCCCAGCGATGGTCATTATACTACTAACAACTATATACTCTACGGAAAGGCTCCGGCCAGGCCCAGCTTTGACGTGGATGCCGCGGGTAATACCTATCTGGGCGGCCTTTTCTCAAGGGGCACAGTATTCGCAGAGGGGCAGCCGGACAGCGTGCGGCTCGAGGAATCCGCCGCCGTCGTCGTGTCCTTCGACGCAACCGGCAAGTTGCGCTGGCTGCGGACGGGAAGCGATCTTGGTGTGGAAGCCGATTATCTGGCATTTACCGACGACCGCTATCTCAGACCCAGAAACACGGCCGTGCCCTGGATTTTTACGGCAAGTGACGACGGAGAACTGGCACTTGCCTGGACGGTGAGCTATACCCTGCGCGGTATCATAGTGGCGGTCGGAGACACGACCTTCACGGTGCCGTCCCACTATGGGTATGGGGACTTGGAATTTGTGACGCGCCATGCCGCTGACGGGACGCTGCGCTGGGTGCGCCGGCTGATTCCCGACGACGCTTTGGAGCTCACAGAAATCGCAATGGATATGCGCGGCCACGTATATGTGGGCGGCAGGTATTACGGCCACCAGATTCAGATTGAAGACACCGTGCTGACCGATGGCACCACCCCGGGCTCCAGAAACCTGACGGGACTGCTCGTCGAATACGATGCGGAAGGCACCCTGGCCCGCACCCTGCAGGTGACCGGGCCGCGTTATTCCAGGGTCTCCGGCATACAGCCCATGCCGAGCGGCGAACTGTACGTTGCGGGGTTTGCGTACGAGTATCCAGACGGGCCGGATCACATCATCGTGGGGGTGGACACGCTCGCGAGGCGTCCCGGCAGTAGCAAGGCGTTTCTGGCAAAGTATGGGCCAGTGACAATAGCGCGCGCAGATGATTACGCACGGCCTGTGGGGAATCTGTGGACTGCGCACTATCCCAACCCGTTTGCGGGAGCAGCCACCATTACCTACGAGTTGCCGGAAGTCTCGCACGTTCGCTTGCGGGTCTATGACATTCTCGGTCGCGAAATGGCCATGCTCGTGGACGAATGGCACAGTGCCGGTGCGCATTCCGTGCGTCTGGATGCGTCATCCTGGCCCAGCGGCATATACCTCTATCGCCTAGAGGCGGGCAATCAGGTCGCAACGGGCAGTCTGGTACGCCAGAAGTGAGCCGCCCGCTGAGCGTGTGTCTTCAAGCGATTGAGGCCTGCCGCCTGGAATCAGTCCGACTCTTGCAGAGCCGTACTGCGGAAGTATTCGTACGAGAATACCATATTAATTTGGGAATTATACTGCAAACTGTAACTTTCCACGAGAAACACACTAATCCCGACCGTGCCCAGAAGCACCGTGCCTACGAGTTGCTGGATAAACCAGTAGAGAACCCTCGTTATGGGGGGATCACCTTACGTCAGGCAGCTC
>MPNB01000161.1 GCA_002238805.1 Rhodothermaceae bacterium bin80 | reverse complement strand
ATCGTTAAGAAGCAGCGGAGGCAATACGACCGGTGGCATAAGGCGCGCCGAAAGGCGGCGTGAAGCCCCCCTGGTCGTACGGATACGATCAAACAAGGCGTGCAGAACAACAGAACTGGCCCGAGGTCTGTCCGCTGGGCAGATCAGATCCCGAAAAATTTGCGGAAACCGGCGTAAATCCGACTTTTAGCAGAGACGCTAACCCAAATACGACGTGACCAAGCCACCACCCCCTCGAATTGATACCTCAGACGTACGCAAACCAGGGCCATGACGCCCTTAACTCAGCCGAAATAGGTGTTTTCTGGCAGACACTAGTTTACCCAGGTTCGACCGGACTTAATGCCTACCCATACGGCACATATTCCTGCTCCTAGCAACCCGTGGATAAACCGGATTTTCTGCGAGCGGTGCATCGGTAGTATTTGGAGGCTCCGGTTGTTTCTTTGTCCGATGTTTCAGGGACCGTTTCCCCTGAGGGACGTGGCGCTTGTCCACACTGCAGTGTTTCCTAGACCTCTAGGTGCCAGCCCCCTATGGTACTGATACGTTAAAGCTGTCAATTCGCACTAGTGTCGGGCAAGTCACATCACGAGTGGAGGGATATTCAAGTAGAATGTTACTGGATCGCTTGATTGAAGTCAGCAATCAGGTCGTCCTCATGCTCAATCCCTACCGAAATACGCAGCAGGGAGTCCCGTATTCCTGCGACCTCTCGCTCCTCTGGTGTGAGTCCCGCGTGAGAGCTGATTGCCGGCCGTGTCATGAGCGACTCAGTACCTCCGAGGCTTGGTGCATAGAGAAGTAATTGGAGGCGGGCAATCAATGCTGTGACGGACTCCAGTTCCCCTTTAAGCTCAATGCCCAACATTCCACCAAAGCCTCTGAAGAGACGAGCAGCCCGCTCGTGCTGTGGATGGGATGGGAGGCCAGGGTAGTATACATGCGTAACTTTATCGTGGGCTTCGAGGAATTTGGCCAGAGCAAGTGCAGTAGCATTATGTTGTCTCATTCGCAGTGCAAGCGTCTGCATACCTCGATGGAGCAAAAAGCAGGCATGAGGGTCCAGGGCGCCTCCCAGATGCTTAAGGGTTTGGCGAGCTTTATATATCTGTTCCCCGCTGCCAATTATCACACCCGCGACAATATCAGAATGGCCATTCAGGTATTTGGTCGCGCTGTGAAGAGACAGATCAAATCCGGCAGCGATAGCTCGATAATTGAACGGCGTGGCAAACGTATTGTCAATCAGCGATACAAGCTTGTTGGCTTGGGCAAATGCAATTATGCCCTCCAGATCACAGACATGGAGTAGGGGGTTCGTAATAGACTCGACATAAATTGCACGCGTATTTGTCTGAAGGAGTGATTGCCATGTATCCGGTGCGTTTGCATCGAAGAACGAAACAGTTATTCCAAGGTCTGCTAGCAGCGTGCACACGAATCCATGCGTACCACCGTAGAGGCTGTCCTGTGCAAGCAAATGTTCGCCGGGTTTGAGTACTGAGAGGATTGCTCCGGTGATTGCGGTCATGCCACTTCCGGTGACCAGGGCTTCCTCTGCACCCTCCAGTACCGCAAGTTTGCGATTGAGTACTTCCTGGTTAGGTGTGTTATTGTAGCGGATATATCGCAGCGGGTTATCATCATGCTCAAACATAGCAGTTTGAAAAATCGGCATGCGTACGGCCCCATCTACGCGATCCGCTTCCCCTGCATGAATGAGCTGTGTGTCAATAGCGTGGTTCATTAATTCTTTTTTGTTCGTTAACGAAAGGCCCACATCGATGATATTTGTGAACAGGAAGAATTACGACACATGAAGTGTGCCGACAATTACAGTAACCGCTTCGCCCCCAACTTGGACCGCAGAGATATTGTCACGCGGTCCCAACACTCTTACGCGAGCTTGCCCGGGACGCTGCATCCAAGTTCCCTGGAATGCTAAAAAATCAGGCACATCAATGAGTCCATGATGCCATAGATATGCCCCCATTCCTCCCGTGGCACTCCCAGTAAATGGATCTTCAAACAGGTCTGGTGGACTGGCAAAATGGCGGGCGAATGTACCTGAATCTATTTGGGCAAACAAGTGCACACTGAAAAACAAAAACTCACGACGCAGTTGTGTGAGTGCATCCACGTCAACCTGAATTCTTCCCAGGCAATCAATTTCTCGCACTGGCACCATGAGTTGCGGGGTTCCAGTGCTGACAACTTGCACTGGCTTCCCGGTTACAAGATCTTCGGTTGACAGGCCGAAGACTGATGCAGCTTTGTTACGGGGGACCGTAGAGAGGAATTCCGGTTTGAGCTGTGTCATGACGATCTCATGGGATCGCCCTTCAGCCGATACGACATCCACAGACACTATCCCGGCCTTAAGCTCGAGGGAGATTGTAGTTCGCTCTCCTGTGAGCGCTATACGGTTGGCTTCTATCAACGTGTGGATAGATGCGATAGTAGGATGACCGGCAAGCGGAATCTCTTCTGCTGGAGTAAAATAACGAGCCCGGACATCAGCTCTGTCTGAGTGCAGGATGAATGCGGTCTCCGAGAGATTCTGTTCACGCGCCACCGACTGCATTTGATCGCTTGTCAGCGAGTCTGCGTCAAGTACTACTGCGCAGGGGTTGCCATGAAGTGGCTTGCTTGTAAATGCGTCTACTTGAAAGAAGGGGAATGAAGCCATCTGTCAGGAGCCACACAGAACCATCAAATGTGGACCGGAAGCCCAACACTTGCAAAGTTGAAAAGAATGACTTTTATTACTAGCCACAGCCACACAAGACTATGAACCGTAAGCAGCGCAAAAACATCGTGATCGCACTCGCCATTCTCGCGGGTGTTACCGTGCTTCTAACAATCCTAACCCAGTTGAGCAGTTAAGTCTACTTGTGGCTCTTGCTGAGTAGCCGGAGCTATGCTAGCTCGGAAAAGAATACCTCATAGTCATCTTCTTCATCCTCCCCCTCTAGGAACGGATAGATATCCTTCAAGAGCTCCTGAAGCTTTGTACGCCCTCGGTTGATTCGGCTCTTCACGGTACCCATCGGCAGACCGGTAATAATAGCAATTTCCTCGTAGCTGAGTTGCTGAATATCTCGCAGGATCACGACCTCACGGAAGTGGTCAGGCATCGCAAGAAGCCCCATCTGGATATACTGGTCCTGGATGGCACTTTCGGCGTGCTTGTCAGGTGCGTAGGTCTCATCGGGGAGGGGCATTTCAAACTCCTCGCCATCGCGGTTGAACGACTGGATGGAGTCCATCCGACGCCTGCTGCGCTTGCGGTACTCTGTTTTTGCCAGGTTGCCGGCAATGGTATACAGCCAAGTTGAAAACCTAGCAATTCTTTTGTACGAATGCCGGTTGCGGTATACACGAAGGAAGGTTTCCTGGATTAGATCTTCACAGGCTTTCTTATCTCCGGTAAACCGGTACAGGAAATTGACCAAGGGACCGGTCCAGCGCTCCCAGAGGATATTATATGCCTCGACTACGCCAGCCTGGAAATGCTCCATCAGGTCTTCATCGGACATCTCCTGCAGCGCATCGAAGCGGCTGAGGGCTGAACGTCGTCTGGTATCCTTTCGAATAATGCGTGCTATGTTCTTCACGTTATCTTTTAATCTGTTTTTTGACGGGGACCAGCCTCGGCCCCCGTTACGTATTATCTATACACCTTGTTACAACCTAGGGCATAACGGATGCGGGTTTCACAAAATTGTTCTTACTATGTAAGGCACGGAACCACTGTACACGTATGGAGTAGCTTGGTGAAGATTCATCAATTTATTTTGCACAGCGAAGTTGGCAGCGGTCTAACTTTGTAGTAACCATCTCCGGTACAGCTAAGAAATTTACGACATATTTTTTATAAAGTCAAGTAATTGCAAATTGATTATAACCGTCTTGATTTTGCTCGGGTAGTCGAATGATACTTTGGAGGCATATGCAGCCTCCCACATCCGTTTATGGTGACTACGGGAGAGTGTGCCACGAAGTACATGGAGGTGAGTCAATGACATAGCCGAAATGTACGAACTGTATAAGGGATGGGGGTCGGCCCCCCGCAATCGCCGTACAGGCGGAGGTTGCAAACCGCCCACAGCTGCTGCACTAAAGAGGTGTGGTGGTGAGCGTGTTGGGAAAAGGCAGGTGTAGGAATCTGTCAGGTGTGAGTCGTAGAGTCGAACGCAAGTGAATCACGGATGACGTGTCGAAAGTCCTTAGAAGATGGTCAAAACCGGGGTGGTCTCCCGATCCCGGGACAAGGTTGGCGGGGACCTGCTTACT
>MPNB01000013.1 GCA_002238805.1 Rhodothermaceae bacterium bin80 | reverse complement strand
CGTCGGGATCGCGTTCGGATAAACATGTTCGTCGGGGATTAGTGATCTGGTGTGATACTTTTCGGGTTGGGGGAGGTTCCCGAAGACAACACAGGAGCACTACAAAGCCCTTTTGCGAAAAAACCCGCGAAATTTGGGTCAAAACGCATGAATTCGGGGCAAAATCGGCCCTTTTAGACGGAAAAATGGGGAAAATGAGCACCGAAATCAGTAACTCGTCAAACGGAGTGGCGAAGATGGGTCAAGGATGGAATCTCCTTCCTGAAGCCCCAGCCTCTCTTGCACAGGCAGCATAATAATCCCTGGAAGCTACCCGAAATCTGACCTAGATTTGGATCAAATATGCCCTCATATCGGGCAGATACCTTTAAGCCATCACGTGCACGCCGCGGGTTACTGCCTCTCCGACAAACTCTTCGCGGCCGCCAACCTGTATTTTCGTACCATTCTCATCGCGCACTACAATATGCACTCTGCATCCTGGCATTAAGCCAATCTGCTCCAGTAAGTGGAGAAGTGCTGTATCTTCATCTGAGACATGGTGGATCACCAGGGATTCGTCAACGGGAGCTTCCGCAAGTGTAATGGTCTCGGCATGGACCAGACTCAGGTCCTGTGTAGGGATTGGATGCCCATGCGGATCATGTGTGGGATACCCCAACAGAGCATCAATCCGCTGTTCAAAGTCCTCGGAGATATGATGCTCCAAGTGCTCTGCCTCCTCGTGCATTTTTTGCCATGAGTACCCCATGACTTCTTTTAGATAAGTCTCTAACAGGCGATGATGACGAATGATTTCCAGTGCAATTTTTTCGCCTGCCTCAGTAAGCGTTACCCCTTTGTACGATTCATATACAACCAGCTGCATGCGATCCAGTCGCTTAATCATACCTGTAACAGATGCGGCGGAAACCTTCATTGCACGTGCGATATCGTTCGTGGCAACCACAGAAGTCTTTTCCTGCAGTGTGAAGATTGCCTTCAAATAATCCTGAACAGCTGGACTGAGCATAAACGTAATGTGACGGTAACGTGAAGATGAAAAGTATAGAATTATATGCCTGAGTCCCCTACAAAATTCTAGAAATCGTCAGTCCAGGAGGTTTGCGATGGGCACGACTGTAGGCATCAGTATTCGATCTCCACTAAATAAAGACGAAGAGCCCAATATTTCTCTCACCAATCAATCCAAAAACAAGAAAAATGCAGGCACATAAGAATATTGATACTACAGAATGTGTAGCTTATCTCGCGCTCTGCTCGCAGCTACTGAAACAAATCTCTGTCTTTGTACCGATAAAACACACCGTCGGTGTAATGAAAAACTAACAATTCATCCTCCGAAACAAATTCAAATGCATCCACCCACCTCAGCGTACCCCCCTGATGATCCAGCAAAGTATACACATCCAAAATATTGAGCGATTCCAAGTCTATCTCCAAAAGTCTATTCACATTCGTGCCAACTTCAGGATAGCCTTCAATTAGCAATAGATAAAGCCTAGAGTTGAGTGTGGCCATATAATTAATAACCATCGCGACGCCTATCGGACCACCGGTTGCTTGTGAGTAAAGATCTTCTGAATGGTCAAGCCGTTCCCGAAAATAGGGCGTGTCAGATAAATCCGAAGATTGAATTAATTCACCGTTAAGCGAATATTTTTCAATAACTGGTATAAGTTCGCCCACTGCCAGTAAATATTCATTGTTGATCAAGGTGATGCGCCGTTCGCTCAGTCTACGATTCAAATTCTCGGGGTACGATGTCGTAAGTAACTCTCCAAAAGTCTTAATAACCGTACCCGAAGAATCAAATTTTGTTATTGAAGAGTATGGATCCTGCGGAAGTACACTGGCAATGTATACATCACCCTGATTATTTACCGAAATCCCCTGGGACCAAGGACCCCTTCTCAGACCTACTGAAAAAGATCTTAGAAAGTCCCCCTCGAGCGAAAATACGTGTATGCTTCTGCCTCGGTAAGCATAAACCCTATCACCTTCAACGTAAATAAAACCCGGAGCTTCAGAAAATTCTCCTGGTCCCTCACCACTGCGGCCAAATGTCCGGATGACTCCTAAACCATCATCCAAAGCAAAAATATGATCGTAACCCCTTCCAGTGAGATACAGGATGTCCCCGGATTTATGCATGGCCCGAACACTCTCCATAAACCGATCCCCCTCTATGGCTTCCACAAGGCCGGTTGCGACAAGAGACTTTTCCTGTGACACCCCATCCTCCGTAGAGCATCCAGTCAAACCCAGGATACTGGCCGATAAACACACCAGTACCACCAACATACGTGCTAGCATGTTATCATCAACCATGGTTTTACTCATCTGTGTATAGGACAATTAAAGCTCCGTTGCTACCCCAAGCAAAATTGGGTTCGACAGTCAACTCGGTGTAAACTGGCCTGCCCGCTAACGACTCCACAATCAGATTCATTCGTCTAACCCCCACTTCACTCATTTTGTCTTGCCCCGCTTCAATGTTGCTCCCACCACTCAATCTAAAAACAAGAAATAAAATGCAGGCACATAAGAATATTGATAACAACAGGATGTGTAGCTTATCTTGCGCTCTGCTTATAGCTACTGAAACAAATCTATGTCTTTGTACCGATAAAACGCACCGTCAGTGTAATGAAAAACCAACAATTCATCCTCCGAAACAAATACAAATGCCGCCACCCACTTCAGCGGATCCCCCTGATGATCCAGCAAAGTATACGCGTCCAAAATATTCAGCGATTCCAAGTCTATCTCCAAAAGTCTATTCACATCTAATCCAACTTCAGGATAGCCTTCAATTGGTATTAGATAAACCCTAGAGTTGAGTGTGACCATATAACTAATAACACCCACGATGCCTACCCGACCACCGTTTGCTTGTGAGTAACGATCCTCTGCATAGTCAAGCCGTTTCCGAAAATAGGGCGTGTCAGATAAATCCGAAGATTGGATTAATTCACCGTCAAGCGAATATTTTTCAATAACTGGGACAGATTCGCCCACTGCCAGTAAATATTCATTGTTGATCAAGGTGATGACCCGCCCGCTCAGTCTACGATTCATCTTCTCGGAGTACGACATCGTAAGTAACTCCCCAAAAGTCTTAATAACCGTACCAGAAGAGTCGAATTTTGTTATTGAATATGGATCCGGCGGAAGTGCAGTGGCAATGTATACATCACCCTGATTATTTACCGACATCCCCTGGAACCAGGGATTCGTTTTTAGATCTACTGAAAAAGATCTTAGATAGTCTCCCCCGAGCGAAAATACGTGAATGTTTGTAGATCTGCCATCGAAACCGAAAACTCTGTTACCTTCAACGTAAAAAGTAGTCAGCGAGTTAGAAAATTCTCCTGGTCCCTCACCACTGCGGCCAAATGTCCGGATGACTCCTAAACTATCATCCAAAGCGAAAACATGATCATAACCCTTTCCACTGAGATACAGCACGTCCCCGGATTTTTGCATAGTCCGAACATTCTCCATAAACCGATCCCCCCCTATGGCTTCCACAGGGCTGGTTGTTGCAACAAGGGAATTTTCCTGTGACACCCCATCCTCCGTAGAGCATCCAACCAAGCCCAGCATACTGGCCGATAAACACGCCAGTACCACGAACACACGCACTGGCATGCAATCATAAACCATGGTTTTACGTACAGATAGTAGGGCATAACTCCATCTCGCGGTCACAGCAAATGCCACCGACATATACATTCAAAGTACCGGGTCGTTGAACTCACAATCTTGAACGATTTCCATTTGCCAAACTGTAACCGTTGAATCTTGAACCTGATACCTTCTCCCGTTCGTTTGTTTTCAATTGACATGTGGACATTAATACCAGAGCCTCACCGAATAAGAGATGTAACGTGTTCCGTATACGACATGAGTCCTAACATCGAAATCATAGTATAGACAATGATGGGACATCATATATGTGAGTTCCCAATCAACGTGAACCCGATTGTGCTACCAAAGGCATCCATGTCTGCGGCCCGCATCTGGCCGCAAATACAAATGGCCTCCGGGATGGGGGCATTTTCATGGCAAGAGGCGTTGGCCACCCCATTGATCCATGAAATGGATATGTGAGTTGCTGCATAACATGGGGGCTCATGTATATAATGCCCCAATAATGGCTTAATGACCGAAATAAAACACTGACACTACTGATTTCGTGCCTTTCGCACAGTTTCACGACCCCAGGCCTGACCGCTGTCAATCTGAACCTGTCAGCGTTGAGATCAAAAATAGAAGCCGTATCCTTACATCGGGCTGGTGTTGATGCTACTGTGAACCATCCGAGAAGCAAGCCTTTAATTTTGAGCATTTAGACAGTCCGTGAATACACCATATCAAATCTGGCATTTATACCACGGACAAACGCGACGGCGTAAGATCACAGTCCTATACTGTAGCCAGCTTCCACGAACCCCGCCTGAACAATACCACGCTCACGACCGCCAGTGTAGAGAACGATACGGTCATGGCAATAAAGACTCCCGTTGGCCCCAGCCCACCCAAGACTGAAAGCCCCCACGCCAGTGGAATCTCCCAGGCCCAAAAGCAGAAGAAGTTCAGAATAGTCGGCGTCCATACAGCACCCGCGCCGTTGAACGCGGCAGTCAAGACCATTCCGTAACCATAGAATACAAAGCCAATTGACACGATCCGCAATCCTGTAATTGCCACTTCTGACGTAGCACTGGTTCCCCCGAACAAGCCGACGATCGTAGGCGCAAAGGCTATGAAGAACACACTGATCACTCCCAGGAAGATGAAATTGATTTTGCAGGCGATCCACGCAGAGCGTTCAGCACGTGCAGGGTCTCCCGCACCCAGGTTCTGCCCCACCATGGTAGCTGCTGCGTTAGAGAGTCCCCAGGCAGGCAGTATTGCAAAAAGTATGATCCGAATCGCAATAACGTAGCCAGCCAGCGCTTCAGCTCCCGAAATTGCCGTGACCCGAATCAGTCCGATCCAACTTGCGGAAGCGATGAATATCTGTAGCATGCCGGTAGCCGAGAGGCGCACTAATCGCACCATAATCCCGAGTTGGACCCGCAAATGTGTAAGGTGGATCCGTATTTTTTCGCTGCGGCGAAACAGTACATAGACTTGGACAAGAACAGCCGTTCCCCGACCAATAGTAGTTGCAATCGCCGCTCCCTGCACGCCCATCTCTGGAAAAGGCCCGATCCCAAAAATGAGCAGCGGATCAAGAATGATATTGAGCCCGTTGGCTATCCAGAGTACGCGCATTGCAATCGCTGCATCGCCCGCCCCGCGAAAAGCAGCGTTCTGCAGAAAAAGCAATAGAATAACCACATTACCTCCGAGCATTACCTGAGTGTAAGGAAGCCCAATGGCGATGGTGGCCTCATCCGCCCCCATAATCCCTAGGATTTCGGGCGCGTAAATAACACCTGGAATTGCAAACCCGATGGCCAATAGTAGCCCCAACAGAATCGCTTGACCCGTCGCACGGGCGGCCCCTTCTGGATCGTCCTCGCCGATCCGGCGTGCTACCACGGCCGTAACCCCGATACTGAAACCCAGCGCTATTGTATAGATTAATGACAGCACCGATTCAGTAAGTGCAACCCCTGCCATTGCCGCGTCTCCGAGCTTCGAAACGAAATAGATATCAACGACTGCGAAAAGCGACTCCATCACCATTTCCAACACCATTGGAATGGCTAGGAGAATGACTGCGCGTCGGATCGGCCCCTTGGTTGGATCACCCCCGGTTCCCTTCACGGCATGAACAAAGACATTCCACCAGTTTTCGGTGGATTGCCGCCCCGAAGGTGTAGACGAACTAGCGCTCACTTTGCTGTGGGGTTGATCGACTTCTTCCATAAGGTACTTGGCCAGATCGATTGCTCCAGAGGCACAAACACAGTGAGGAAGGCACCCACCGCATCCACCAAGGATCAACTTACATGTGCTGTGGCATAAAGGAACTTTAAGCGATGACGGTACGAGGCATCATCCTGCGGTACGGGATCACTCAAATTGCTACTACAGCTTACAAACAGCGCCGAGCGAATACTATGACAATAGGAATCTGTTCATGTCAAGTCACACAGCAGGCCCCAAGAGGATATAGGAGAATATTCTGATCCGGTAGAGCTGACGAACGCCCAATCTCGCTTGTCTTGTATGCCACCTGTTCACCCGCCTTGGTTTACCCTCTAACCACAACAAGTGCCTAACGGTGGCATTTTTATCGATAGTTTATGCAGGTGAAAAGCCTAGCATCAATACCATTCCAGCCTTACATGGACAATCTCCTAGAAATTCTCACCACGCGGGATGGCAGCCGAACCTTGTACAGCAGGCAATACCAGCAATCCTTCCATTCAGTGCATGGAGCCTTAACGGAAGCCCGTCATGTTTTTCTTGAGGGATCGGGAACAGAGGAACTCCTTAAAACACAACAGGAGGTAAGCGTTTTGGAGATTGGATTTGGCACTGGTCTCAACTGGCTAATAACTGCCTTAGCCGCTCGTCGATACCGTGTACGACTCACCTATACTGCATTGGATAAGCAGATCCCGAGTGCCGAATTGTTATCTCAGTTGGACTATGGAGACCTCATTGGAGCCCCCTCACTGGCGGCAACTATAGAAGAATGGCGGAAGACCTTCAGTAACGAGGTGCCCTATGGCACCTATAACCTGCCCCACGAATACAACAGTACACTCCAACTGAGCCTTGGTGAAGCAACTGAGGCGATTCTTCCTGACCGGTCCTACGACAGTATATACTTTGACGCTTTCGATCCAGGAGCTAATCCAGAACTTTGGGTCCCTGAATTCTTCAGGCAATTATACAAAGCGCTCCGTGATGGCGGTTGCCTTGCAACCTATTCGGTAGCCGGCCATGTCCGACGTGCACTCACTGCAAGTGGGTTCTCCGTTGTTCGCCAGCCCGGACCACCTGGCAAACGACAAGTGCTTGCGGCCTGGAAGCGCTAAAACGCAGGATTCAGGTCGGATCGGTAATCCTGAGAGATCCATCTCTGGTCAATTCAGCATGCTGACCGTCCTCGAGTGTCTCGAACTCCTCTACCTGTATGGCCAATACAGGAATGGGCTTTTGATAAAGCTCGTCCGCTACCACGGAGGCGAGCACTAGGAACGTATCTGTCTCGCTGGTAATTAGCGCCGCAGGCGCAGTACCCCTGCGGACCGCCTCAAGTAATACTGCAGTGGTGGTACTTGAACCTCTGGAAGCTGGAATTGCCAGGATACATCCGGCCGCAATCTTTCCTGATAACGGATGCCTGCGGTCAATTATTTCGCCAGTAAACTGGCTATACCCTCCCCAAAAACTAAGCGGCGCATTGCCGACAAGGAGGGGACCTGAGGCCAATCCTTCCATCAGAACCTTGCCGTGTATCACGCGTCCCATAGCGTAGCATCGGTCTCTATGCGCCCCGATATCGCAGAGCGAACGCAATCCTCGAGCGAACCATAGACAACATGCGTCCCCAGCAAGCCCGGTGCATAGTAGGCATACTTAGCGGAATTCGTCATCAATGTATTGATAGAGTCGGACAACATTGGACTGGTCAGAATACATGTGTCTACAGTAACCGTACCACCAAACTGAGTTATGGGCTCCAAATAGCCCGCCTTGTCCGTAAGTGCACGCACGATCCGGCTTGCCGTAACCAAAAACTGCACCCGATCACACTTGCGCTTCCCCTCCACGAGGCTAGACAGTGCCGCAAATTCCCCCATCGAAAAATGTGGACTACCCAAGGCTACTATATCTAGAGAGCCCCCCTCTGCCGTGGTTAATTCCCTGCGTGCAGCACGCAGCTTGTCCATCGTTACATCTACTTTGCGTACGGGTAACATGCCACCAAATGCTGCATTCATGGTGGGAGCTTCGGGAGTAACCCCAATGACATGATAGAGGGCAGTAGCCCCGGAGGAAGCCATTGCGGCCCCCAATGCTTTCAGGTTATCTTCGCCTGGATGCACCTCCAGTCCTTCTATGACTGGCACCTGTATTCCGGCATCAGCACCAATCAGATGCCCCAGAACTCCATAAAAGCTATCGTCCTCCTGAAGACCAACCGGTACATTCTTCAGGTTATAGAGCAATTGCCCTCGGCGGTTCTCTTCCAGATGTAAACCTGCTGCGGGGGCACGTCCAGTTATCGCTACACATACATCCATTAGATCAGGATATCGCGCCGTCCTCGCGCCCAAAACTGAGTTGATAAATACAACTGCGCTGGATTCGCCCCAGGCCACCTGCTGCCCCAGTACCGGACGCTTACTCTCCTGGTACGGAGCACAAGTCCACGTGGGCTTACACCCCATGGACTTATATGCCGCCATTTGCCGTATGGATTTTTCCGCCCAGTCAGCAGGTACAGACCACCGTTCCCAGCCATGCTCATCCACACCACCGACATTGAGTGTCGTAGGTACAACTACACGCGCCCCCCAGTTCGATAGCCGCTCGGCATACTCGAGCGTCGCATCACCCTGAAAGAGCGAACTGTCAATGTGCGCGGCAGTAATGTCCAGGAATTTCCGACCTCCAAAGATCGGCAGCATGCGCACGAGGATTCGCATGGCCATCTGTCTGGCCTTGCCTCGTTCACCATGCAGGTCCGCCTTGTCGCTTAAAGTCAGGTTCATT
The DNA here is from genome assembly GCA_002238805.1 of Rhodothermaceae bacterium bin80. Classification (GTDB taxonomy): domain Bacteria; phylum Bacteroidota; class Rhodothermia; order Rhodothermales; family Bin80; genus Bin80. The sequence goes on along the minus strand of MPNB01000013.1, from coordinate 44,880 downwards.
GAGAGCATTCTTCAGGATTATATGGCATTTCTTGTACATACCCCATGCCCTTCCCCAATTGGTGATTATACGAATTTCACATACTGAGACTGTTACATAAAGCTATCGAATTTCTTGGATTTGTGCGATCTCAGTTTGTAGCTTGGTTGTATGCCTGGTCATTCAAACCCCGCCCGACCAGATGAGTTTTAGTCAACATTTTCTTGATGCGGCAGCTGCAAAGCGGTCCTTTTATGTGGATGCACTCTCCAGTACTGTGCCCTTGCGCATTGATCTGGATATACAACTGACACTCATCGCCAGTACGTTCTACCAAGTCTTAGCACAGCGACTGGCCCCCCCGCTATCAAACGGCGAAAAGCAGAACCATCTTCGACAAATTCGTCAATGCGCCCGCCACGATCATCACCCAATATGACCAAATCGTTGTACGACTCACACGACGTGTACATAACACAGAACTTCGTACAGCTGGTTATGTCGGATCCCAAAGCCCTTCTCCTGGATGCATGATCGAAAACTCATCATTCCGGAATTGCTGGCGGAGGTTAACCAACTGGTGGTGGTGTTGGCCACAGTGGTGGACAAAAAGAAGACAACGCACGGGCATACCGTTGCGACTCGAAAGCAGACCAGACCAACGTGCACTACCCCACCGATCTGAGTCTGTTGTGGGACTTGACGCCATGTCCCGTTCGTGAATGCACCTAAAGGGCTGCAGAACTTGAACCTAAGAAGGGAGAAACTTCTGTTAGAAGATCTCCCATCCTTCGAGCCACACGTTATCGGCTGCATAGTCCATGGGCGTCTTGCCGTACCGGTCAAGCGCGTCGGGGTCGGCGCCCAAGTCCAACAGAACCGGAAACAGGACCGGGTTCCGCAGGGCAGCCAGATGAAGCGGAGTCCATCCTGATCTGGCATGTGCATTTAAGTCCGCTCCGGCCCGCACGAGCAATTCCAATACGGCTGGGTCAGGGCTTGCGTATACAGCCCAGTAGAGCGGGGTTGCGCCGGGTCCATAGGTCTGATCCAAGTCGCCGCGAGCGTTTACATCAGCCCCGCCTGCAATGAGCGCAGCGACTACCGCAGCGTCGCCGCGTTCCATGACGGCCTCGTGCAAGGGCGTCCGGATTCCCGTGTACTTCGTCAATGTAATGGCTCCTCCCCAAGGAGTGGCCCCACGAACCCTTAACGCGCCCGCCACCATGCTCTTGCGATCCGACCAAACTTCGTCATTGGCTCCCTGTGCGTTCACCCTAGCCCTGCCCTACGCTTGAGTGCCGTTACAATTTCGGGATTTCTGTTCTTCGCTGCCGCTTCGTGCAGCGGGGTTCTGCCGCCTGGAAGCGGGGCATTGACCTCGCCGCCTCGGCTCACAAGAGCTGCGATAACCGCCGGATTTGGATTGTAGGCCGCTGCATCGTGGAGCGGCGTTCGCCAACTGGTAGCGATTGCATTCACGTTGGCTCCGGCGTCCAGCAACGCGAGGACGATTGCAGGATGTTCATTACGCGCGGCCTCGTGCAACGGCGTGACATCCCATTTGGTAGGAATGCCGTACCCCCGAACCGATCCGGTTGCCCAGGCCTGCACGTCGGCACCAGCCGCAACCAATTCAGCAATCACGGCGGATTCGGTGTTGTCGCGGGCGGCGTAATGCAGAGGCGTGTAGTCGCCCCCGTTCCGTGCATTCACGTCTAGGTCGGCACCTACGAGCAGCGTGATTACTCTGGGATCCCTAGTCCACGCGGCTGCCACATGAAGCGGAGTCGAACCTGACCTGTACGATACCAGCTGCCCCGAGTGGTTTCTTACCTGATCATACTGAACCTCAGCCTTAACTTCCGCACCGGACTCAATGCAACGGGCTACGATTTCGGCCGTTGCATGGCGGAAGAACACGGGACTAGGCCATTTTTCGCAGCTCGCCGGGTTGGCCACCGTGCCCGAGCTGTCCACTACCGTCGGATCGGCCCCCAGTTCCAGCAACTGGGCCGCAGCAGCGGGATTTTTCTCCCGTACCGCTATGTGCAGCGGCGTCTCACCGCTTGCGTCGCGTGCGTTAACGTCAGCTCCAGCGCGTACCAGGAACTGAATCATGGCGGGATGCCCAGAGCGTCCTGACGCCGAATGCAGCGGCGTACCGCCCGAGTCTTGGCGCGCATTTACGTCAGCGCCGGCGTCCACTAGTACCGTGGCCGTAGCGCGGTTGTCAAAGTGTGCTCCCGCGGCAACGTGCAGTGGCGTGGTGTCCGCTCGGTCACGCGCGTTCACCTCGGCGCCGCCCTCTAGCAAGGCCGTCGCGGCATCCGGCAACGCAAACGATCTGCGTGTACCTCCCGCGACGTGATGCAGAGGCGTCGATTCATTCCAACCACGTACGTCGGCATCTGCTCCGGCTCCGAGCAACACCGCTATAGCGTCCGGGAGAAAATGGTGATTCCAGTCCCGTTGACTCACCAGGGTATGCAACGGCGTCTCTCTCATGCTGTTCTTGGAACTGAACCACATTCCGGCCGCCCGGCACTCTTCGAGCCGGGCAACCGGCGCGACCGCGAACAGTTCATAGTTTGCCCAATCGCAAACCAGAAAAATTGGCGGTTTCATCGCTACGACTTCCGGTTCTGGGAGCGCTCCCAGTTCCAGAAGCTTGTGCACGAGCTGGATATTTCCACGTCTTGCGACACTCTTGAGCGCAGTCTCGCCTTGATCGTTGCGCGCGTCCATGTCCGCTCCAGCACGAACGAGGATAGCGACAGTCGCTGTGTCACGGTCGGACACCGCTAAACCCTCGGAACCACCCCCCGCTTTAAGCTGCAGCGGTGTGTTGAAGGCACGGGCCACTCCCCTCGGCCACCCTGACCTCGTGCTCGCACCCACACGGTGCAATGGCGTATCTCCGCCCTCGGCTCGTGCGTTGACGTCCGCACCTGCGTCCAGTAGCGCACGGCGAACTTGGGTTAGGTTTATCTCAGCGGATGCAAGATGTAAGGGAGTGGTGCCCAAGGTGTCCCGAGCGTTGACCTCCGCACCGCCGGCCAGCAGGGCGTGAATTTGCGCGAGGTCTTCACCTTGACGGGCCAACAGATGAAGCGGAGTTTCGCCGCTTGCCGCAGGCGCATTTACGTCCGCGCCGGCCTCAATCAGCGCATCCATCATAGGGCCTGTGGTCCTGGACCAATGCCGTGCAGCGAGGTGCAGTGGACTCCATCCGTTCACGTCCCGCGCGTTGGGATCCGCCCCCCGTTCCAGCAACCAGGCAACGGGCGCCTCGACGCTTGATTGCATTGCAGCATGCAGCAGCGTTTGGTTCGACACGTTGAGCGCACTTACGTCCGCGCCAGCTTCCAAGAGTAACTCGGCGATGAGACTACGCCCGCTACGGACTGCCCATTGCAACGGGGTATTGCCGTCTCTGTCCCGCGCGTCCAAATCCGCTCCGGCTTCAAGAAGTACGCGGGCAAAATCGTACTGATTATTCGTTATTGCCCGGTGCAGCGGAGATGCGCCGAGTTCGTCCTTCGCTTCTATGTCCGCGCCCGACTCCAGCAACAAAGCCGCCGCCGTAATATCGCCTCGGTTAGCCACTCGGTGCAGCGGCGTCATCTTGCGATGATCCTGCACGTTAGGATTCGCCCCCGCCTCCAACAGCAGAGCCAGCGCGCCGTAGTACGGCTCCCGCAACCAGCCCCCACCAAGCACCAGATCCAGAGGAAGCACGCCATCAGGGCTGGGAGCATTGACATCCAAGCCGGATGTCAAGCATTCACGCAGCCCTTCTAAGTCAATGTATTCCCGGAATAACCGAGAATACCAGTTCTCGCAATTACGAGGCTCTGCGGTCTTGCCGCGGTCATTGCGCGCCATCGGATCAGCGCCTAGTTCCAATAGCTTCGAGACCACGGAATTGTAGTTATGCCATGCGATATGCAGAGGAGTGTTGCCAATGTTATCTCTGGCGTCCACATTGGCTCCGGCCGCCACCAGAGCTGCAATGACGGATGCATTTTCGTATTCAGCCGCCTCGTGCAAGGGTGTGCGTCCCCTCAAATCACGAGCATTCACATCTGCGCTGGTCGCTAGAAGGGTCTCAAGCGCGTGGGTGCCGTGCGCTGAGTACAGATGCAAGGGCGTTCGCCCCCACGGATCCGTCATATTCACGTCGGCTCCAGCCGCCAGAAGTGCGATTATAACTTCTTCATTCCAAGCCCCGAAAAGCGGCGTCGCGCCCTTCCAGTCCCGAGCATCGACATCTGCACCGAGTGCCAATAGCGCGGCTACTTCCGCGCTATCGGAGGCGATGTGCAGCGGGGTCTCTCCATAGTGACTTTGAGCATTGATGTCTGCACCCGCCTCAAGCAGCAGGGCCAGGATCGCTGGACTCCCGAAAGCAGACTGAGCATGCAGCGGAGTCCGACCCCATCGGGCGCCCGCGTTGGCGTCTGCACCCAACTCCAGCAGGAAGGCTACAGCAGACGAATCCGCGGCACTAGCCGCAGAATGCAGGAGCGTCGCGCCAAATTCTTCGTCGCGTGCGTTGATGTCATGGCCCGCAGCCAAGCACGCAGCCACCTGTTCGAGGTTGGCCGTCGTCTGGAACCCTACAGTACCCCAGCTTTCGCAGCGGGTGGGATCAGCCACCACGCCGGCATCATTCTGCATAAGGGGATCCGCCCCTAGATCCAGCAGCTTCTGCACCACGATAGAGCGCGAACTCGACAGAAAAATATCCTCCCACACGGCGTGCAGAGGAGTGTTGCCGGCGTCGTCGCGTGCATTCACATCGGCCCCTGCAGCTACCAGTGCAGCTACCATGGATTCGTCGCCGTTTTCAGCCGCTTCGTGCAGTGCAGTCCGCCCATCCAGTGCCCGCGCGTGCACATCGGTCCCGGCTTCGGCCAGGAGCGCAACAGTGGCAGGATCGCGCCCCCGTTCCGCCGCTTCGTGTAACGGAGTCCTGTTTTCGTGGTCCAGTGCATTCGAGTTTGCCCCTGCGGCTAGCAAGGCAGCAACGTGGGCAGAAGAGCCGCGGCCAGCCACCGCATGCAAGGGGGTCGCCCCACCTCCGTCGCGTGCGTTCACGTCTGCACCCGCAGCCACTAGCGCAGCAACAAAGGACGGGTGACGATTTATATGCAGTAGGCCACTGCCTCGCTGGCGCGCATTTATATCCGCTCCTGCCGCCAAAAGCATAGAAACAACGGCGCGTTTGGGAGGAGAAGACGAGAACAGTACATGAAGCAGAGGTCTGCCCCCGTTGTCCCGGGAGTTCACGTCCGCACCTGCAGCCAGGAGCGCGGCTATGACAGCCTCATCGCTACCCCTAAACGCCGCAGCATGGAGCGGTGTCTCGCCTCTACGGTTCCGAGCCTCCGAGTCGGCACCCGCAGCCAAGAGTACCTTTATCGCAGCAGGATATTGCAATGCTTTGTACAGCGGAGTTTGCAAATCGTCATCTCGCGCATCCAGATTTGCCCCTGCCTCTACGAGCACATGGATCATGACCGTATCCCCTCGCCCGGCCGCCGTGTGTAGAGGGGTCTGGCCCCCGTACGCTAGAGCATTGATGTCTGCACCAGCTTCCAGCAACGCCGTCACCATGGTGAGATTCTTGCCGACTATCGCAGCGTGCAGCCGGGTGAATTCATAGGTACCCCGAGCGTTTATGTCCCAACCTGACTCCACGCACCTGGCCACATGGTCAGCATCTGCCCGCTGAGCGAACGCCCCAGTGCTCCAGTTTTCGCAGTGCATGGGGTCGGCTGGCTGGCCCTCGTTATTGCGCGCCACGGGATTCGCCCCCAGCTCCAACAGTGTGGGGACCATCTCGAGGTTGGAGTTGGACCACGATGCATGCAGAGGCGTGTTGCCTGCGGAGTCCTTGGCATTCAAATCTGCGCCGACAGCTACAAGAGCGGCAACAAAAGCAAGATCCCGGTTCGTCTCAGCAGCCTTGTGTAGCGGAGTCCTATCGCTCTGGTCACGCGCGTGGATGTCGGCTCCCGCGTCCACCAGTACCCCAATGACATAGGAATCGTGGCCGTTGGCTGCCGCCACATGTAGCGGAGTCCTGTCGCTCTGGTCACGCGCGTGGATGTCGGCTCCCGCGTCCACCAATACCCCAATGTCATAGGAATAGTGGCTGTTGGCTGCAGCCACATGTAGCGGAGTCCTGTCGCTCTGGTCACGCGCGTGGATGTCGGCTCCCGCGTCCACCAGTACCCCAATGACATAGGAATAGTGGCTGTTGTTTGCGGCCTCGTGTAGGGGAGTCCTGCCGCTGTTGTCTGGGGCGTTCAGGTTCACCCCAGCCTGGATCAGCGCGTCAATGATCCTGGAATCCGCTCGTCTTGACGCCCAGTGCAAGGGAGTTTTCCCGGAAGTTCGGTCCTTCGCGTTCGGATCCGCTCCCGCCTCCAACAACAATGCCACGGAAGTGGCAGCTTGGTCTAAAAAGATATAGCGCGGAGGAATTGGGGCCCGATTGCTCACGGCAGTGGTATCCAAGATCGCTTCTGGGACCACCCTCCGCCAGGTCCTATTCTCGACCATGGCGATTTTGAGAGCAGTTGTACCCTTCTCATTCGCCGCATCCGGGTCCGCGCCAGCTTCCAGCAGTAATGCAATCATGGTGGAGTCCTCTGCCCGTACTGCTTGGTGCAGAGGAGTGTCCCCCTCCATATTGCGCATGTTCACATCCCAACCAGACTCAATACACCCGACCGCGGCGTCTGCACCAGCAACTTCAGTGAATGTCCTGGTGCTCCAGTTCTCACAGTGCATCGGATCGGCCACCTGTCCCTGGTAGTTACGTGCCGAGGGATCGGCCCCCAACTCCAGCAACTTCATGACAATATGGGCGCGATGGTTCGACAAAGATGCATGCAAAGGCGTGTTGCCTGCAGAATCTCGGGAATTAGGGTCGGATCCGGCCGCAACCAGAACGGCGATAACGTCCGACCGCGAACTTGAAGCTGCCGCCTCGTGCAACGGTGTCCTGCCATTCTCGTCCCGTGCAGCCACGTCTGCTCCAGCCTCGAGGCAGTTCGCAACCTTCTCGGCTGTGGCCCCCCAAAAGAAGTACCGAGAAGCCCAGTCCTCGCAGGCTACCTGACTGGCGGCAGGAGACGCGCAGAGAAGACCAAGCGCTGTGACCAGAATGAGCGGCTTCATCGCTCTGTTGGCGTTTGTTCTGTAACTCACAATATGATACTGTTACCCGTTATTCATTCATCACGAGCTTGCCACACAGGTTGCAACGTGTGCATTTGGATGGGGTTCAGTCAGGGTTGTCGGTGTGGGGTGAAAAGTGTGGTGTCGCCTTGGCGATGAAGACCGCAAACGAGGCCATGCACCGTATTTATGCGCTTGACCAGGGGAAATTCCGAAGCTGCGCGTACCGTGTGGATAGTCCAATCCCATGCGGTAATTTTCTCTGTTTTAAATCCGTTTCAAGGGGCACTTCAAATGAGATGACCGGCATCAGAAGTCGGGCAAGCATGCCAGCGCAACTGCTGAAAGTGCTCCCAAAAACACTGCCATGCCTGCACCGCTGAGAAGGCGATATAGAACGTTACATAGCAGGCATGGCGTGCCAGGGTTGCACCAACCTTCAGCAGGTACAGTCTGAAGGAGTTAATGTGCAAGTGAGGCACTTCCGCGGATACCGGGTCTACGGCAGTGCTATCGTCCGCATCCAGGTGCGGCTCCACCTCAGTCTTCAAGACTGCCTCCGTTGATTCGTCCAACTGGGTTTCAGATGGCACAGTTTCACGCAGATCCTCGACCCCCTGCGTAGGCGCCTGCGGATCCTCATCGGTTTCAGACTCCACCGGCGGGGGTGGGCTATGCAAGGTGCACCGACTGATGTAAAAAAGCTTGTAAACCAGCAGGTAGATCTGAAGGCGCACGGCATTTTCCGCAACGACTTCAGTATCCTCCTTGACCTCAACACCCTCCTCACGGGCAATCGGTACCTGACGGTAATGCGACTTGGAGCGTGGTGAAGACGAAAGCGACAGAAGCCGGCCTCCGTTGCGGACCCGCATATGTTCAATCACCAGGTTCTGAACCGCTGCCTGCAAGTGCGAGAGATTGCCCGCTGTGCTGAGCAAGGCTAACAGATGCGACATGGCCGACTGCGACGCTAAGGGGTGATCCGAGTCGACGACCCCATCGCCCCGTTTGAAACTGGTGGACGCACCAAATGTGACGTCCGTGCTCACTCGCTCCGTCCACAAGCCGTACTATCCCTGCATCAACTGCAGAAGCCACTGCATAAGCAACTACACCAACGGGTAGTGTACACGATGCGGATCCCGGGGATCGCGCAACCGAACCCTCAAGAAATTCAGCGATCCCCGTTTGCGCAATCACCGACCGCATCAACAACGCCCCCGCGTCCGAAATCGTGGGATTGCTGCCGGCCGATTTCATCTGGATTGACCGGTTGGAGGGAAGCACAAAAAGAGTCTCCATAGACTTGAACGTGAATTCATCTCCAAGGTGTATTTATTGATTACGTTCAAAGGCCGCCTGCGAGCAGGCTCCAAGGTGAGAAAGGGCTGATTCCATCAAAACTCGCAAAAACGTGGCAATAGATCTTCCTAATGGAACAAATAGAGGGGGGCCCAAGGCCGATTCGATAGGACTGAGCCATTACACTTATGTCTAAATCCATTAAATTCACAATCAAACGTGTCGGCACGACTTCTACTTACATTATTGACCATGATCACCCGACGGGACTTTATCAGATCAGCAGCTGCAATACCGATTGGTATTGCGCTCAGGACTCCATCCGTACGCCCGGTGCGAACCCAATCGCGGATTGAACGTGTAGGCCTGGGGTTGTTTACGATTCCGAAGTTGCTGGAAGAGGATTTTTCGGGCGCTATGGCAAGACTGGCCACCATTGGCTATAAGGAAGTCGAATTGTTCGGCCCCTACCCCTACTCCGTGCCGGAGGCGGTGGCTTCCTGGGAGCCTATAGCCAAATCCATCGGTCTCTCCCAGAGCGGCTACTATGGGCATACCCCACAGCAGGTCCGTAACATTTTGGATGCCAACGGCCTTACCTCACCTTCTATGCATATTGATCTCGGGACCCTCCAAACCCGGCTGGACGAAGTAGGCGAGGCTTCACAGGAGCTGGGACACCAATACGCCGGCATCGCGGCCATACCGCCGGAACTGCGCACCAACCTGGATGATTACCGGCGAATTGCCGATACCTTCAATGAAATCGGCCTGGCCATGAAGGAAGTGGGGCTCCAGTTTCTCTACCACAACCATGGCTACGGGCTTGTGGAATTGGAAGGCATCATTCCGTTCAATCTGATCCTGGACCGCACGGATCCAGAACTGGTCGTCATGGAAATGGATGTATTCTGGATGACGGCGGGACGGGCCGATCCGATGGAATATCTGAAGGCCTATCCCGGTCGCTTTAAGCTTATGCATATCAAGGACATGACCGAGTTGGTCCGATTTGAGGGTGACGGGGGCGATCCGTCCCAGTGGATACCGCTTTTTCCCAACATGGCGGATGCCGGTGAAGGAGTGTTGGATCTTGCCGGGATCCTTGAAGTGGCATCCATGACCGGTGTGGAGCACTTCTATCTGGAGCGCGATCTGGCTGCCGACCCCGATCAGACGCTCAAAGCCAGTTATCAATACCTGTCGTCAATTTCTACTGCGGAATAACCGTCGACCTTGGCCCGCCACGGAGATTGGTGCCCAAATACCGCATCCTGTGCACCTGCTGAGCACGAATCGGCTTACCAGAAATAACCCAACTGGGTTCCGATGACCAAAGACCTGCCTGCCATTGTGACAACTCCCCGCCCCAAGGGACGAGGTTTTACGGCACTGCGATAAAGCAGCATGCTGACCGAAAACTTTTACGCCGCAATCGGTGGCTCGTTGTTTGACTAGCTATGAAGCGTCAGCAAATCGTTGGTCATTAGGGGTCCGCACCCGGTTGCCCCGCATGCCATAGTACAGAATTATCAGGAAGCAGCCCAGCGGGACCAGATACGCCGCATGGATACCTGCCAGATCGGACACCTGACCCTGCAGGGCGGTCAATACAGCTCCTCCCAGAATAGCCATCACGAGTCCAGAAGCGCCAATCTTGGCGTCTTCTCCCAATCCCTCCACGGCTAGGCCGTAAATGGTCGGAAACATCAGCGACATGCATCCAGAAACCCCTACTAGCGCAACGGCACCGACCTGCCCTCCAACCAGGATCACCAGCAGCGTGAATCCGCACGCACCGGCAGCCATCACGCTCAGCAGACGTTGCGGCGAAAGAATCTTCATCAGTGCGGTGCACACAAATCGGGACGCCGAAAACAACAGAATCGAGGCCAGATAGTAGTTGGCGGCGGACGCTTCGTTCATTTCCAGCTCGTTCATCACGTAGCGGATCGTAAATGACCATACGCCAATCTGGGCGCCTACATAAAAGAACTGGGCAATCACACCCTTGACGTAATGCGAGCGTCCCAGCAGCCGCCTAAGTGTCGGCAACAAATTTACCGACGTATCGTGGTCTGAAGCCCGGGGGAATTTGGTAACGGCAAATAGAATCCCCACCCCAACAATGATGCAGGCAACGGTCACATACGGCCCCATGACCGCCGCCAGCTCCGCCTCTTGCATTTGTTGCAGCTGCTCTGGAGCCATCTGCGCCCGTTCCTGGGTGGATGCCTCGTTGAGACCGGAGAGGATGAAAATCTTCCCCAGAATCACACCCGTAATAGAGCCCAGCGGATTAAAGGACTGAGCGAGGTTTAGTCGGCGGGTTGCACTGGCCTCCGGCCCCATGGCGATCGCGTACGGGTTGGCGCTCGTTTCCAGTATCGAAAGACCGCCCGCCAGAATGAACAGCGCTACCAGAAAATGTCCGTATACCATCGTCTGGCTGGCGGGATAAAAAAGCAACGCTCCAGCCGCAAACAGACCCAGCCCCAGCATCACCCCCGACTTGTAACTGAAGCGTCGAATATAAACAGCCGCTGGCAGCGCCAGACAGAAATAGGATCCGTAGAAGGCAATCTGAATCCAACTGGTCTGGAAATCAGACATGCTCATGATCTTCTTGAAGGTGGCCAGTAGTACATCCGTCATGTTGTTTGCCAGACCCCAGAAGGCAAACAGACTGGTCAGCAGTATGAAGGGCCACAGATACTTACGGGGAACTAGCGTGCCCGCCAATTGCCTGCCGGGTACTGTTTTGCTCGCTATGTTCTGCATTCAGAGCGCGTTTTTGATGATAGTGGAATATACCTGTCAACTGTTGATCCCAAGCGTTCAAGGGGAAATACCTTGGGGCGGCCACGATGCTGGCATTCGCGTGGAACCTTTCGCATTCGGCCAGATGCCCGTTGCCCCTCGGCCAGATCGCAGGACTATTTGCCGGGCATATGACCTTGGCTGGCAGTCCCGTTTATTAGCCATCGCCTCAGATCACTTGTGTAGAATTCGCCTTCAACTACTCGACGAATACGGACCGGATTGTACCTAAAGATTTGCCAAGCACCGCTACGGCCGTGCGATCAAGCGCTGCCTCATCTCCCTGTAAATGGATCGTGCGATGCACATGTGTATGCGCTTCACCTGGTGCCAGGGCCATTGCTGGAGAAGAGGTTTCCAGTTCATAAAAGGGACCCAATGGGGGTACGCCTACCTCCGGGGGGCCATCATTGTAGCTGTTGACCACATCGCCATTGAACGGGTCTTCCTGGAGTTCCCACATGGAGTTAACGTACAGATCATCCTCATCCGGCCGGGTATACTGTACCAGCGTCAGCACCCCGTTGGCTGCGTCATAGCTTCCGAATGTCGGCATGCTGCGTGCCTTGGAAAACCCGATCTTGCTGCGGAATTCGCCATCACCCTTGAAATAAACGACCTCGTCATCGTGCGTTAGCCTGTCTGCGGGCACCTCCCCAAAATAGGCCGCATTCACCACTGGGCCGGCAGCCTCTTCACTGCCAGCCGCGTAGGGTACCACCACGGTTGTCGTCGGCGACGGATTGTACATCCCCAGAATCCAGATAGACAGAAGTCCGGTCTCTGCAGTCCAGGCTTCGCTCCCGGTATTGGTGACCGTGTTGACGGATTCGAACGCTACCATGTGGATACCGGGGTCGATTTCCAGCCCCAGAAGTACATTTACGGTGTCCACAGAGAGCAACCGCACCGAACGGTCCACCTTCAGGTCGAAGACCGTTCCAGAATAGTTCTCAAGCCGCATGTCTTTTTCAAACGCGACCTGCTCGGCAGACTGGGATACGAGCGCCCACAGCCCCCAGTCAATCTCCTCCGGTACTTGCCAGTGATCCAGATCGAAAGGATCTCCCTCCTTGAAGTATATCGAGAACTGTCCGCCCTCGGGGCCAAGCCAGAAGCGGTCCTCCCCGCCAAACACATTGATGTGTTTCCGCCGCTGACCGGAAGCAATCACGGGCCTGTTAATCCAGCCGAAGCTGGTGCCTTCGCTGCCCTGGGCCGTACTGGTCAACACACGCCCCTGCATGTCTGGGCTGACGGCAACCTGTGCCTGCGCATCAGCGTCAGTGAGCACCACCAGGCTGGTGTGCTCCTGCAGAAATTCAAGGTCCGCACCGAAAGCGGCGGTCTCGGGGAGTGGCTCCATGGTGGTTGCGGGCGGGTTGCAGGCTGCGAGCAAAATTAGTGCAGTCACTATAGCGCATTTTGTCGTCATCAGCGCGTCAGATTATTGATCCTAGGCTGTGGTTCGTGAAATATACAAACCTGAGTTTCAAGGCATTATGGTAATTGAATGGCTGGTCAGATCCTCGGCGTATAGTCCCGGGTAGGTCTGACCATCAATTGTCAGGTCATAGGGCCCCGCATCGGGCAGCCCCTCGATCCGAATAACCGCCGGATAGGGCTCCTCATACGGCAAGGGCAGTTCAGACATCAACTTTGCTATATCTATGGTGAGAGAGCGACCTTCCAGGTCATAGCCCTCAACGGCCAGTCCGTCCACGCCCACGGCGATATCACGAGCTACATCAATATAGACGCTTCCCAGCTGTTTAACCACATCTGCTGCGGCCATGAGACCGCCAACCTCCGCCCAACTTGGCCCTGAACGTAGCGGGGTCTGGGGAAAGCCTTCATGGTCAATATTCTCCGGCCCCAATCCGAAGGGAAACGTAGGTGCATTGTAGATTCCGTTGGCTGTATGGCGGGGGTGCGTAACCAGCGTCAGGGACGAGCGGGCCGCAGCGACACCGCGTTCAATTAGATCCTGGCGACCGGTCAGCAGTCCCAGACGTACCAGAATGCCTGCGAATCGGTGATCCCGCTGGTCAAGCCATTCGGCATCTCCAATCTGTGAGGTGAAGCCGCCAAAAGGATAGGCCGTGATGATATAGTGCGGCGCCCAAACCGTCTGGAGCAGCCCTGCATAGTCCGCGACCGCCTCCGCTGCATCCAGGTATTGGGGCTCTCCGGTTGTTTCGTACATTGAAACAAAGCCCTGCAGCGCCCATGACATGGCCATAGCATTGCGCGGCGGCTGCCCGGTCCGATCATCGTGGAAGGTTTCGGGCTTCACCGCACACGAGTATAGTGCCTCGAAGTCAACCCAACGCTGCGTGGGCAGCACTTCGTTAAAGAGAAATCCTGCTGCTCGTCTGGCCGCGTCCAGGTAAAGGGTATCTTTCGTTGCGCGAAAAAGCTCACTGAGCACCCATACATTCGCCCCGCCTTCCGCATTCCACCGCATGGACAACCGTGGCTCCAGGTTGGCATCAAACCAAGCTGGCACCGAACCGTCGGGGACCATTTCTTCCACCAAAAAATCCCCAAATCGCTGCGCAAATGCCAGAATGTGCGGGTCTTCCCGGCCGAGACGATAGAATTCCATAAGGTAGCCGACCGTAACAGCTGCTGCGGCCGTGTGGTAATCCGAGGTCTCCCAGTCCCAGTAGGTGCGTGTCTCATTCGGATCGTAATCCTCCCCGGGAAAGCGCCAGAGGCTGCGCTGCCAGGACTTCTTGTCCAGGTCATATAGGGACGGAAACATCCCCTGTTTCTGCGGAGCATCCAGAACCAAGTTGATTATCCGGTCGACCTTCGCCGCGAATGATGCATCAGACAATGTCTCCCCCCAGTAGGATAACCCCAACGCATCGGCGACATTGTTCCACCAGGCTGTGATGTAGGTCAGATGAAACCATTGGGGCGCTGTCAGCCGAAACATGCCCATGTCCTGACCGTCCGTCTCCCACTCCTGCCAGGACGTCCATGTCTGTGGACCGTCCGGGGATCTGTGGGCCATTACCGGCTGATTGTCCTCGAATTCCACCGTGAATCCCTTGTAGTCAAAGCTCGCCGGATAGAGGGCTCTGGCATATTCAGCAAATGGAAGTGCCTGTGGTCGTGGCTTCCGAAAATAGTGCTGACCATAGTGTTCCCACAGGAATCGAGAAACGCGCTGGTAGCCGCGGTGCGCCGGCGCATCGGAAGCTAGGAGGAGATCCATGCCGTACTGCAACTCATGGCCGGAAAGGGTGCGTACAAACGTGCCTCCGGCGTTAACATGGCGCCAGTACACGTGCTGCTCCGCTATTACATCCATCAGGCCGTAGGCCAACAGGGGTTGACTGGTCATCCCTGAGACAAGCTCCAGATCCAGCACGGCTGGCAATGTAATTCTGGACGAGTCAATCGGCACTCCAAAAATCCAACGATGCTTCTGGGGGCGTGCCCGTTCTGCATAGACCCTGTGCTCATTAATCAGATTCAGGTCTGGTACAATGGCGGCAACCTGTCCGCCGGTCTGCACTATTGCTGCTGGCGCAAAAAAGACACGGTCCGCAATGACATCACCGGGAGAACGCTTGTATGCGGGCGCATGACTGAATTCCGGGGGACCTTCTTCTGCAAATGCGATGGGGGAAAGCAGGTATTCCAATTGAGGCGGGTCACCCTTTAGCTCAGCCCGAACATTGATATGCACCGAAGCCGCACCGCTGCGCAGCGTCAACGACTGCTCAATGTCTGCGATTGGTGTACTTCCCGACAGCGTCACAGTTACCTGATCTTCGTCCTGCCCCGCAATTTCAAACGTACTAAGCACCTCCGGGACGATGATACGGTAGTCATCCGCTACTTCGAGCGCCCGACCGTGCTCATTGGAACGATCCAAATACAGCTCAGTCGTGGTCACAGGTCGCGGGGACGGCGGCCTGAAGGCCTCTGCCACCTCCACCCAAATCCCGTCCCTGGCGGCAAAAAAGTGCTGACTGACTCCAAATTCATCTTTCTCAATGACAACCCTGACCTGCTGGTTGGAGAATTCCAAGCCGTTTGCGGTGTGATGTACATTGACCTGTGCCGATGACCCTGAAGCCAGGATGGTCATCCACAGTAGGATTATGGCACAGCGTGTGAGGGCACAGAACCTGGCGGTTTTGGTGCAAACTATGGCGACCATCACCCGACCCATTGCGGAGAATTGAGGCGCGCGGGCGGCGCCGACAGGCCCGCCACGCGAGCTGATCACGGATACTGTAGCGTTAGTTACCATTGTCCTCTTAAGTCTTACCTGACCGATAGTTGGCTTTTCACTCTTTGAATGGGCCTATTCTTTTGGGAGATTACGACCCATTGCCTGGTGATCCTGCTGCGAACGCAGGTGCCGCAGACTCCGGCGATCGTCCATCAGGTGCACGATCGGCAGTTGATCCGTTCCGGTCTTATCCCATGAGCCCAGCTCGGCCCTCGCGCGCGCAGCCTCTGCCATCAATCGTGCCACTATTTCAGGATGCGCGGAAGCGAGATCCTGAGTTTCTCCGGGGTCCGCTTGCAAGTCATACAGCAGCGGTTGTTCAAGTTCGCGAAGCCCCGACTCCCACCAGACTAGCATCTGCGGACTGCGAGGGAGGTGCAGCTTCCAGCGACCCTCGCGGACTGCCTGCAGGTTCACACCGTTGTAGTAGTAGAATACGCGATTGTCCATCCCTTGAATCCCTTCTCCGAATAGAAGAGGGGACAAATCTCTGCCATCCACTTTGCGATCAGCAGGCAGCGCGGCACCGGTAATACTGGTAATTGTAGGCAGCAGGTCCATAGCATTGACCATCGCGCCGCTTACGGTTCCCGCCTCAATACGAACAGGCCAGCGCATAATACAGGGAACTCGCATACCCCCTTCAAATGTGCTCCCTTTCCCGCCTCTGAAAGGTCCGGTGGAACCGTTGGGCCCAGGTCCGTTGTCTGAGGTGAATATCACCAGTGTTTCGGCTGCCAGGCCGGATTCATCTAGCACGTCTAAGATCCGGCCGGCACTCCAGTCTATCTCCTCAACCATGTCACCGTACACGCCGGCAGGCGAATGTCCTGCGAATCTTGGATTGGGCATCCAAGGTGCATGGGCCCGCGTGTGCGACAGGTATAGCAGGAACGGGTGGCGACGATCCGCCAGCATAAATTCGACCGCTCGTTGCGTAAAGTGCTCCGTGATCGTAGTTAAATGGGCATCTGGATCCACCACTTCATCGTTTTCCAGCAATGGCGTAGAGCCATCTGGGCTTGAATTGCCGACCATTCCATAGAACAGGTCGAATCCTTGCCGGGCGGGGTGAAATTCCGATCGCGCAGTGAACCCTTCATGCGTTTTAAAGTCAAAGTCGCGCGGAATGCCCAGGTGCCATTTGCCGACGCAGGCCGTCCTGTAGCCTTGAGCTCTGACCAGTTCGGCCACGGTCACTTCACTTTCCTGAAGCCCCAGATCGCTGTAGACCCCGCCCACCGCGAACGGTACCCCGCATCGCGAGGGATACCGCCCTGTCAACAATGCGGCACGTGAAGGGCTGCAAACCGAACAAAGGGAACGGTAATCGGTGAATCGAATGCCTTCTGCAGCGATGCGATCCAGATAGGGCGTTCTGATTGTTTCGGATCCATAGCAGCCAAGGTCACCGTATCCCAGATCATCGGCAAAAATGAGGACTATATTGGGACCCTTAGCATTCGTATTCCGACAGCCGGTTCCATGGATGGCCGCAGCAAAGGTGGTCAGCAAGATGAATTCCCGCCTTGTCAGAGCAACATTGTCAGGAGAGGACTGCATCATTCGCCGGATTCTTCCAAATGTGTTTCCAAAAGCTCCACGATGTGGTCGTGGCCGTAGTGCATGGCCAGTTCCTTCGGGCCTATGCCACCTCCCGGATTAGCCTTCGCATCCGCCCCGGCCAAAAGAAGGGCCTCAGCGAGCGCGTGGCTGCCGCTGAATGCCGCCCAATGCAAGGGGGTCCATTGTTGAGCACCATTGAATGTGCTGAGATCTGCACCTGCAGTAATCAGTAGTCGGCCCGTGCCCTCCTGGCCTAGCATGGCGGCTCGCAGAAGCGGTGTCCATCCGTCAATGCCTACCGCCTCAACATTGGCGCCCCATTCCAAGAGCAGCCTCGTAACCGCCTCGTGGCCAAGTTTAGCAGCACGGTGCAGTGGGGTCCAGCTAGCAGCCCCGACCTGTTCTAACTCCGCTCCAGCCTCCAATAGTATCTGCACCATGGTGCTGTCACCTGTTGCTGCGGCACGGTGCAACGGCGCCCAATCGCCGTATATGCCATTTATGTCGGCTCCTGCAGCCAGGGCCGCTTGAACAGCCGTCAGGTCACCTGCCTCAATGGCACGATGCAAATCATTGGTGGTCTGTTGTATGGTCCTGTTCATTGACTATTCAAATACCTGGTCAGGGTGATCCATATACCACTTCCATTCAAGCTGCTCGCGTGCGTCAAGTGTGTCTTCGCGACTCAGCAACTGGAAGCGGTACTTTCGAAAAGCGCGCATATCCTCCTGCATGGCGCTAGACGTCGCTTCCCAGTGCGGACTGCCCAGCCATTCGTGGGGTACTGGGTAGTCAGGATGGGCTGATCCGGTGGGCCGAACACCTCGGCCAGGCTGGCCGTAGTCACCGAGTTCAGCACGTGCTTCTTCCGCCAATGCTGACAGGCGGACCACAATATCTGGATACTGGGCGGCCACATTCCTGGTCTCACCTGGATCCTCGTGCAGATTGTAGAGCTCCGGCTGTTCCATAATGGTCGTATTGACCGCAAGCCACGGTGCACATTCACCGTAGATGCCCTCGCGCGACTCCGGGCGCGCAAGGTGCAGTTTCCATTCCCCCGCCCGCAGGGCCTGCAGCCAGGTCCCGGCGTAGTAGTAGTACACTTCGTGCGGACTCTTTGCTTCCGCAGATGCCTGCATCAGAGGCCACAGGCTTTTGCCATCTATGGCGCCATGGTGCGGCAGGGAAGCGCCTGACAGATCTGCGATTGTCGGCATGATATCCATGATGGTGACCAACTCGCTACAGATTGTGCCTGCCGGGATATTGTTGGGCCACCGCATGATGCAGGGCACACGCACACCCCCTTCCCATGTGGTCAGTTTGCCGCCTCGGAGTGGTTCCGCCGAACCGGACTGATCTCCGAAGCCCAGCCATGGCCCGTTGTCCGAGGTATAAATGACCAGGGTGCGCTCGTCCAGGCCCAGCGACAACAAGTGATCCAGAATCAGCCCCGTACACCAGTCAATCTCTTCCACCGCATCTCCGTATAGCCCGGCATCGGAAACACCTTGGAACTCCTTGCCGGGATATATGGGGATATGCGGCATCGGATGAGCCAGATACAGCAGAAACGGCTGATGCTGACTGCGCTCAACAAACTGCATGGCTTCACGGGTGAAATCCTGCGTGAACTGGAAATGGTTGGGACGTTCAGTGATCTTTCGATCGTTGTAATAAAGCGGCACTGCAAAATTTTCGAATGGCTGTGTGCCATTAACGATGCGGATTCCATAGAAATGGTCAAAGCCCTGGCGGTTTGGAGCAAATTTGTCGTCTTGGCCCAGGTGCCATTTGCCTATGCAGGCGGTGGAATAGCCCAATGGCTTGAGCATATCCGCGATCGTAATCTCGTCGGGGCTGAGTCCGAAGGGGGCATCGTACAAATGTACATCGGGCATGCCGACCCGTACCGGATAGCTTCCGGTCAGCAGCGCCGCACGCGAGGGACTACAGATCGGACTGACATAAAAGTCCGTAAAGCGCATGCCTTCTGCCGCCATGCGATCAATGCGCGGGGTCCGAATATTGGGCGATCCGTAGATACCTAGGTCATTGTAGCCCTGGTCGTCAGTAAAGATGATCACGAAGTTCGGCAGCTGCCCACGCGCACTCCGGCAGGCGGGCAGCCCACCGGCCATTCCAAACAGCGCCGCTGCTTGACCTATCACTTGCAGGAATTGGCGTCGATGCCAGGATCCACACTCCAGCCGGGCATCAGCACTGCCTTGAGGGCCCGGTTTGGGGCAATAAGTGCCGGGAAAACGCATGAGCCTACCAATGTCTGCAACGCCCAATAATCTACAGCCCGAATGATGCCGAGACGACATGCACCGACCCAAGCAGACCGAATTCCCAGAATGCGTACCCCAGATTGAGTGTATAGTCACTAAGGCCCACATTGAAACCGCCGCCCAGAGTAAATCCTTCCTCGTCGTAATTGAAGCGGTACCCGCCGCGGACCGAAAACAGGTTGCGGAAGGTGTACTCGGTGCCGAAGTTCACCTTCTCGGCGCCGTCATTGGGGTGTACAAACTCTGCAGCTATTGTCAAGTGATGCAGACCGCCGGAATCGCCTTCCAAAAGGTCATAGGCCGCACCAAAGCTGAAATTGACCGGCATTCGGATGTCAGCTGGTTCGTATCCGATGCGCTCGTCAAAGGAAGCAATTTGCGTGTCGGGGCCGATATTGCGACCCACCAAAGTGACGCGCAGACTTCGAATGCCCGTATGGAATACCGTGCCGATGTCCACCGCCCAGGCACCAACAGTGGCGTCGTCAAGGGTTTCTGAAATGTATTTGAAGTTGACACCGAAGTGTAGCTGCTCGGTCACCCTGCGGGCATAGCTGATCCCCACGGCAAGGTCCTGAGCGGTCACGGTGCCAAGATTCGTGAGCACCTCCGAGCGCCCGGTGGGAACGTCATCCAGTAGGATCGGCCTGTTTTCGGTACGCGGCATGTCACCGTAGTCCAAAAACAGCAGGTTTACGCCGATAATGCCGATGCCCTCAAAGTACCGGGCGGCAGCCACGCTGTGGTAGTTGATGTCGGCAATCCAGCGCACGGTTGAGAGTCCGATGTCAAGACCGGTCACATCCACCAGCGAGGCAGGATTAGTGAGTGACGATGCCGCATCGCCCCGCCCCAATGATGAGATGACTCCGCCCATACCAGCCTGGCGCGCGTTGGTGGGCAGTTTAAGGAACTGGAATCCCGCCTGTCCTACGCGGTTGAAGTCTGTGGGAGGAAGCCCGGTGCCAGGGTCCGGGGTAACTTGAGCATACGCAGGCGCCAGACTGGCGATCAGGAAAGCCAAGTAGGCTAAAAGGAAAGGCAGTCGCTTCATGAGATTTCTCGGTAAGGGTGTAGGGGCAGGATTAATTCCCATCATTTGATGATTATGAACTTGCCTATGCTTGACTCTCCTTCGTGTCCTAGCACATGCGACTCGATATGGTAGATATAAACACCCGGTTGGACATTCTGGAAGAAGCGCGTCAGAAGGTAATCCCCGTGCAGCGCCGAGCCCCATGCCTCTTCTCCGAAGCCATCGTTGTGCTCAATGGTACGCACCAGATCCCCGGCCACCGTGTAAATACGGATGGTGCATTGGCCCGGGATATTCAGAAAGCTGATTCGCTTCTCCTCGGACGGATCAGACAGGCCGCTGACCTGACGAAACGGATTCGGAATCACCAGTACCTCGGATTGATCATTGCTCGGTGCAGGCTTGGCCGCCAGAGCGTGGAACGTATAGGCGGTGAATCCGCTTTCATTGCCATCCAAATCGTAAGAAGTAACCCAATGACGGTACGGAATTCCTGCCTCGGCAGGAAGGCGGAAGGTCACCTTCCCCCCGGCTGTAAGCTCCGCGGCTTCAGCGCGTGGCAGGTCAGCGGCTTCGATCCAGGGTCCTTCAATCCTTGACTCAGACCGGTATACTTTGTATCCGGCAAAGTCATTGGTGCCCGTGATAGGGTCCTGGTAGTTGGGAGGCACCGCTGTCCAAGTAAGCTCAAATCCCTGCATACCCAGTTCTATGTCAACGTAGAGATCAACCTGCAACTCGTCGTCATTGCTGGCAAACGGAGCATCGCCGACCGTTGGAGGCGGAAACTCGGAGATGCCCTCATTCCAGTTGCCTGTCCGTCTGAATCCGTCTACAATATCCAGCGCCGCCTGCCAATTCGCCTTCAGATTGGCCAGTCCCTGCGACAGATAGTTTTGGGTGGCATTGAGTCCCCCTAACTCACTGACATTGCGGTCCATTTCGCCGAGGGCAACAATACGAATGAGCTCTACCGAATCGCCAGGCGCAATATCATAGGGGCCGATCCCCAGGTTGAACGAAGGCACACGTTCATACAGATTTCCATCTATGGTGCCGCCATCCGTATTGGCGTCCCGCCAGCTCATGCGGGCCTGCTGCGTCGTCATGCGGGTGAAGACGTACGTCGGATCCTGGTTGGTCGGCTGCCAGAACTCCTCATCAGGTGCGCCGGGGTTCTCATTCAGGATGCGGTGAAAAATGCCCTGATAAACCATCGTCTCACCCCGCTTATTGGGCGTGACATATACAATGTTGTCCGTGAAGAGCTGCGGAGAGTACAGGCGGCGGTCAATCGAATTCTGGATTGTGATATTGCCGGGATCACCGCGGTCACCGGTCTGATCGCCTGGGGAAATATCATAGGTCACCGCCGCCTGATTGGGCGGCATTGAGGTGTCGTCATAGAACACGAAATTGCCCTGCTCCATGCGAAAATTGCCGAACCCCGGATCCCACAGGTATTCGTCGTCAAAGGACACGCCGTACGGGATGCCCAGGCTAATATTGATGCCGTAAGCGACGCTGTAGTACCAGTTGGTGATCTGCTCACTGCTCTCGTTGGTAAACACCTCCCGATGGATAATAAAGTCGTCATATTTCGGTAGACTCCACACCATTCGCTTGCGCGAAACTGTCAGGGGAATGACCGGGACTTCAGACCCGGATGGGTCCACAGAGGTGACGGTCTCGTACGAGTATTCTTCGGCCTCAGTCAGGCTTTTTGCAAAATTGTAGTTCTTTACCTGCGTGTGATGGACGATGTTGAAGCCCGGCCAGCCACCGGTAATATGCTGCGTGCCATCCACTTCGCCCGCCCAGTAGCTGAGGTTATTGAACCAATTGGATGGCGCTTCGAAATAGCCGGGATACGAGGCCAGCCAGATCGGCGGGTTGGGCACCGATTCACTGATGACCGTCCAGAATTTGCCCCGCGTAAAGGTGTGATCTGTGCTGCTTTGGCCAGTGACCGCCCCGCAGGGCAGAACCACGATCAGGACTGCGACCAGGGTGCTGTGAATTGTATGGGATTTCATCTGTTCAGACTCTTCCAGTTTTTTGGTTGACTAAATGATTCCGGGCACTCCTAGAAGGTCACCTCGAGTCCGAAATAAACCTGCCTCGGCAGGAGACCTTGGTTGTACCAGTCCCATTCGTTTTCCTCCCCCGTGGTCGGATTGACCGGCAGTGTTCCTTGTTCGTGATAGGTTTCCAGCGCATTGCCGGTCAGGAAGTTGAGCCGCTTGGAATTGAACACATTGTGGATATCAATGCTGAATTTCATCTCTTCAACACCAGGCATACCAATCGCTTTGGAAAGGCGCAGATTGGTATTGTGGTGCGGCTTCCAGCGCCGGTTGTTGGGTTCGGTGGAGAAATCTCCTGGCGAGTGGTAGGTATAGCGGTGTCCACTCGCGTATACGTAGTAGGCATTGAGGCGCCAGTCGCCTAGCGGATGAAAGAAGCCGAGAGCAGGCCCGAATTCCGATGGCGAGAAAAGGTCCACGATAACCTTCACACTGGTGGTGGGATTCCACGTGTCGCTGTTGGTGCCAGACAGACCCTTATCTGTCAGGCTCACGCCGTGCAGCGTATGGGGCCGAACGGGGTTGCCCTCTTCATCTGTGATGAAGACCTGCCGGAAGCCATACTGCCCGGAGCGCACGAAGGACCTGTTGAAAATGATTCGTGCACGGGCATGCTCCAGGAACAGGGAGTGCAGGGACAGCTCTAGGCCGCGTACATCTACATACCCCCCGTTGGAGGTGACGCGGCTACGGCCACCGCCCGGCGCAAACCCGAACGGGTTCGCCGCATCAAAGTGCACTTCCGTAGTTACCGACCCACCGACGCCGAAGAGGTTGTCGCCGATATTGTTGGGCGACTGCCGCACTCCCAGCGAGGTCAGATTCTTTCCATCACGGTAATAAACCGTGACATCCAGATTTGCAATGCCCGGAATATGTTGGTCAAATCCGAGTTCGTACTGGATGATCTTTTCAAAACTGAGGTCAGGATTGCCCGTGTTGGTGTTCGGGTGATAGAACACAAAATTGTACTGCGCCGTGTCCGGCGAGGCATGCGGAGCACCGGCGGACGAGCCAAAGATGTGAAAGATGGTGGGCCCGCCACCAATGAGCTGCCAGGCCGGACGCTGGTTGAAGTGCCCGTAGGAAAAATGGAGTACCGTATTTTCGGTGATCGGGTGAGAAATACCGAAACGCGGTGAAAGGATAGCCTTGGTTTCGGTATCCACGCCGTGCTCCTCATCAGAATAAGTGACAATTTCTGTGGGCGCTACGCCGACCATGTTGGTGATCAAGGCCGGATCAAGTATGGAGGGGGCCACTTTCGTGTTGGCATTGAAGGCATCTACGCGCAGTCCGGCGTTGATCACCATACCATTGACCTCAATTTTTCCCTGCACGTACGCGGAGGCGTCCCAGGGATTGAAGTCGGGGCGGGTCGCATGATTGGAGTAAATGGCACCGGGCATGGCGCCTGCCTTGAATCGTTTGGAGACGTACTGCGGCGAATACATCGCCCCAGTCTTAAGCTGGAAATAACGGTTGATCTGATTGGTGTAAGCGGCCTTGAACAACCAGGCATCAGACTCAGCGGTGAGCTGAAAAATGCCGGGGTGTCTCCGGTGGAAAATCGGCGGCAGCAGAAATAGCGGATTGCCGGGAATCATGGTCTCGTCCCACTGCGTTCCGAAGTCTTCGGAGTCTGGATCGTACGTGTCGTTGGCTTCCAGCTGCCTGAAGTTGTTGCGGTCCAAGTCCATTGATGTGTAGCTCGCCTGGACATCCAGGAAGGAAGCAGGATTGAATACGTGGGTCCATTTCAGCTGCCCGCTCTTGAGTCGCATATATTCCGGAGGTGAAGGCAACTGAAAAATATGTGAGGTGCCGTACGGCCAATACTTGAAAGTGGAGTAGCCCGAATAGTAGAATGGAGCTGGTCCCCAGAGCCCAGCAATAAACGAATCTTCACTGGACCAGTAGCTCAGACGAGGACCCTCGGTATTGTTGAATCCTTGAACGAACCCCGACAATTCCAGCCGATTGCTGCGGGAGAGCCGATAGTCAAACTTTCCCTGATAATTCCAGTCTTTGGAATAGGGCAGATAGGCTGGGAATTCCGGGGCATCCTTGAGGTACTTGCCGGACAGCAAGAAGCTGAGTCTGTCGGTGATCGGTCCGTAGATGGTAGCTTCGGTTTCCCAGGTTGCGCGCTCGGTGTATTGCTGCATACGTCTTGACGGTTCCCCGAAAAGATCTCCAGAAATAAAGTTCATCCAAGCATCCAGTCGTTCCTGGGGTGTTCTATTGACCCACTCGCCTCCGCCGGTATTCTCCGTCCAGTAATCCAGGGTCGCCATGGTTGCCCATTCGTAATTCTCCCTGCTGTAGATATTTCGGCCCCAGTGGTACTTGCCAGCAGGCCGCAGACGCGCGCGAACCGTTCCGTGCAGGCGATCCATAGCCGACTTGGTGACGATGTTGACAATGGCCCCCATCGCACGGCCGTATTCCGCATTCCAGCCCCCGGTTAGCACTTCAAGCTCAGATATGGCCGTGGTGTTGACACCGGTCAGATTGCCGCCGGAAACATTATCCCGCAGGCTGAGCCCGTCCACGTAGTAATTGTCCTCCAGACCGAAGCCGCCGCGAATGCCTCCGTTAATGTTGGTGGCTGCCTGGGTTTCGATAGCCTCCAGGACTGTCGTGGCCCAGCTGTTTGCCAATTCCTCACCACTCATGCGCTCCTTGCTGCCGGTCAGGTCTACCTCCACGGGCGGACGCTCTGCAGTCACTACGAGTTCGCCGGTCTCGAGAACCGCCTCGGCCAGTTCGAAGTCCAACGGCGTTGTCTGATCTATGAAGACCCGGGCGTCCGTCTTCGTGACAGTCACAAATCCGACGATGGACGCCTGAATGTTATGCAGTCCGGGTGGCACCCGCAGTATGAAGTAGTTGCCGTCCACATCGGTGGATGCCCCCAGGCCCGTCCCGACCACAACGACATTGGCCCCCGGCAAGGGCTCGCCCGTACTTGCATCGGTAACTGTTCCTGCAATTTTGCCCGTCTGCGACTGGGCCAGTGCCACACCCTGACAGGCCAAGAGCAGGGCGATAAGGAGGGTTGGTAATCGAGTAGGCATGATTCACCTTGTTCTGATGACAGTATTATCCGCAGCGGAGCACGAGGCACCAGGAGTGTCTGCGCTGCAGATACCTACATCAATACAAAGTCCTACCCACTATCCGCCACCGCCGACTGCCCAGGCCGCCTACCCAATAATAAACAATCACGTAACAATAGTCAAGGGGGTCGGTACGAAACCCTAATGCAACATAATGCATGAGTGATCATGAATTGTTGCATGATTGACTCTTGGTCAGGACAGAGTTGGGCGATGGGGCAAGGGATCTAATTGGTGAGCGAATCAGCGCATCTGATTTAGTATTATTTGCAGGTTCAGCAGACTCTGGAGGATTCTCGTGGCTGAGGCATCGGTGTAAGCCTGAATTCCCATTTATATGGGATCATAGTACCGATACTGTCAGAATTCTGTGAATTTTATTGACCGATTGTTCTGGCCACTGTATTGCACTGTGATGACTGGAATTGAGGGGTGATGCAGCGAGGGTGGCAAAGGTCTTTCAGGTCCGACAACCACCCCTCCGGTACGGTTGCGGTGCGGACTGACCACAGAAGAGTCTCTGCACTTCCCCGGGCTGAATTCCGCAATGCTAATCTCCCGCACCCTGTCTGGCCGAACTAAACGGCCACATGCCAGCCTTCCAAGCCTTGACAGACCCCACTACATTTCCTGTCGCTCCATAATGAAAGTGGAGGCTTCGTCGCAAGGAAATTTTCGCCCATCAGCGAACACCGCCTATTCATAGCCGCGCAGCACAACTGCTTGCGTTCAACGGGGTCATTGACCGGGTACAATTCATTGCCATGTACGCTCCGCCACCGAAAATAGCTACGTTGCTGTACTGGTAACCCGTAGACCTTGAATGGAAACCCGGCCTTGGATTGAATTACCCGAGAACTTCAATTGTAGTGTACTGAGAACTCGTGCAGGCCAGGAGCCCCGCCCAAGCTTACGCACATATCGGTGGCCGTACTTGTCAACTCCCCAATCTGGATCACCGGCTACACCCCGTTGGCTCAATAAATCTGAGCATTCTTAAACAACAACCAGACCCACTGTTATCCAGGAACCTGGACCGTTGCATTTCGCAATTCACAGCGGGTTCTGCTAATGTCCGGGGTTCTGCGTTACCACGCCACCGGAAATATCAATTTCCAATTGCGGAATCGGATACAGGAGACGCTCCGGCGTTAAGCTGAAGCTTGTCGGCCCACCGTAATTGGTGATCCTCTGGAACGTGGTCTGCTGGGCCTCCAACTGCGCGTTCATTGTTGCAATAGTCTGAGCCTCCGGAAGTCTGACCAGATCGAACCAACGGTGCATTTCAAAGGCAAACTCCAGTCTACGCTCCTTCATCAGCTTTTCCATGAAGCTGCCGGGCGTGTCGGGGCCAATATCCGCAAGACCCGCACGGCTTCGTACCTCATTTATAAGGGCATAGGCCTCGCCACCCTCTCCCAGCGACTCTGCAAGCGACAACAGCACATCGGCATGGCGCAACAGGACAAGATTGACGTCAGCTCCGTCCGACTCCGCGCTTGTATCTATGAACTTGGTGATATATCCCCCGGGCTCACGGCCCTCGATAGTGCCGAACGTGTACGGAATCCGTAGATCATTCGGATCATCAAATGCATCAATCAAGTCCTGAGTGACAAACGGGAAGAGAATCTCACGTGTTGAGCCTCCAGCAACAATGCCCAGTTCGTCTGCAACACTCTGAGGAATAAAGTGCTGGCGGAACAACCCCGTCTGATTCGCTGGGTTAAAACTGACTTCAAAAATGGACTCAGCCGAATTGTCATTGCCGGGGCTATGGATCATCCCGTAGTCGCTGAGGAGCGAATACCTGTTGACTACCTGACGTAGTGCGGCTGTCGCAGCCCCCGCATTTCCCCGCTGCAATTCTACTTTTCCCAGCAACGTCAGAGCGGCTGAGTTGGTAGCCCTGCCGACTTCATGGCCGGAACTGCCATCGTAGGTTTCGGGAAGCACGGCGGCAGCCTCCGTCAGATCTCGTACTATCTGATCGTAGACCTCGGCCTCCGAGGACCGCGCTATGGCAGTTTCCTCAAAATCTTCCGTAGGGGTTACTCTCAGCGGTGTGCCTCCCCAGAGATTGACCATATGGTAGTAAGTGAACGCGCGCACGAATTTGGCTTCTCCCACAATGCGCGCAATAAGTGCTGCATCTCCGTCGGCATCGGGACCTCGGACGATGACCGTGTTGGCGAGATTAATGCAGTTATACATCGCGGCCCACGTGATATCCAACAGCAGATTACCCGGTACCTCCGCAAATATGTCAATCTCGACACGCTCCGCCTGGTCCGTATGGTCCAAGCCGGTATTATCTGATCTTCCCTCAATAATGTTGTAAATGGTCCCGCTCCCGTAAATGGATCTTTGCGCGGCGTACACGCCGTTCATGCCGATCAGGAGCTCCTGATCCGTCGAGAAAAATGAAGGAGCATCAATCCGGTCAACGGGTTCCACATCTAGGAAACTGTCACACGATACCCCGACTAGCGAAGCCAGTAGCACAAATATCACGACCCTAAGCCCGTTTGCCGTTAAGCATTGCCGATGGCTTTTCCGTAAGGGAGCACCACCACCCGCGGGCCCCGATAGCAATTTTTCGTTATTCCACGATTTCATTGTAGCAGGGATCAATAGGTTAGGTGGATGCCGAAGGTCCATACGCGCGGCAGGGGTAGGTGCGGTGGACTCGTCAGTCCAATTTCCCTGCCGTCGGCTACGCCGGGAATCCTGGATCCGCCGAACAGCGACGGACCGCCGGCCGAATTCCGCCGCCCTTCAGGATTGCCGCCAATGAAGCTGGTCCACATGTGGACGTTCTCCATAGACGTATAGATTCTCCCGCGCGCACCCCGAACGCCGATGCCCCGAAGCAGCCTTTGGGGCAGGTTATAGGTCAGCGTTATGTTGCGGAGTCTGAGAAAATCGGTATCCTGAATACCAAGGCTCGAAACGGCTCCAATTCCGGTATCAAATCCTGAGGCGCTCGGCGTCTTGCCATCGCCAGGTTCATTTTCCGAAATGTACCGGCCATCGTACCAGAATTCCCTGGACAGATTGACCCGGCGGAACGGTGCGCCGATCTGAATGATATATAGATCCAGAACGGAGGCACCGGCCTGTCCGTTGAACCGGACACTAAGCTCAAAGTCCTTGTAGCGAACATCGGTGTAGAATCCATAGATGTAGTCCAGATTCGTTCCCTCCAGGTTAATGCCATCAGGTCCTAGGAAATTACTGATCGAACCATCGCCATCGGCATCTCTGTAGAGCATCGTACCTGGTTCCGCCCCCGGCTGCGCCGGATGTGTTTCTCCTTCCCTTACGATGCCCACATGCTCTACAACATGAATGTTCTGCAGTTCTCCGCCAACCGTGCGGCGCAGCGCCCCGAAGAAATTTCTAATCTCTTCATCGCCTCCCAAATCCAGAATCTCCTGATTGTTGTTCGTCACATTGCCGCCCACAACCAAGTCGAAATCACTTGTCTCCATCACAGCAACACTGGCTGACAGCTCAATGCCGTCGTTGCGCATGCTGCCGATATTAGTAAGGAAGCCCCCATAGCCAGACGACGCCACGATATTCCGCGATAAGAGCAAGCTGGTGGTGACATTATTGTAGTAATCCAGCACCACGCTGTAGCGGCCATCGAATAGAATCAGATCGAGTCCAATATCAAGTTGCTCGGATGTCTCCCAGGTCAGACCGGGGTTACCCGGATCACCAATGGCTACGCCAGTCAATTGAGCGGCTCCGAGCGAGTGATTGACTGGTCGCAGGCTCGGCCTCGCAATGAAGTCTGGAATTGCATTGCTGCCTGTGGAGCCGTAGGACACCCGAAGCTTCGCATCGTTGACAAAACCCAGCTTCTTAACGAAGTCCTCTTCGGATAGGCGCCAGCCGAGAGCGAATGAGCCGAACGTTTGATAGCGATTATTGGCCCCGAACCTTGAACTCCCGTCCCGCCGTACTGTGGCTGTCAGTAGGTATCGGTCCTTAAACGAATAGTTGAGCCGTCCGAGAGTAGAGGCGAGTGCGTTTTCGCCGAATCCATTGTTGGAGGTGAGGGTCTCCGAGTCACCGATAGACAGAATCCGCGCTCCCGGAATCTGCAGCCCAGCTACGTTTGAGGACACGAACTCGACTCGGTCTCGTTGCAGGGTAAAGCCGGCCAGCACATCAAAGAAGTGATCCCGTCTAAATTGCCTGCGGAAGTTGACCGTGTTTTCGTTCAGCCATCCCCGCCGCCACACTTGCCCTACATTAAGGGTACTGACCGACGGATAAGAAAATCGGGGCGGGCCGGCGGGAGCGTCGTAGAGCGATTCATTCTTGTCAGATCCGATATTAGTGGACAGAACCGACTTGAACGTAATGCCTGGAAACGCCTCCACCTCCATGCTGACTCCACCCAGCATCCTGAACAGATCATGCGTGCGCTTGAACTGGTTGACGGTCTGCAGGGGGTTCCCAATCGGAAAATTGCCCGGCACATAACTTCCGATGGCATATTCACCATCGGAATCAAAGACCGGGATAATGGGTGGCAACAGAATGGCCTGTGCCCATGCAGATCTCCAGTCACTGCCATCTTCGCTGGGCCGACTGGACTTCGTGATCTTGGACACGCTCGGAGCTACATTCAGCCCGAAAGTGATTCTGTTGCCGGGGCGATAGTCCAGTTTAACGCGGGCTCCGATCTTGTTGAATCCCTCGCCGGGTATGACTCCCGATTCCTGCGTATAGCTGCTTGAAAGCAGGTAGGAGATTTTTTCGGTTCCCCCGTGTGCAGAAAGGGACCAGCTGTGGAAGGGAGCAGTCTCATAGAGCTCATCCTGCCAGTCCGTGTCCGTGGACCCATCCCAAACGGAGGAAATCCACGTGGGCGTTGTACCGCCACTCTGCTCAGTATGAAATTGAACATACTCCTGAGCATTCAGCATCTTGAAGCGTGAGGCCTGCGTGATGTTTGATATCCCGGCGTTCATAGCCAAATTGATCTGAGCGGTCCCGATAAGTCCAGACTTTGTGGTGACGATAATCACGCCGTTGGCTCCCCGGGACCCGTAAATGGCCGTTGCCGAGGCATCCTTGAGCACATCAATTGATTCAATATCCGCGGGGTTTAGCATTTGGGCATTCCGCTGGTCGGTCGGAAACCCATCAATTACCCAGAGAGGCTCGTAGCCGGCGGACAGGGAACCGATGGCGCGGATTGAGATCTGAGCCAGATCACCTGGGTTGGCACTGCGATCAGCTACATTGATGCCCGGAACCAGACCCTGCAGGGCCTTTTCTACCGAAGCAACCGGTCGCGAAGCCAGGTCCGCAGCCGAAACTGAGGCAATGGATCCGGTGACGTCCTTGCGCAACTGGGTACCGTAACCCGTA
The DNA here is from genome assembly GCA_002238805.1 of Rhodothermaceae bacterium bin80. GTDB lineage: Bacteria > Bacteroidota > Rhodothermia > Rhodothermales > Bin80 > Bin80. The sequence continues at coordinate 13,825 of MPNB01000013.1, read as the reverse complement.
ACGATAATCTCCTCAAGTCCCGCCGTGTCCTCCTCCATCATCACATCAATGACCGTCCGACCTTCAATAGCCACTTCCTGCGTAACGAAGCCCACGAACGAGAACACGAGAATAGTTGCGTCGTCGGGGACGATTAGCTCATAGTTGCCATCTACATCGGTAGCCGTCCCGATGAAGGTTTCCGGGACGCGCACCGTCGCGCCGCCCAGGGGGTCTCCATTGACATCGGTTACAGTGCCCGTGATGGTCACATCTGGTTGCAAACCAAATGAGCCCCACGAGCCGTGGGGCTCTCCCGCGCTGGGGGCCAACTGGGACTGGGCCAGCACTACACCCGGGCAGGCCAGTAGCAGCGCAACGATGAGAGTAGGCAGTCGCGTAAGCATGATTCACCTTGTTCTGGTGGCAGGATCATCCGTGAGGCAGCATGTACGGCTTCGCGCTAGATGCATGCATCCTCATTGGGTCCTACTTCCTGCAAACTGGCTGACTGCCGATGCGACCGATTTCAATATACAACGATACTTAACAAAAATTTTGAAGATTTTCTGATCTTTTTTTGACGAGACGGCAAGTCTGATCACCTCGTGCACCGTGGATGTCATCGTCGTTCCCATTCAGACTCCGCGCCTTCACTTGAATGGCAGTTCGGCATTCCGCGCTCTCCGGCGACAGGGAAAGCAGTCCCTCACTGGATCTCCGCCGAACGTGAAGAAGATGACTACCAGAAACATTCAAACGAGGCGCCACTTGCTGCCATCTGGCGGACCGCGCAAGCCGCCCGTTCCGTAATAGAAGCCCGAGCGATTATTGTGAAAAATTCACTGGGTCAATTGCCGTGGCCGCTGCACCGTGCCGGGGAAGGCCATGATTGGATTCCGGAACTGCGATGGGTGCACTGTAACCGCACTTGTCCTGCCTTGCCTTTTGCCTAATCGTATTCCCGCGATTGCCCTGACCCAGTTTCAGATGCGGGCTGAACACGAATGAAACCACCCCGCCGACTGGTCTAGATTCGCTGCGTTCGCGTGCTCGTTCCCCGGCTGGCTCAAAGCCAACTGGTAGGTCAGCACTCTGAGATACTCCGCTACATTTCCTGCCGCTCCACAACGACCGTCGAGGCTTCTCCTTGCGAAAACGTTCGCCCGTCAGTAAACTCCGCTTCCCCGTAGCCGTGCAGTACAAGCCGATTCAACTCAATGGGGCCATTGGCTGGATGTAATTCAACGGACATCTGCGATCCGCCGCCAGCAATCGTTACACTGCCGTACTGGTATCCGTTAGACCAGAAGTAGGTACCGGGCCTTGGATTGAACCCCATGCCATCTTCTACCGCCGAGTACTGAAAACCTGTGTAAGCCAGCAGCCCGGCCCACGCGGCCATAGCCCGTGAATATCGGTGGCCGTACTCACCTTCATTGAACGGATTGCGCTTGCGGCCATCATAGCGGTCCCGAATAGCCCGAAACACCTTCAGGCCCGCATCCTCCTGGCCTTCATAGATCATGTGGGCCGCGGTACTGTACTCAAATCCGGTCATGATCTCCGTGTAATATGGGAAGGGGAAATCCAGCAACTCTCCGCGCGGATAGCTGGCCATAAGCAGGCCTGCCTCACTGCCCAGACCGAAGCTGCGAAAGGTGTTGAAATGCTCATTGAAGTTATCAATGTAGTTGTACTTCATGATACTGCGTAGCGTGGTCTGCACGTTCTCCTTGCTCAGGAGATACCCCAAGCCTGCCGTGTGCGCCAGGTATTGTCCGACCAGTTGGTCTACCAGGCACCCCTTGCCTAATTGTGCCACGGTGCTGGTGCCCTCCGGTATATGATGCTCGTAGTATTCACCGTTAAAGATATTGTCATCTATCCAGGCACTGCCCTGCTCGAACAGCTCTCTGGTTTCCTGTGCAAAAGCATCATCTCCCAAGTACCGCGCCATTTCCTCTGAGGCCCGCAGTGCACCCAGATACCAGCCAGCCATCTGTGGATTCGGCCCCAGATAGTTGATGTCCATGGTGTTGTGCTGGCTACCTTCCATCACTCCATCCTTGTCCTGATCCCAAATACCCGTCCAGGCAAAACTCATGGACTTACGGATGTTGGGCCACATCCGGCGGAGCATCTCATCATCCCCTGACAGCTGCCAGTCGCGATATACCTTGATCAGCGTTCCCATCTGCCCGTCGGCCGCCCAGCGTTGGAAGCTCCGGGCCCGAAGTTCAATGGGAAGTCCGACGCGATGACTCATGGCCCCATCGTCGTTGACTGAATGCACGAATTCCACCTCCCGGAACCGCTTGGACAGATCCCCGAACAAAAATGGGACGGTAGACTCGTAATTCCACACATGAAAGCATGTGCCGAACCCCCATCCGGAACTGCGGGATGCCCCGATCTTCGTTCCGTTGATGCTCCCGGTTCCCTCAAAGCCGTACGGAAGTCCATCGGCAGTTCTGAAAACCGTCTGGCTCCGCAGGTGGTTGAGATTAAAGAGTCCCGCCTCTTTGAGCACTTCTGGAGCATCGCTGTCTACCAGCGTACGTACAAAACTTACAGTTTCCGCTTCTAGGCTGTCCAGTGCCGAGGCAGTGCGCACGGCGACATCCCAGGCGTCTTCATACAGCGTCGTGTAGTAATTACCAACGATTTCGGGGCCGCCGAATTCTCCGGCGTGATGAACCCCATGATCCCATGCACGCCGATTCGGGAAATGCCAGGTCAGCATGAATGTGATTGCACGTGCCTCGCCTGGCGCGAGCTCAACTTTAGCGGCAAGGGTCGCCGGCGGGGTCTGAATGACATGGGCGGTGTCGGGATGATCGGTAAGCTCGCCATCTTCAATAAAATCATCCCAGAATTCGCGGAACGTCCAGTTCCAGGCCAATGGATCCCACGAGGTACGGTAAGTGACTGGACTGGCCGTGGTCGCCAGCGCCATGGTGCCCCAGTTTACATCCAAAGAATCAACACCGTCCGATGTCATGTAAACGCCTCTGATACCCCCATCTGCACGAAACGAGTTCACATTCCTGTCCGGTGCACCGGTCCAGCCATCCGCTCCAATGTAATTGGGTACCATGCCGACCACGGCCGCCTCCACCGAATCCTGGGTCGGATTGGCTAGCACATAACGAAGAATCGCCACAGGAATACCACTTTGCTCGGCATCGCCAACAAGCAGCGGGTTGAATGCTTCCAGGCGTACTTCCAGTGGTACGTTTTGATGCTCAAACGACACCTGTGCCAACGGGTAGGCGGCCTCAAATGTGGTGGACTCAAAACGAGGGAAACCCGAATTGACGGCATCCGCACCCCAGTCGCCGCTGTGCTCCTTTGCTGATACGGGACCCTCTAGCACTCGAACCTGACCCGGGGTGTCCGGTGTCCGATAATAGAGTGCAAAGAACGGCCCGTTGGCAATGGTCGGCAGGACGAGCTTAAAGGCCGGCAGGTAGCCCAGTGCGCCGCGATTCATGATTTCCCAGTCCCGCAGGTCTCCGCGCCCTCCGAGGGATACCGTCCCGGTCCCAATACCCCCCAGTGGCATCGCAACTTCGTCCAGGTAGGCCCCCGAATACGTCTTCAGCACGGGCCAGCCGGTCTGAGCATCCGGCCGAGAGCAGGCGGCTACGGCTACTAGCAGGAAAAGAGCAATCCAAGGTGCAGGCTTTATCGTTGTAAAAGGCATAGCGATGACAATGTGCTGGTATATTCAAATGCCGGGATTCAAGTTACGCGCGGGACTCAGTGTCAAAATATCGCAGGGGTCTGCAATAATTGCAAAGGCGGTGAATATCGGTACGAACGTCCCATGCAATATAATGTATCCGTGATCATGAATTTTTGCACGTTTTTCCCCGGTTGGGGACAAAGATGAACGCCTGGAGCAAGAGATCAATATTGGTAAACGGATCATGATAGCCACTGGGCAAAATAGCGCGCCGATACGATGTAGAAGTCAATGAAACGCGTGACGAAGGACAGGCGGGTATGATCCTGGACGAGCATTTAATCCCGGCGAATGCGCATGACAGCAAGGGCTTGGTGCCCCTAATCAAGAAGGTGCGTCCTCAGCACAGCCAAGAGGCATTGTCGGAGAAGGGGTACAAATGCAAAGAGAACGACGAATTATTGTCCGCATGTGGTAGCTGGTCGCGCGGCAATCCTATGGAATCGTTTAAAGTTGTGCGCGACCTCCCGTACGTGTCTCTACATATAACTTCTGAAGTCCTTTCAATTGCGTACTCCCCGAGCCGAATCACCGCTTAAAATTCCGGATGTCCCGTTCCACCACCCAGCGCTTGGTATTGATCTCCCGGTTCTCCGCAGAGTGGGCAGCACTCACCGGTCGGTTACGATTGCCCTTGTGCACGACACGTCAATGGGCTAAAATCAGAGGATGAAAGGAGATTTGCCTCCCCGAAGAGCTGTTCAGGTTGCGGTAACGACGGAATCGCGTCCAAAATCTTCGCAAACATCAATATATCCCTTGAAATATTCTTCTCCAAAATTTTAACCGCCTTTTTCAAAAATTTCATACTATATTTCCAGACCTTGAATCTCTCAGAACGTTTTGATCAGACTTTTATGTCTCGGTGACGCACACCTGGGGCGGTATCCGTCCAGGGTTCCTTCTGGTGATAAATCGCTTTCAGTGCGTGCGGTCTGGGAGCGGGCGGTCTCAACTGCCATCAAAGAGCGTGTTGATGCCGTAATCCTTACCGGGGATATGGCCGACAACAAGAATGCCTATTTCGAAGCTTATGGTGCACTTCGGGGTGGAATCAGTAAGCTTAGTCAAAAACGCATTCGTGTCGTAGCCACCGCCGGTAATCACGATTATGAGGTCTTTCCTCAGCTTGCTGAATCAATGCCCGATGGTGATTTCATATTCCTTGGACGTGATGGCACCTGGAGTGAGACGGTATTGAGGACGCGCTCTGGCCGAAACCTCCGTTGTGTAGGGTGGTCATTCCCAAGCTCTCACTATGATCGTTCACCTCTGGATTCTTTTGAGCTTCGGCAAAGCAGTGACTTTACAATTGGTATTGTACACGGAGATTTAGATACTAAAAGTAAATATGCCCCACTGACTACACAGGACCTAGTCAACCAACCGGTGAATTTATGGCTGCTCGGGCATGTGCACGCCCCCAAGCTTCATGATGATCACAGAGTCCCCATACTCTATCCGGGATCACCCCAGCCCTTGGATCCTGGGGAACCTGGTATTCATGGACCCTGGATGATCACAATCAGCCAAAACAATCAAATAAGACCTGTACAGCTGCCTCTCGCTTCCGTGCGGTATGAAACCATCCCGGTTGACGTATCTGCTGCGGCGCAGATCGGCAATGTAAAAACTCTGATCGCTGAGCAGCTTGAGCAATGCGGTAATGAGTTAACCAAAAGCCATCCGCCCCTTCAATACCTATCGTGCCGCCCTGTTCTAACAGGGCAAACACGGTTACACCGCACACTCTCTACCGAGGGACTCCCCGATGTTGATGATCTTAACGTTCAGGTGAATGAATGCAGCATCGCTGTCGATAAAGTATATGTTGAGACCATACCAACCCGAGACCTAAAAGAAATCGCACAACTCAATAACGATCCACCGGGCATTCTTGCACAGTGGATCCTGGAACTCAAGAGTGGAGGAGATCACGTATTGCTTGATCCTGCTCGTGAGTCCGCTGCATCGGTATATAAGAGCGCTGGATTTAAGGCTCTGGGCGAAAAGAAACCTGATGCAGCGACACTCTCCAGACTGGTGATTCAGCAGAGTATGCTTCTTCTTGACGAACTTCTCGCACAGAAAGAGGAAAATGACTGAGTCTCTGTTCTTCAAGGAGGTTCGGATTGATCGGATGTACGGTTTACCCTTTGATCTTTATCTCTCAGGACTGTCCCCACACCTCAATATCGTATTTGGCCCGAATGGGTCGGGAAAGACCACCATTGCCAACGCGCTAAATGGCCTGCTTCTGCCAAGTACAGGGCGCGCAGTGAAACTATACGGACAAGCAAATCTGGGTTTTAGCAATCAGACACTTTATCTGGACGTAAAAGGGGCGCGCGCGAGATGTCGAATCAATGCGAGAACGGTTGATCGAAGCGAACTCTCGCAGTTCCTGCGACCCAAAAGCTATCACCTATCCTTACAGGAACTGCTCCCCGAAAAAAATGACGATAATGAGCTTGCCCGAGAAATCATCAAGCAAGCCAATGGTGGATTTGACATTGTAGCTGCGGGCAAGAAACTCGGTTTTAACCTCCAGAAACGCTACAATAAAACAAGTGAAGCCAAAGAGTTTGAAGCGCTCAGCGAGAAACTGCAATCTGTTATTCAAGAACAGCGCAGCCTTCAGCAACAGAAAAACCAACGTGAAAGCCTCTCGAAGGAGCTTCACCTGAGCATCGAAGCCGGTCGTCACGCGAACCTGATCGAAAAAATAATACAATGGCGCAGCGCTGACGCAGAATACAAAGAGGCCCGCTCCAAGGCCAACGCCTACCCCATCGTTATCCGATCCAGCCAAGATCTGGCTAATGCCATAAAGAGAGCAGAAGAGCTAACCAAAAACATTGACCGCTTAAAAAGAGAGGTGGATGAAGGAATCAGAACTATTGAACGTGTACAAAGGAATCTTAAAGGAAATCGACTCTCACCGAATGGTCTAGAGCCAGGTGCGTTGCAACTACTGGTCTCCCAGGTTCGTGATTTTTCCGAAAAATACCGGAAGCTTGAAGAACTAAAAGAAACCCAGCAGGCTGCTGAAAAACAGGCCTTGGATGCGTGGAAAAGGCTAGGCGGCCTATTGCCGGAAGGATGGCAACCCGCGTTTACCCGGGAAGATCTCGCACAGCTGCAAGGCTATGCAAAAGACTTTGGTTCGCATACCCAGAAGAAACAAGCACTGGAAAAATTAAAAATCTTGCTTGGAGCAGATAAGACTAATAATGGAAGTGCTGACGGCAACAAACTTCGTGATGCTCAACGGGATATCCTGCAGTGGATACTAGCCCTGAGAGATGAGACTCCTCAACAACGGAGGACGCGAACTATTCTCCTGGCTACGACCATAGCTTCCGTAGCTATGGCCCTGAGTATTGGGATTGCGGTTCACCCCAGTGGATATTTTGGGCTGCTTATCAGCCTACTGATTGGCTGGGCATATATCCTTCTACGTTCAGGTCATCGACCACAGATATCCTCTTCACAGAAAAGCAATATTAAGCGCCTGCTTCCCGAACTGTCTGAGAACCCCGACCCGGACGTACTGCAAGCGGGACTTGATCAACTGACTGAGGAACGCTCCAAAGCGCAGTTAGACGCTCTAAAACTGGATGAATCTCTTCGGATAGAACGATCCCTTGTGAGTATGTCTGAGCAACAGTCTGAACTCGAAGCACACAAAGACAAGCTGACAAATACTATTAACCTTGATCCACCAACTGATATTACATCCCTGATTGAACTTGTTGGCAGCATCCTGAACTGGCAAGAATACAATGATAGGGCAAGAGAGTTGACACACAGATGCGAACAGGTATCTGCACACTACAGCACCCTCTTGGAAAAAGTAGGTAGCACGTTTGAGCAGTACGGATACGAAAAACCGGTTAATCCGCGGGATGCCGAACGATTGCTTGATATCGTAAGGAATGACGATGATGCAGCCAAACGTGATCGTGATCGTCTGATACAGGAAAAAAGAGGGGTGGAAACGACTCAACGTAACTTGGGAAATCATGAATCCCAGTACGCCAAACTTTTCAAGGACTTGGAGCTTGAAGTAGGGGATCTACCTGGTCTGGCTGCCTGTGCAAGGCAATTTGCCGAATGGAAAGAGGCGGATTCCCGTAGGAACGATCTGCGAGTAAGGGCGGAAACTTTAGAACCTTCACGAAAGCTTCTGCGTGAACATGAATCACTCTTGGAACTCGAAAATCTCGAGGATGAATTAGAAGCTGCTCGAAGCAAATCTGCACAACAAAGGGGTTTACAAGATCGTCTCACCAGGCTTGACGCAGAGATCGAGCGTACTGAAAAAGGGCGTTCATTGGAAAATGCCTTAGCAGAAAAAGAGAACAAACGTGTAAAGCTTGAGAGCGTACGGAACGACAAAGCAGCAAAAGCTGTCGGCCAAACCATCTTGGAGACCCTCCGTGACAGCGCAATCAAGAACGCCCCACCGGTATTTCAGCGCGCGCAAGAGAATTTTGAACGGGTTACCGACAACCGCTACACCCTCAGTATCCCCGAAGACAATACCTTCGGGGCAAGGGACAACCAACTCGAGCGTGATTTTGATCTAACCAAGTTATCCAGCGCTACGAGAGTGCAACTCCTCCTGTCCGTGCGCCTCGCGTTCGTAGAGACGCAGGAAACCAGCTACCGGTTACCACTCACCCTGGACGAAACACTGGCTAATAGTGATGATCAGCGTGCTCAGGCTATCATCAAGACCATGTCGACCTTAGCGACCGACCGTCAGGTTTTCTACTTCACGGCCCAGGAAGACGAGGTAAGTAAGTGGAAAGATTACGTTCCTGCCGACTTATTGCGTGTGCACCGCCTTGGTTAGTATATACTTGAAAACAAACAAGTACGCCCCCTTGCTTGAAATATCGTAGCCCAATCGTAACACGAATGTGCTACATTGTACTGCTCATCTGCGTATCATCAATCTATCAACAGATTGTCATGAATAGATCCATATCTAACGAAGGTTACCATTGAATCCAGAGTGGGCGGGCAAATCTTTATTGAAGAAGGTGAATCAATTGAATCCTTTGATTTGGCTTTATGACTGGGGCGGATTGATTTCTATCTGACCAGCCAACGACTCATGCTGGAGGCCAGATATTATCCAAGCTAAGGGAGTACGCTGGTAAAGCCAAAATGATGTGACCAAAACCAACTCCGGTGCACTTCAAGTCATCCCTTTGGAACATGTACAACAGCAACAGTATAGAGCGCGTCCGCAGTTGGTTGCGAATGCCAAATGTCAACCAACTTGGCACCATGATTCCTTCTACTTCGGTTAGTGAAGGAGGCTAAATATTACGATGCTCGGGCTGATATGTATTGGAAAATTGCCTAACCAGGATGTACTGTGTACGTAAATCCTCTATTGACAGACGGGAACTAAAGTCAGCATTAAGGCAGGGGAAGACTGACGAATCTACTGCTTTCGATCGTACTTATGTGGAGGCCGTGGAATGACATTGACACAAGGAAAAGAGGTTTATTCAGTGGTCGATCCGCCGTGCATTGGGATTGGCTATAAGTGGTCTGCCGCGGAACTATCCGCGGCATTACATGGCCCGGTGGCCGCCATCCTGTTCGATGATGAAGGTAAAAAAGATGTTCAGGAGGTACTAAGCGGAGTACCTGAGACAGGATTCCGGCGAGATGCTCTACGTCGCGTTTTGGCAACTCCGAGACGAATAGAGACCTGGAGGGTCGGTGAGGCGATTGCCGAGACTTGGCTGACTGCACACCGGAACTGCTACTTTCCATGGTCCGTTGGGCGTGACAAGCGAAGGCGCGGTTCCAGTCTTCCGGGACCTGACTTAGTTGGTTTGTATTCGGATGACCATGGCGATTGTCTGGCTCTCGGTGAGGTTAAGACATCCTCGGAAATCAGATACCCGCCGAGAGTAATGTATGGCCCTGAAGGACTTAGGCGGCAACTTTTAGACCTCCGTGATAATATCGCCACACGAAGGACTCTCTTTTTGTATCTAGCCTATCGCGCCAACGGAGCAGATTGGAAAGAACGGTTCCAACGGGCGGCAATACGTTATCTGAACAATGATTCCGATGTACAGCTGTTTGGATTTCTTGTCCGAGATGTCCCCCCGAACAATAAGGATTTGAGGAGGAGTGTCAATATCCTAAGCCAGAATTGCCCCGATGTTACGGTGATTGAGATCTTCGCATTGCATGTACCAGATGGTTACCTTGACGGAATTGGTGACTCAGTTGTCGCTTCTAGAAAGAGAATAGAGCCATGAATTTGTCCAAGGAAGCTCTTAAGTCGCTCAATAGTCACTGGGCTGTAAGAGAAATTGGCACAAATAATCTAAAACTTGCCAAAAAGCTCGTGAGCGAACGTCTCGCCCAACGAGCTGTTGGCGAACAGATTGACTTTTCATTCTCTTCGGATGAAAGTCATGACATCTTACTGGATCGGGTCGCACTTGCGTATGAGGTGGCCGCGATTGAGGGGATAGAGGAACTGAGCCGACCTTCCGGGCAGAACAAGAAATTGCGTGATCAAGCTGTCGCCGCATCTTTCCGCATGTTCGACATTCACCGTCTGTTGCCAATTCCAACTGAGACGCGAGATCACCTATTCTTTGTACTACGATTTTCTGCTATTGCCTACTGTGGAGATCGCTGGTCTGACCTTCGCCGCTGGTACAAGGAGAACAAGCAATTTCTCAAGTCTCCGAGCGTTGCCGATGCTCCGTGGGATCTCCGCCTGCTTTATCGACTTTTTCACTGCTGGATTCGTTTGTTTCGAAAACGCGGCTGGGACGATCTTGATCGAATTAGGGAAATCATCGCCGGACTGCGTGAAGATCAAAAGCGATTCGAGGAAAACTCTCTGAATAACGGCTCTTATGTAGAGGACAGAGCAATGGCCCTACGGTTGATTGCCCTATATCACTGGGCAAAGGGTACAGAGATTCTAGCGCTTTATATGTTGCAAGGACAACCTTCAAACCCATCTGGTTTGATAGACAAGCACTTTGACGGTGCTATCAGAGGGGCGCGGAGTTCTGGTGATGTACAACACGAATTGATCCTCCGCTGGATGCATGCAACCGCGCAGATCATGATCACCAATTCGCTATGGTGGACAACACGCACTGTCAATTCACGGGTGAGCAACTTTGTCCAATCCCTCACTCATCGCGAACACCAGTCAATGTTCGAACTTCTGCCACCCCAACGTGCAGCGCTGTTGGAACAAGGACTTCTAGACCAAGCCAAGACTGCGGTCGTTATTAACTTGCCAACCTCAGGCGGGAAAACGTTACTTGCACAGTTCCGTATCCTGCAAGCACTTAACCAGTTTGATGCCGAAGAGGGATGGGTAGCTTATGTGGCTCCGACACGTGCCTTATGCACGCAGATTACCCGTCAGTTGAGAATGGATTTTGCCCCTGTCGACATACAAGTTGAGCAGCTGACAGCAGCGGTTGAGGTAGATACCTTCGAAGATGAACTACTGACGGAAACGAAGCAGCCCTTCCGTGTTCTCGTAGCTACTCCCGAGAAGCTGTCTCTCGTCATCCGCAACAAGAAGGTCAAGGACCGTCCATTGGCCCTGGTAGTCATGGATGAAGCTCATAATTTAGAAGACGAAGGGAGGGGACTACGTATTGAACTGCTACTCGCCACCGTGAAGATGGATTGTCCGCAGGCAAATTTCTTGCTTCTCATGCCCAATGTTGAGAGAACCGAGTCGGTGGCACGATGGTTGGCGCAGGATGACAATGCGGGTCGGTCAATAAGTTTGGGTACGGTGCCCTGGAAGCCGAATGAGCGAATTATCGGGCTTTATAGTGCTTCTCCCGATGAAAGTCAGCGTGCTGGGTGGCATCTTCGTTACGAAACATTGACGGCAACCCGCAAGGCGATGCAGCTTCATGGCACCCACCGTGTCGGCGAAGTTAAGCCAATTAATGTTCCTAAAAGCAAGGTGATCATCAAAGATCAGCAAGTGGGATCGGGGCTTCAGACGGCAGCAATGGCAACGATTATGTCAAAGCGCGGCACTAGTATTGCTATCGCCAACAGAATTGATACGGTGTGGACGATGGCGATAAAATCCGCAGAAGCATTGCCGCCTTTCGATTCAGTCCCATCAGAAATAAAACTCGTTCAGGATTTCCTAAGTACTGAGATTGGTCCCAACTTTCTGCTTATTAAGACCTTGGAAAAAGGCGTGGGAGTCCACCACGCAGGCCTGTCCGACGACACGCGTGCACTTATAGAGTGGCTTGCCGAAACAGGAACCTTACGAGTTCTCTGCGCGACCACTACCATCGCACAGGGCATCAATTTTCCGGTTTCGTCTGTTTTTCTGCAAACACACAAGTATCAGTACGGGAAAGAAATGTCGCCCCGTGAATTCTGGAATCTTGCCGGTCGTGCAGGTCGGATTAGCCACGACAGCGTGGGGATCATTGGTCTTGCCGAAAACTCTGAGCGAGAACCCCTCACGGAGTTCGTGAGCCGGAGTACTGGTGCTCTGGTCTCCCGGCTTGTGTCACAATTGAATGAGCTCGCCGAGCAAGGAAATTTGACAAACCTTTCCGAGGTATTATGGCAGAATCAATGGGATGATTTCCGATGTTATATCGCACATCTTTGGGCGGAAAAAAAGAACTTAGATGCCGTAATGTCAGATTCGGAGCAACTGCTTCGGTGCACCTTTGGCTACACCTCGCTACGAAATGACCCTACACAACAGGACAAGGCGGAAGAATTATTAAAAGCCACTCGTGTCTATGCCCAAAAACTCGCCAACATGTCAGCAGGTATTGCCGAGCTTGCGGACTCAACGGGATTTTCTCCAGAAGGTGTCACTCGGGCAAGAAGGGAGCTTGGAGATCTCGAAGCCCCACTCACACTACCGGATTGGACCCCAGAGAGTCTTTTTGGCCGGGGTAGCAGGATCGCCGATTTGTATGGAGTGATGCTGAACTTGCCGCAATTAAACAAGCAATTAAAAAAGATTAGCGGCGAGGGTAGTGACCAAACGCGGATATCCGATATCACGCGTGATTGGGTAAATGGCGAAGCAATCAGCGTTATTGCTCAGAAGTATTTCAGACCAGAAAAAGGCGATCAGGATGGAACTAAGGCAATTACGGATGCCTGTCGCGCAATTTATCAGAGCATTGCGAATAATGGAACTTGGGGCATTGCTGCCCTGAGTCGCATTTCCGGCCTCAACTTCGATAGTCTACCAGATTCCGAGCGTCGCAAAATCAATACACTTCCGGCGATGATATACCACGGTGTTCGAACAGAAGATGCGGTGCTGATGAGAATGAATGCTGCGCCCCGTAGTGTTGCAGAGAATCTTGGTAAGCTCTATCGCGAGACAGATGGCGAAGGCAATGATCAATATTCCGTTGCACAGGCACGTGATTTCCTAAAGAGGCTTAGTGAAGATGATTGGAGCCGCGTGTGCACGGAAAGCTCTGTTCTCTCAGGAGGCGGATATAAGAAGTTATGGGAAGTCCTCTCCGGGAATCCGGTCTCATGAATAAGATTTAATGTATGAGGTTCTAGCACAAGTAGTATGAAATGATTAAGTCTGGGGTTCACCAAAAGGTTCTATCCCATTTTATTCATCACGATTTGGATACAGGCTATATTGTATACGATACTGTTTCCGGGGATCGTACAGCCGCTCGGTCAGATATTCAATGAGCCCCGTTCGCGCGATCACCGACCGCATCAACAACGCCCCGCATCAGATGTCGTGTGATTGTTGCTGGCCGCCTTGCCTGAATTTCCATTCACCTAAGGAGCTGTGACTATATGTATTTTCAGGCGAAATTGATTTTGAGGATTTTATTGTCTAGCCAGGGGATGGGTTGTTCTAATCGGTGGTAGTTGGCTTTGATGAGGTGTGGATTGTGAGCGCGGCGTGGAAAGGTGACTTCTATATGCGTATCGGTCAGTCTGATGTCGGCTCGTTTGGGGATGAGTCGGCGGAAGAGTGTGCGTGCTTCGGCGACTTCGAATCCGTCCCCGATGCGCCGACCAAGTAAGCGATACAGCACACTG
>MPNB01000160.1 GCA_002238805.1 Rhodothermaceae bacterium bin80 | reverse complement strand
TTGCAACTGGACGGGCCAAATTACGGGGACCGCTGCCCCGAAGAAGAGGCAAAACCGGAATCAAAATCGCCCTAAATTACCCCAGACTGATTCAGTAAATCTCAGTAGTCCATATCCCCGAAAAAAAATCGACCGAAAACGGGAATGGGGAAATTCCGTACTTCCAGAGCACTATGAAATGGCGAACTTGGGCCAAGCCCGTATTCGACGATCTGGCCGTATAGGTGAGTATATCGCCGTCCGGGTCGCTGAAATACGGCGACACATCATCTACGCTGACGTTGTCGCCCACATTCACCGACCTATCCGAGATCGAGCCCACCGCCACAGGCGACTGGTTGCCCCGAACCACCGTGACATCAAACGACTGCGTGGCGGAGAGGCCACCCGGATCCGTGGCCGTGACCGTGATTGTTGCGCTGCCTTCGGCTACGCCGTTCACGGTGACCGTGGAGCCAGAGACGCTGGCTGTCGCTAAGCCCATATTCGACGATGCGGCCGTATAGGTGAGTATATCGCCGTCCGGGTCGCTGAAATACGGCGACACATCATTCACGCTGACATTGTCGCCCACATTCACCAACCTATCCGAGATCGAGCCCACCGCCACAGGCGACTGGTTGGCCCGATCCACCGTGACATCAAACGACTGTGTGGCGGAGAGGCCGCCCGGATCCGTGGCCGTCACCGTGATTGTTGCGCTGCCTTCGGCTACGCCGTTCACGGTGACCGTGGAGCCAGAGACACTAGCTGTCGCTAAGCCCGTATTCGACGATGTGGCCGTATAGGTGAGTATATCGCCATCCGGGTCACTAAAATACGGCGACGCATCATCTACGCTGACATCGTCGCCCACAGTCACCGACCTAGCCGAGATGGAACCCACCGCAGCGGGCGGCCGGTTGCCCCCGGTCACTTCGTTTTCGCTCTTATAGTTGTCCCGCACCCCGGCGAGTGTCATGTCGCCCACCAGCCGGTACTTGCCAGGTGTGGCCGACGCCAAGTCGTAGCCGCACAGCTTGTTGTCGGCCCGCTTCGTACCCGGTACCTCGGTCCAGCCCGAGCCCGTGTCCAGCTGCCACGCCGTCCAGTGGTAGTCGAACCTATTGCCGTTGAATGTTTCACCGCCGGTCAGGCATTCAGTCACGCCGGCGCTCAGTGTAATGCCTCCCGTCTGGAGTGTTATGGAGCCATCGTTTCCGATCCTGAGTCCAGTGAACGCATTGAATTCGCTGGGATAACCAACCCAGATTGTTGCCGTCCCTTCGGTAGTGGCGAATGTGGCAGCGATCGTGGTTATGCCAGGACTGACAGCGGTGACCTCGCCGGTTGAATTTACCACGGCAATGGAGGAATCGGCACTCGACCATTCCAAGACTACCCCCGTTACGTGGGCATCATCTTGATCCTTAATTACTCCCTTGAGTTGAAAGGTCTCGCCAGGTGACTGGATCAACACTATATGGGGACTAACCGTGACCCCATTCCCGACATAGCCGCCTCCACTCGCAATCAAAATCAGTGCCCTGTTGTTCTCCGAAAGATCCGCATTCTGATCCGCCATGATCGTCACCTTCTGCGGCTGATTCCAGTTTGAAGGCGTAAAGGTCAGTTCGCTCCTGTCCAGTCTGACATCCGCTCCATTACGCGTTACAATGGTCACCGTTACATCTCCCGTCGGCTGCGACGACAGTACTACCATAATATCTTCGGATTTCCCCTCCACAATCGTTACCGGCGCCGGAGTAATTGACAACCTTTGTGCAAAAAGGGTCAAAGGGGACAGACAAAAGGTTAACAACAATAATGTTAGTGTAATAGCTCTCATAGCCTAGCGATACTTTCTTTTTGATTGGCGATGCTTAAAGATTTCTCAGGGAATTATCGAACCTGGATCATGCGGCCAGTCCTTGTAAGTATTCCTGATGCTGTCTCCGCATTGACACGGTAGACGTACAGGCCTGAACTCGTTGTGGACAGATCCAGTGACAGACTGTGACCCCACCCCGCATTCATATTCTCCGACGGGGAAGTATAGACTACACGACCAAGCATGTCGAAAACCTCGGCATATACCTGTGCAGGCTCTGGCAGGTTATACACAATGCTCGTTGCTGTGCGGAATGGATTGGGATAGCTACCCTGCACGGACAGCTCCTCGGGCAACTCCGTGCGCGCTTCGTTCGCGGTCCCCACATCACCCGTCACCGTCACCTCCAACACTGCGATTACATTTCCAGCGTTCCCCGCATGCTTCAGGCCCTCAGACTGTAGGGCCAGTCCCAGGTCTGAATTCTGTGTTGTCGGACCGATCTTCAATTCCTGTGCAAAAAGGATCGAAGGTGACAGGCAAAACAGCCCGAACAAGATTAACGTCAGGGCTATACTGATGTAAGGAAAAGGGGATGCGCCCTGCAAAATTCCGTACGTTTTGCAGTGTGGGAAAGGTGCGCACGGAACTTTGTTTTTCAAACAAGCCTTTGCGAAACTGGCTTTAGAATTTTTTGGGGGGGGGGGAAGTGATTTGCTCCATGATTTCGGTTAACAATCTTTGGATCGCGGGACTGATAGCCCCGAGTTGTCGTTGCTCCTTCAAGTCTACCTCAGAATATACTTAACATACTCGGGCCTTTCATTAACTGTGTGGGTAAGCTCTCACATTCAGGATGAGGGTTAATGAACTAGGGAGACTGTTGTACAAAGCTATTGAATTTTGAGACTGTCGCACAAACTATCGAGATTGACTCTTGAAGTATTCTTCTCCAAAATTTCGACGCTTAAAGCGATTGTGATTTTTCAATGCTCTGGCCTAAAGATACAACCTAGCATGAATTAATAATAATATAACCAACATACAACAGAAAAAGAACATAATTGACGAAAAAAGGGGATGCGTCAAATTTAGTGGGGGTTCGGGGGAAGTAACGACAATGACTTAACCCTATCCTTCCTTGATGAACCCAGAATCTTCTTTTCCTTCCTCTGCGCCCATTCAGGAGCCTGTTCAGGATCTGCGTGTTGAATTGGTTCGGCATTATGTAGATGTACTTCGCATGCTGACCGATCGGATTTCCTCCGTACCTGCGGCGCCAGATCCTGCGGTATCTGCTCCTGCGGTATCAGCTCCTGAGGAGTCGGCGGCGGTCCCGGGGACTCCTGCGCCGACTTTATGCTGGGAATCTGCGGTATCTGTGCTGGCGTGTCGTGACTGGCATACGGAGTCTCTGGTCCATTTGTGGCTTCGGCCCTCATATGTGATGGGGTTGCATGTATTGTTTGGAATCGGGGTGAGCCCGCAGGGGCATCGTCGGATCGTAACTGTGACCGAATGCGGCCCCCAGGATCAGTCCGGTATGGAGGCGGTACTGGACGATTTGAGCGTTCGGGGATGCTGTTGACGCTTCCCGGCAATGTCGCACTCCACGCGGCGGTGTCCCGTGTATGGGGAGGCCGCGTGTGGGTGCAGCGCTGTCTGAATACGGTAATGGCCGAAGCGCTGAGCGGACTGGATCCCGATGAGGCGCTGCGGTTTCGTCACCGCCTACGGCAGGCATGGCAACAGTGCGATGCGTCCCAGGCTCGGACGAATCTGCAGCAGATCACGGCAGCGTTGACCCAGGTGAATCGCTCCGCTGGAAGCGTGCTTGCGTATGCACTGGAATCAACGCTCACCTTGCAACGCACCGGGCGATTGCTCCATAGTGACCGAGGACTGCGCGTGCTGAACTCACTCAGGACGCTCTTGGCTCGTGCAGGACGCAGACTGACGGCGACTCCGGTCCACCAGCGCGAGATGCACCTGTGCGCGGCACGGTTGGAACTTGAACCCCGACTGCGTCGGGTGCGACATGCGACGTATCTTCCGCAGTTGCATGCTGCACTGAAAACGTCTCTTTCTTCTAAACCATCGAACACATGACTGCATTATCTTCGCTCTTTCCTTCCGCCGTTCTTCAACCGTTTTTGGCCAGGAATGCGGTCAAACTGGCTCGGTTATTTCGTAGTCCGGATTGGTTCATGGAACTGGTTCCGCTCTTGTTTCAGGCCGAAGTGAGCGAGCTTTGCGGAATTCGCTGGAAACATACCCCGACGAAGTGTCAGCGTTGGGGAACCAATCCCGGTTCAATTCGCTGGAACGGGGCCAAGGTGCCCGTTGAGGTCCCCCGGGTTCGTAACACCGAAACGAATCAGGAAGTGCCGCTGGAGACGTACAAACTGCTGCATCAGGCCGAACCCGGCTATGAACAGGAACTGGCACGCAGTGTGCTACTTGGACTCTCTCAACGCAAGTATGGGCAAGTGGCGCAACACCTGTCAGAGCGTTTTGGTCTCAGCGGCTCCACCACCGGACGCGTGTTTATCAACGAGATGGCCAAAGCACTGGAGACGTTCATGAACCGG
>MPNB01000159.1 GCA_002238805.1 Rhodothermaceae bacterium bin80 | reverse complement strand
CGGGAGAAGAAATTCTCCCGCTTCCTCTACGAAATGGGAGTGCTGGAACCTGAGAGGTTCTCATCAAAAAACGAGATAGAACCCCGAACTCTTGCTATAACATAGAAAGAGACTGCTTCGGGGAGGCAGTCACTTCGGCCTTTGGTTCTACCGTGATTGTTGTGGATAGAGATATAAAAGTCCATGAATAAAGTACTCGCTTTGTCCAGTGTGTTCAAGGCCACTGACACATGCCTAATAGGGATGGCAAATCGATTCGATGCCATGGGCTCTCAAATTCCAGCATAAACGCCAACTCACCGGGAAACTAACACTTCAAGCAATTCATGCGGCTCAACCTCCTCCAACTTCTTAGTGATGAAGCGAGTCGTTCCCTCGTCATTAAGAAGTTGGGCTGCTGCGTACCGTGCAGAGTTGATGACATCCGATCGACCACGAGGATCAATCACCACAAGCGATCGTGACCGCTCTGCGTTACACCAAAAGATCAGTTGAGTATTTATGGCTTTATCACCAAAGCTGTAGCCGCATACGACCAGTGTATCCGAACCTTCCAGAATCTTACGAAATCTATAGTGAATGTCTAACATCAATCCCCAACTGTACTGGGCCGGCTTATTGAATGTACCGATCAATAGAAAAGGACGATTTACACCCCCGCTATGGAGGTACACAGATTCTTCCAAGCGAGAAGGTTCAAGTACTCCGATTTCAGACTGGGGAAGCTTTTCGTATTTCCTCGGTTCCGGTAACTCAAAGCTAGTCCAATTGACGGACCCATGGAGCTTAATAAACGGGATGCCGTCACATGAAGAGAATTGATTCTTCCAGATCCGCAGGGTATCACCAGGGATAGGAGGCCTGAAGCCATCAGCAAGCTTGATACCTGCACTCTTCAAGTTCCTTTCAACATGCGTATCATGTGCCAATGTGGCGATACCTCTCAACTCCAAATCGTCTTCCTCGTGGATGGTCTTGATGATTTCAAGATGCCTGGTGCAACACTCTCTGTTATCATTCAATAGATCGGTAACAATATCTTCAATGTAGTGACACGTTTCGCTGCAAAATTTATTGAAATCCAACCTGTATGATGGATCAAGGATACTCTTTACTTGACAATACTGCCTGCATTCCTGCCATAAGGTCATTTCACATTTTAGTTTGCGAATTAGTGGCAGCAACGCCGGATTTTGTAACTCAGTAGCATCGTCCCTCAACTGTGAGGCCAGATAGTAAATGTCTTCGTAATTGAGCTCCTTGGGATTCCCACGATCTTGGAAGTATTCCTTTGTTCGCTTGAATAGCCAGTCAATGATGCGGCACACAATAGGTGTTGTGTAATCTGTTGGTGGGCGCTCAGGAAAACGGTAGAATTTTTGATCTGTATGCCGATAATAGTTCTCAGAAGCCCGAATTTTCTTTGTCAGGCACTTGGTGGAACTATACCCTGCAGGAATAGAAGCCCCCGCTCCCAAAAGGAATGTGATACGATTCATTAGCTGAGGATTGCGAAGTTGGGTAAGTTGGTTACTAGTACAACCAAGCTCTAAACGAGTTGTCCTCTGAGCCTACGCTGCAAGGTTATGTGTAGCTGATCAAAGAAAAGACTCCCTACTCGGCTGTTTTCCAGTAACGCTGATCTAGTTTTAGTGGCTCAGCGGTCCCTGTGGAGATATGGCGCATGATCTGCGCAGCATGGAAGTGCCCATTCTCAATGAACCAGCGGCATGTACGGGGACCACCACACACCGTCCCGGCAATGTACAGTCCGGGACGATTCGTTTCGAAGGTTTCCGCATCATGAAACGGTGTTCGGAATACATCGTCCTGGATGGTAATTCTCAGTGTCTCTGGGGAGGAATAATCCGACGGTAGCCAGTCATCGCAATTACAAACCCATATTATTCATCATGAATTTTCCCAAGGCTACAAGATGCGTCTTTGGTTGTGCGGAGTCAGGATTTCCGGTGTGAGCCGGAATCTGCGAGTTCGCCTTCCCGATTGGGACTACAAGCGAGATGATTTTCGCATATTTTCCGGTTGGTTATGGTTGTGTGACGATTGTATCGGATCCCAAGACGGGGCATGTACTGCATGTGAGTGAAGGTCGGACAAAATCGAGTCGATAGGCTTGGTATGCGGGACTTACCCCGGCGCAGTTGGAGTAAATTGAGAGCGTGAGTATGGATACGTGGCCTGCGTACATTCAATCCACGCTGGCGTGTGTGCCGGGGGCCAAGGAGAAGATCGCGTTTGACCGTTTTCATGTCTGAACTTCCCCCCTTTTCGGTTATTCAAAGGTACGAGATTGGCTAAGATTTGGGAGATTTTTTGAAGTTGATTGCCGCTGGATGCGGCACTGTTGAGGAGGTTACATCGGTTCGGTGCCCCGATGCTACAACAGTTTGATGTTCAACAGTTTGAATGCCTGCTTTTGGGTGGAACTGATGTCCCTAACCATGACGACTTCGGGGGTTGCGTCTGTTTTAATTTTCGGAATGATAACGGAGCGACATAGCTTCGAAAGTTCGTCCATCAGATTCGCAAAACTCATCGCCTTCTCGCCCGCCACCGTTCGTTTGGTTTGGGCTTTCTTTTTCGCCGATTCCGAGGGTTTGGCGGGTTCGACAACTTCTTCGCGCTGCACGCGTTTTGCTTCCAGATCATCCTCTGCAAACAACATCGGCGCCAACTTACGACGCAGATGATATTCCACGTAGTAGGCCAGCATGCACAAAAAGACATGTGCAACGACCCGGTCTTTGGTGCGATGGTGAATCGGACGGACCTGCAACGACATGGATTTCAGCGTACGGAAGGCCATCTCCACCGTGGAAAGACGTTTATAATTTGTGACCAACTCGGCGGCGTTCGGCCCCGTTTTCAGACTGGAACGGATGGCATACAGGCCGTCGAGTCGTTCCTCCTTCTGAATCACCTCTTCATTGCGCGTATATGAAAAGTGTCCTTCCCGGATCTCCAGTTGAAAGTATTTTTTCTTGTGCTTCTTTTGCCCGAACACCTTTCCGACCCGCACGCCAATTTTCCCTGCATCTTTGAGTCGCCCGTTTTGGATCGTCTTGATGATCTTGTCAAGTTTCTCCTCCGCCTTCACGAGCAGGTCTTCCCGCGTTTTCTTACTCTTTTCGGCCTGTAAGGGGTTTCTGCACAGGACCAGCCGGTCATTTGGATACAGGTCACAGCAGACCTCCACCAAGTTCTGTTCATCAAATAGACTCATCTGATAGCTCTCTTGCTCCACCACCTCACGAATCTCGTTCTTTTGCATCGCGGTGATCCAGTCCAGCCCTACGGGCAGAATCTCCTCCTGAATCTGCTTCTGCTTCAGAATTCCACGGTCTCCGACCAACACCACATGCTTGAGTTCAAAGGTGTTCTGAATTTTTTCCACCTGGGCGCGCAGTGTACTGGTGTCGGCGGTATTGCCGCGAAACACCTCGACCGACACCGGACAGCCCTCCTGATCGGTCATCAGCCCATAGACAATCTGCTTCTTGCCCCGCTTCTTGTCCCGGTTGTAGCCATAGGCCGCCCATTCATTTTTCTCGCCTTCCACATAGCTACTGGTCACATCGTAGAGCACCAGACTCCCCTCCTTGAGATGTCGTTTCGCCAAACGACACTCAATGTCTGTTTTGCGTTTGAACAGTTCATCCATCGCATCATAGAGATCATCTTCATCCACGCGTTTGAGTCCAAGCTCTTCATTGAGCGTGGTGGAGGCGGTGTCCACATCCAGCATGGCACTGGTGGAGAGCTTGCTGGCCGGCTTGATCACGCGTGCGGCAATCATGCCGAGGATGAGTCGGCGGAAGCGGGAATTCTTCGGAGCAATCAGTTCGGGCAGCTTGAGCTGCTTCATGACGCCCAGGATGGCGGCGACATGTCCGTGGTTCTTGCTGCTTTGAATGGCAAAGGCATCGTCAAACGATTTGACGGCGGTACCGCCTTTGAGGAGGATTCGAAGCCCATCAATGACGCTCCGGGGAAGTTTGGTGATATTGGCGAGGGTGGTTTTTTGGACTTTTCCGTTGACCCATTTGGACTCACGGATGAGCCAGGTGGGGTTGGAATTCCGGTTGGGGATCCGTGCGACATACATGGGTAGGATATATTCTGAACAAGGATGGGTAACTGGGATAAATATACAAAATAGCGGGGATATAAGTCCATTTATTTTGAAAAAGGTTGGGACAATCAAAAATATACATGGGTATGTATATTTCGGACAAAAAATTCCCGCAATGACACCGATTTGGGCACAAAACAAGGAAAATGATCCCAATATTTCCCCCATTAGGGGAAAAGGTGTATAAAAAAGTGGAGCCCAAGACCAAAATGAGGTGGTTTGAACCTCAAAATTGCCGGCTTAGATGGAAAATGGGGGGAAGTTCAG
>MPNB01000158.1 GCA_002238805.1 Rhodothermaceae bacterium bin80 | reverse complement strand
GGAGGGCGGACACGCCGGGCACCCTCGCAATCCTCCATCCCGCCTCCTGTGCACGCCTCCCACATTCAGATAGCAGTGCTGTCTTCCCCGCACCTGGCGCGCCTTGTATCAGGAAGGTTCCGCCGGTGGCGTTGTTGCTGTAATGCTCCAGCAGGCCATCAAAGGTGGCCAGTATCTGTTTTCGACCATGGAAATGCCTCGCCGGACCACGGTCCAAGAACCCTGCCACTGGATGTGGCGGACGGGGCGGGGATCCAGGAGACTGCATAACAGGTGGTGGGGATTGTTGATCCCGGGCGTGGACGGGTTTCTTATCGCGATCGCGGCACGCCGGTTCCGAAAATGGGTCAATTCGTGCTGTGTGTGCTATTCTGGCCTCATCAGTTGCCTCCCTCTGGAATTTGTTCGTGTCGTGGCAGGACTCGCCTAACATCGTGCAGGCTCGGTTCGTACAGCTGGATTTAGCACTGAGCAAGCAATGTCTTCACTTCGTGAAAACGCTTGCCCGCGGAGCGGGGGCCGGCCTCGACTCTCGGCCGGAGAACGACGCACATGTGCGGTGTCGTTGAGTTTGCGGGCGGATGAACACCGGCTGCTTCGGGAGCGTGCCCGGAAGGCCGGTCGTCCGCTGGCGGTGTACATTCGCGAGGCCGCGCTGGGCGTGCAGCTGACGCGCGTGGCGAATCGTTCAGCGTACCGTGAGCTGACGCGTGTAGGCACGAACCTGAATCAATTGGCGCGGTGGGCGAACACTTTCCGTTGCATGCCGGAGCTGAGAAAGCTGCATGCAGTGCTGGACGAACTGCTGGAAGTCCGGAGGAAGCTATGATTGCGAAGGTAACCAGCGGATCGGACTTCGGCGGACTGGCGCGGTACCTGACCTATCGGGAGGATCGTGTAGGTTTTGTGGAGCTGCACAATATGGCTTCACGCGACGTACGGGAAGCGGCCCAGGAAATGCAGATCACGTCTGAACTTTCATCTCGGTGCAAAAAGCCGGTATACCATCTGAGTCTCTCGTTTGACCCGGGGGATCAGCCGAGCGAGGAACAACTTCGGTCAGCGGCTTCACGGGTGTTGAAAGAACTCAACTTGGATACGCACCAGGCGGTGGTGGTATCGCACCGGGATACCGCCCATCCTCATGTGCATGTGATGGTGAACCGTGTGCATGCAGAAACGGGAAAAGCTTGGCGGACGAGTCATGACTGGCGTCGTATTGAGCGTGCACTCCGGAAGCTGGAGAAGGAATGGTCGCTGCGGGAAGTCCCCGGTCGCCACAGTCCATCGAAAGAAATACCTGAACGTCGGGTTTCCGCATTCACGCAGGAGCTCCGGGACAAGGCTGGTGTAGCACTGCATAAGGCAGAAAGCTGGGCCGAATACCGAGCGGTTTTGGATCACCACGACCTGGAAATGAGATTGCGGCCGCGGGGCCTGGTTTTGAGTGACGGCCGCGCGTACGCATCAGCAGGACGGGTCTCGGAGAGTCTGCCGGCATTGAATCAGCGATTCGGGGAAACGCTGCAGGAAAACCGAACCCGTCTCGTAGATGCTCGTATGATGCCCTTGGCGGGTTCTCGGCGTAACCCGGACATTATTCTGCATAGCGTCACCGATGGACGTACAGGTGCCCTGAATGCGCTTCTACAGCACGCTGACGCGGCATCCGTGCGCAGGGCGGTGAAATGGGCGGAGAATCAGCTGCACCGGGCCTCCCTGGAATCTGTGCGGTTACAACGTCCGCAGGTACAGAATTTTGTTCGTGAAGCCCGTCAGGATGCACGTGTGTGGCGTCAGGTGAACGAGTATCAGCGGGTAGCCGCATTGCATCAACAGGAACAACGTGCGCTGAGTGCCTACCATGATGCACAGAAGGAAGCCCGTGAGATGGATGCTGCCTTCAAGCGTTCGCTCGAGCCTTGGTATGTAAATCCGGATGAGGCGCGTCTGGCGTTTTATCGTATGGCAGAGCAGCAGGATGCAGGTACGGCCTGTACGCTGATGGAGAGAAACTCGCACAGATTCGGTCGTCGCCGATGGCGTGGCCGGTTCCAGCAACCGGCAGACGCAGCCCGACAGGGCTATTGGGCGGTCCGTGCTTTACAGGCAGTCCCTGACACGCCCCCTCCGGCCAGCGGTCTTGGGGCGAGAGAGAATCTGCTGTACCGTTCCAGACCATCTGATCCTATCAAGAGCCGTGCGGAGTTGGGAGCTACATTGACGAACTTGTCTCCTGCGGAAATCAGACTCGTACGGAAGGTTCTAGGCAAGACGATCATCCAGAATCTGAATATCTCCCGAGAAGTGTTTCTGCGGCGGGAAAGAGAAAACGATGCAGATATGGGATTGTGATATACATCTTGCTGGCTGGGACTTCCCATTTAAGACGTGTCGTGTATTGATGAATACATTATTATTTTTATATTATTATATATTAAAACAAAATGTAGTCGTTCCACATCGCGCGTATCCTTGCCATATTAAACAGCAAAGGAGGTACGGGTAAGACCACGCTGGCTACCAACCTTGCGGGTTGTTTGCATAAGCGCGGTTTTGCAGTCCTGATTGTGGACTCTGATCCTCAGGGTACGGCGCGAGACTGGCATAGTCTTCAACCTGAAGACCTCAGTCTTCCACCCGTAATTGGAATTGATCGCCCCATGCTGCACTTTGACGTTCCACGTCTTGCATCAGCTTATGACTTCGTAATTATTGATGGGGCAGCACGTCTGGAAGAGCTCTCGACCTCAGCCCTCAAAGTGGCCGATCTTGTTGTTATTCCGGTGCAGCCCAGCGGCTATGATCTCTGGGCTGTAAGTGGATTGATCGCCCTTATTCAGGCTCGACAAAGCGTAACCGAAGGCAGACCCTTGGCGGTTTTTGTGGCGTCCAGGCAAATTGTCGGAACGCATCTGGCAAAAGAAATAGACGATGCAGTAGAGGATCTGGACATTCCCATGATGAAAGCCCGCACGAGTCAACGCGTGGCTTATGCAGAAGCCGGCCAATCCGGATTTACTGTACTTGACCTGGAACCAACCGGAAAAGCGGCCGGGGAAATTGAAGCACTCACCACAGAACTCTTAAACTTCCTGAATCATGCCCAAGCGAAAAAGTCTCCGTGATGCCACCTCCCACAAAAAAGAAGAGCCCCCGAACAAACTGGTTTCTCAGGCCACAGAGCTACCCAAAAAACAGCTTCATACCCTTATCCCGGCGCGGCTGCATACTGCCTTCAAAATCAAGACCATCCATGAAAATCGACGGATGGGCGAAGTGATCGAGGAGTTGATCCAAGATTATGTGGACAGTTGAGATCGGTTTCGTGAAGATACAAAAATATAAATATTGTAATATATATACCCGCTTTATAGAGTCGACACCCTGCAGATATTGCGCGGAAACTGTAACCGCGTCAGAGCGGGTTGGAAGAGTTGGTCATCTAAGACAGTTATATTTTACTCGAATTGGCGCAAAAGGGCATAAATTCGGATGTCTGGCGAGAGGGGATAGGCGGATGTCAAGATGGATACCCAGAAACAAGAATAAACGCCAGACAGTGGGCGGGGGATGGAAAAACAAAAACGTTTTGTACACTTCGTGTGCACATGCCCCGATCGGCGAGCGCGGCTCCCTAAGAGTTATTATTAACCGTGTGATACAACGCAGGGACCTCGTAGCGTAATACTATTGGGAGCGGTCTACGATAAATTGCGTAAAGAAATCTGCCATCGCTGGACACCCCAATCTCCACGGCCCCGTCTTTTAAACCAAGTACTCCCAGTGGATAGCCACTCCAATCAAAAACAACAACCGTCTTAGCTGGCGGGGAAAATATCCTTGACCGCGAACCCATCCTCGGGTTCTCCCAGAATACAAGGCAAAAACAAACTGGTCTGTTACCGCAACACTGACATAGCCTTGGATCGTTTCGCGTTCGATTTGCATCCGTGTATTCCCCTGACTGTCAATGGTGGTACTGAATACTGGTTCGTGGAATCCTGGCCCTCGTACCAGGCGAAGCATTTTTGAACTATCGAAAAATTCAATCCGATCCGTATTCTTTGACGCGACCACAATGCTAGTGCCTTCAGAGTTGGTTTTTAGCACGGCGTCATAGACATGTTGCCGCACAATCATGGGATCAGATATTTCTCTTGGTGGATCAGGTCCTATGGTTCTAAATTCATAACCTCCACTAGAAGCAATGCTGTCCCCTACTATCCATACAGGGCTCATAGGAGTCCCCCCTCCCGTAAAGCGGATAGATTCTTCGGTCATGGATGCACCATCAAGAGATTTTAAGACCCCAGGATAATCGTAAACCCATCCCGAGTCTTTCCCTGGCTTAAAGTCTAGAGACCAGACGTATGATATTTCTCGGGGACCTTTTCCCTTGTCACCTGTGTGTCCAATGAACTCACCGGACC
>MPNB01000157.1 GCA_002238805.1 Rhodothermaceae bacterium bin80 | reverse complement strand
GGATGACCAACCCATCCACTCATCGCGTGGAGCTAAATACAACGCGGCCGCCGCAAATCCAATCCCCCCAAGATAGCCATGATCACTGTTGAATAAATATTTCTTCTGGATGCCCGCAAACTTGGTCACCCCCAGCGGGTGTTCGTCGGCCATCAAGGTATTCCAAAGGGCCAACTCTTCCCGAGTTCGTACGCGTTCAATTCGGAGTCCATCCAGTTCACCGATTCGATCCGGTACATCGGTGGGGGATGGGACCGGATCCGAAAGCAAACGCGCGTTCGGACGATTGGGACGGGACGCAGAAGGCGGGAGCTTGATCAACCCCTCCCGTTCCAGCACGACCAATGCCTGTAAACTACTTGCCGTGCGGAGCTTGCCCGTTGCGCTGTAAAATCCGAAGGCCTCACACACTGTGCGGGCCAGTGCAGTGCGCCCGTAGGACGGATGAGACTGTAAAATCTCGTTCAAGCGAGGAAGAGAGGCGCGCAAACAGGATAATATGGGGGACTGGGAGGGTGTGCCACGAAGTACATGGAGGTGAGTCAATGACATAGCCGAAATGTACGAACTGTATAAGGGATGGGGGTCGGCCCCCCGCAATCGCCGTACAGGCGGAGGTTGCAAACCGCCCACAGCTGCTGCACTAAAGAGGTGTGGTGGTGAGCGTGTTGGGAAAAGGCAGGTGTAGGAATCTGTCAGGTGTGAGTCGTAGAGTCGAACGCAAGTGAATCACGGATGACGTGTCGAAAGTCCTTAGAAGATGGTCAAAACCGGGGTGGTCTCCCGATCCCGGGACAAGGTTGGCGGGGACCTGCTTACTGGCCAACCGGCCTCCGGCATACACGTGGCGAGAATGCGACTTGGGCCCTTATACGGAACGTGGGAACGTGTCGGAGTGATGAGAAGGGAGCGTGGCAAGCAGGCAGTACCTGTAAGCCATTGAGTACCGAGGCACTCCACACGGGCGGACCAGATCGTAGTAGTGATGAATCTTCTGTAATGGGAGAGGAGCGAAGGGTCTGGCCCATGACGTAGGTGTTGATCGCCCAACCCGAGAGGGGAGGAGGCAACGAACACAGACGGTAGCAGTCGGAAGGCTGTTCGCATGGGAAGAGCCGTGTGAATCGAGAGGTTCACGCACGGTTCTGTGAGGGCCTGGGGGTGAAATTCCCCCGGGCTACTCGACGTTGCTTTAAAGCGGCCCTAATTGGGATTCAGTACTCACGACTTCGCAACCTGCAACTACCTACACGGACACATTGCACGCAGGCGCTCCCAGGTGAAAATGCCGCTGTTATGTCCATCATCCCAGGTTAGGCGTAAGCCTACGCTGCCAGCTACCTCAACTTTGACATTTTCCCATCGCACGAGGGCAGGTAAGTGGAAGATTTCTGGATCTGGCAGTTTGTGCATTTTTTCGTGTCCTTGGCAGCCTGCGCACGGACATGCGCGTCGTAATCCATCCAGCGGAAAACGGCAGTCATGATTATCAGACCATTGGATGTGGAAAGTTTGACTCTCCCGGTTGACAACCACACGCAAGCAGGTCACCAGGTTAGGTATACTGCTCATTCGGCAATATGTGGTTGACTGACGTCATTGTTGATCTCTTCATAAAGAGAAATCCCCTGATGGTTTGACTTGTTCTACCTGATTGGTTACTTACGTTTATAGTTCCTGCCCTTATTCTTGTCGAACGGATACACTTCCTTTAAGAGGTGCTGGAGTTTAGCGCGTCCCCGATTAATACGGCTCTTGACGGTTCCCATTGGAAGCCCGGTGATCTGTGCGATTTCGCTGTATGCGAGTTGCTGAATATCACGAAGTATCACGACTTCCTTAAAGTTTGGCGGAATCGAATTTAGGGCATCTTGGATGTATTGATCCTGCAGGGCGCTTTCTGCGTGCTTATCGGGCAAAAAAGTTTCGTCGGGCAAAGGCATTTCGTATTCTTCGTTGTCTTTGTTTACGGATTGGATTGAGTACATGTGACGGCGTTTCCGTTTACGGTACTCGCTTCTTGCGAGGTTGCCGGCAATAGTATAGAGCCAAGTGGAGAACTTTGCAATACGCTGATAAGAGTGTCGGTTGCGATGAACACGAAGAAAGGTTTCTTGGAGGAGGTCTTCGCAGCGCTTGCGGTCGCCCAGGAAAC
Organism: Rhodothermaceae bacterium bin80; assembly: GCA_002238805.1. Taxonomy (GTDB): domain Bacteria; phylum Bacteroidota; class Rhodothermia; order Rhodothermales; family Bin80; genus Bin80. The sequence goes on along the minus strand of MPNB01000157.1, from coordinate 2,522 downwards.
CATATAGGTAGTGTGTTAGGCGCTCGCTGTATCGGTTTACCAGGATATTATATGCTTCCACAGTTCCCGCCTGGAAGAGCTCCATCAAGTCTTCATCCAACATTTCATGCAGTGCATCAAATCGACTGGTAGCCGATGAGCCTCTGCGGTCATTATTACGGGCTATTAAGCGGACTGTACTGGCCACGATTTGTGTGCTCTCACACGATATTATTTGAGTTTGGGAGTAGATGCAGCGACTACTGTGCAATTCTGTCTATTTGACGTCTCCGTATAGCGAGGTTACGCCCTCACCACATTATTGACGCAATCAGCGGCATTGACGATATTGCCGTATAACATTCGCAAGATACTGAATTGGAACACAACAGCCTGTAGAATAATAGAGCACTTAACCCCAGTCCTCAGTATCGACCTATATCTACGTCGATGCAGAACGGTTTGTCTTGTGCCTATCTTCGGCAGATGAAGCGAGATTTGAAGACCTGTTGCCTTGATACGGCGAGGGCGACATAATTTCCGAAATGTGTATGATGGTGCTCATCAGCACTGCTGTACACCTGATTATCAAAACCGGGTACTAACTTGCCAGACAACTCTGACCCTAAGACCGAAGACCTGATCCGATACCCAACAGACGGAGTATTAGACTTGCACACGTTCCAACCACGGGATGCAGCCGAGGTGACGCGCGAGTATCTTCGCGAGTGCCACAGAGAGGGCACGTACTGTGTGCGGATTATTCACGGTAAGGGTACGGGGACGCTGAGAGCTATCGTGCACGCAGTCCTATCTGATTGCCCGCTGGTTGACTCCTGGGGAACTGCACCGGATTCAAGTGGCTGGGGAGCGACCGTGGTTAATCTTAGGGGGAATTACCAATCTGAGTAATCGTCCTAATGCAGGTTGCATATCCATTTCACGGGTCATAGGGACCGGTAATCCGAACTTCCCGCGCCGCGCAGTTGCCCTAATCCCGGAGGCCAGTATGTTTGCGGCCGATTCGCTTTCTCATACGCGTCATTTTGCTATGCGAGCATGGCGTCGCATACAAACCTGCATGAACCCGCTAAGCCCGCCAGTTTCTTCGCCCCGCTCTGACCGCTGGGCAACAACCTGTGCGTGGCGTTGCGATAGGTTCTGGTAGAATCAGGCATATTTTCGGGAATTATGTCGCAAAATCCGAATAGACGCCAGATTCAGCGCCCCAGTTTCCATCGCTTCTCAAGTTCCTGCTTCGTCATTGAAAAACTACCGCGTTTATATTTTAACGCAATTCGGTTCGACAACACGTCAAATTGAGTTTTCGCAATCTCAAGTGGACAAGAGTTAGTGGGTATGGTGGGCATCCATCAATTGCTGATGATCATTTGCTTGCCAAACAATGTAATATGAAATCCCGAAAGAAAATCCATGCCCAACAACACATCGTAATCCTTGGGTTGATACGGCAACAAAAGCACGTTCATACTACTGCCTTTGTCGAAGACCGCATTGTTTCCAAGCTGAATGGGAATGCTTACATTCATGCGGTATTCCTTAGTATCAACCACACCACCACTTACAGCACGAACTGAGGCGGGGGCAATAGGGATCAATCCTAAATCCTTAACGATTTTGGGAGATACTAACGTTCTTTGAGCACCAGTGTCTAATAATGCCTTGAATCCCATCGTCTCGTCTGGACTTTCAGGACGACCTACGGTAGATTCGAGAAAGGCTTGATTGTTCTTGATATCAAGAACAAATGAGGGCATGAGAAATCATGAGGAATTTATGCTTGCATACCAAGTAAAGCAAATCCTATTTCAATAGGTTTTTCGCCAACACGATGAAGCGAAAATTTCCCAAGTCCGTACTTGTCGCAACCTATTGAGTAGGCATCACCATCATCATTGTATGCGTTTATGATCTCCCCATCGTGCATTAATAAAATCTTGCCAAAGTAAGATGCTTCAAGCTCTCTCTTCCTAGCAAGATAGGCAGCATTATTTTTTCTATTTGTTTATCTGCATCTGTCATAGTTCCGTTGTGTTTGGTTTCAGGATTTGGTGAGAAAGATGCCCAAAGAAGAAACGGAAAAGATTCCCACATTGTTCCAAAATTGCAAATTTGTTTAAGATCTGCACTTGACGCATTTCCAGCCCCATGTCACTGCTCGTTGGATTTCGACAGATTACATTGGATGCGTAACACCTAGCAGTTCTCTTCCTCGGTTTTCCCCTTTTGACCAAGCGCAAGTTTGCAATTGTAGTGGATTTTTTCGCGGATCTTTGCTGTCCCCTATTTTTCAGGGGAGTTCAAAAAGGGCTGTTTTTCGTTCTTTTCTTACACGTCGGCGTCCTCTTTTGGGGGGCGTTTCGCCTTGATTCGTCGGGTATAATTTCCGGTGTTCAGTCCCATGGCCTGAAAGACTTTTCGCTGGAATGGTTTCAGATCTGCATCTTGTTTGAGCAGGATACAGTGGGTTTTATTTTGTGGAAGTACGGTGGTCACCCGGTTCTGGTGGTTGAGCTTCACTT
>MPNB01000156.1 GCA_002238805.1 Rhodothermaceae bacterium bin80 | reverse complement strand
CCCCGCGCATTTACAAAATTGAACTGCTCACATACAATCCGGCCCAAAGCCCGACGACTCTTGTCCTGATGAGCCGACACCGTTGCCGACAAGGACGGAAGAGCATTACGAAGGACGGTAAGTATCGGTGACTGTGCTTGCATATTGCTAAGTTGAACAATATATAAGCCGTTGTCAGGTCCCTAGTCAATGGACAGGGCAGGGCTAGGTACCCATAAGGCCTTTTATGGAACGTAGGACCCGGCAAAATGCACAAGATCTATCCAGTTCCGGAGTTTTGTTATATGATTGGACAGATTGACCGAGTTCCCACGGTCAATGAATCCCGGGCCAGCCATCCCGGAAATAGACGTTGGTCAGGATTGCATGTGTGCACCTCAAATGAGCGCAATTCTCCCTAAAACGGCCGATTTCATGCCCTCTATCACGGCGAACCCTAGAATCGGCAATGAGTTGGAGGCTATTCTCTGGTATGCATGGCATGGGCAACTTCTGGATAAACAATACCAATCGCCGGTCCATCCCCTAAATTCCCGAAGTTCCCAGTTATCCCCTTTGGACAGCAACTGCGGAAGGCTATCTCCCACCTCACTGACGAATACCTTAGTTCACCCAGTATGGGGTTGCTGATATAATGGGCATTGATATCTTTGCCGTAACTGTATTGGTTTATAATGCGCCAATTATTGTTATTATTAAGGGGCAAAACGAAATGACAAATGTTGGGAAAGCCTCCTGAACGCCTCAAGCTGACTAATTTCAGATATGATGTCCCTCGTCATCTGATTGCCCATTACCCGGTTGAGCCTAGGGATTCGGCGCGTATGATGGTGGTCGATCGAGCAACAGGGACCATCGAACATCGCCATTTCTACGATATAGTAGATTATTTCTCTCCGAACGATGTTTTGGTCGTCAATAACACAAAAGTATTTCCTGCAAGGCTACGGGGTGAGAAGGAAAAGACTGGTGCGAGGATTGAAGTTTTCTTGCTCAGAGAGCTTAATCCCCAGAGCAGGCTATGGGATGTGATTGTTGATCCTGCGCGGAAGATCAGAATCGGAAACAAGCTTTTTTTCGGCAGTGGGCTTTCGGCTGAAGTGATTGATAATACAACCTCACGTGGTCGTACAATTCGCTTCGACTACGATGGCGACAATGCTGCGCTGTATCGCGCGATCCAGAAGGAGGGACGTACCCCGCTACCGCCGTACATAAAAAGGGAAGTGGAGAAAGCAGATATCGACCGTTATCAGACTATTTTCGCCAAACATCGTGGAGCAGTGGCAGCCCCAACGGCAGGGCTTCATTTTACTCCTGAGTTGATAGACAAAATTACTGGCAAAGGGGTGCAGGTAGCTCAGATCACCTTGCATGTCGGTCTCGGGACGTTCCAAAGTGTTGGCGTTGAGGATCTAACGAAGCACCGTATGGGCTTTGAGTATTATCAGATACCTAGGGATACAGCTGAAATAGTTAATCGGGCATTAGATTCGGATGAAAATCAAGTGACGATATGTGGAACAACAGTAGTACGGGCTGTAGAAGCGAGTCTCACCGTGTCGCGTCATTTGAAATCTCAAGAGGGCCGAACGGATAAGTTTATTTATCCACCGTACGAGTTCGCCGTTACCGAGCGGTTGATTACAAATTTTCATATGCCCAAGAGCACCTTGATGATGCTCACAGCTGCCTTTGCAGGATTTGAACTGCTCAAGAAAGCTTACGAGATCGCTATTGAGGAGGAGTATCGTCTCTACTCTTTTGGGGATGCCATGTTGATCCTATAGACAGATGGTTGCCGCAGTCATTCCGGCAGCAGGCGTAGGCTCACGTCTCGGTGGGCTTCCCAAGCAGATGCGTCTCCTGGGCGGAGCCCCGGTGCTCTTTCGGACGGCGTCCGTTTTTGACCAGCATCCAGCTATTTCCAGTATTGTAGTGGTGGCGCATCCGAACTCACTTGATGTCACAAGGGAAATGCTTATGCCCCTGAGTAGCCCGTGTAGCGTGGTTTCAGGAGGATCAACGAGGCATGAATCTGTGATAGCGGGGTTGAGCGCGGTTGTGGAAGATGTAAGCATTGTGCTAATTCACGATGCAGCGCGCCCCTTTGTATCGGATCAGATCATAAATGATGTAATTGAGGCTGTAAAAAATACGGGGGCAGCGGCAGTAGCATCGCCGATTCAGGATACAGTACGTTACGGGAACGAGGGCTTGTTTACTAAGACAGCATCCCGTGATGGGCTTTATGCTATGCAAACCCCGCAGGGCTTCAGGCGGAATCTCCTGGTAAAGGCAACTCATCAAACTGGGGGATATTTGCCAGCGACAGATGATGTTGCTCTGATGCAGCGCATAGGACAACCGGTTCGTATCGTTGAAGGTGATCCTCGCAATATTAAGATCACGACCCGGTCTGACTGGGAATGGGCACAGAAAATGTGGGCCCAGAGGAAGTAGCTGATGGCTTCGAGAGTGGGGATTGGTTATGATATGCATCAACTGGTGGCGGGCCGACCACTTATTCTTGGTGGAGTACAAATCTCTCATCCTCTGGGTTTGGCAGGACATTCCGATGCCGATGTTTTGCTACATGCCATCTGTGATGCTTTGTTGGGGGCGGCTGCACTCGGAGATATCGGAGTACATTTTCCAGATTCGGACCTGTGCTGGAGGGGAGCAGACAGCCGGATACTTCTCCAAAAAGTAAATGATTTAGTATCGGAAGCAGGCTACAGTGTTGCAAATGTGGATGCAACCATTATCATTGAGCGTCCAAAACTGCAACCACACATTGAGTCCATGCGTCGTACAATAGCCGGTGATTTGATGATCACACTCGAGCAGGTCTCGATAAAAGCTACCACGTCTGAGAGACTGGGGATAATTGGGCGCGAAGAAGCTGCGGCAGCTTGTGCAGTGTGTCTACTCACCGGACCCGTCGTATCGTAGGTCTGTTATGGAACAGTTTTTTACTGATCTCCTTTCGAGGGCGGCAGATATTCCGGTGGCATGGGGGTATGTGTTGATTTTTTTTATCGCTTGGTTGGAAAATGTTTTTCCACCTATTCCAGGAGATGTGTTGATAGTTTTTGGAGGTTACCTAGCGGCTGTTGGTCCCATGTTGCTCCTACCGGTTATAATTCTCAGCACGCTCGGTGGTGCCATTGGGTTCATGTGTATGTACTATGTCGGACGCTACGGTGGCCCGGTAGTACTCAAATCCAGGGCTATGCGTTGGGTGCCGGATGAAACGGTTTCTAGAGTGCAGGACTGGATTGACTCCTGGGGATACGGTGTGGTGGCAGCCAACCGGTTCCTGAGCGGAGCACGCACAGTCATATCCTTTACGGTCGGGATGAGTCGAATGCCGGCCTTACCCGTAGCGGTGCTTGCTTCTCTCAGTGCAACTGTATGGGTTACCCTCATTGCAACCTTAGGGTACATAGTGGGTGATGAATGGGAGCGTGTGACGGAATACCTGTCGCGCTACGGTCGACTCATGTCTGCTTTGATTGCACTGTTTTTGGTCTGGCAGCTTTATAAAGCTATCCGTCGGATACGTGCTCGTAAAGAAGGTTAATCATTTTCAAATTTATTACGTATACCGAAAGGCTGTAGTGTATCCGGGCATAAATAGTAGTGATGTGTAGGGTAACGGGGTGACTCGTATTGCTGGCGTAGCTCAGCTGGTAGAGCAGCTGATTTGTAATCAGCAGGTCGGGGGTTCGAGTCCCTTCGCCAGCTCTTTTTGGCATTTCAGAAATTTTTGACGGGCACAGTGGCCGGGTATTTGAGTAAAACGCGGGTTGAATTTTTGTTTTGGGGCAGGTACCCAAGTGGCCAACGGGGGCAGACTGTAAATCTGCTGGCTAAGCCTTCGGAGGTTCGAATCCTTCCCTGCCCACCAGCGGGAGTAGCTCAGTTGGTAGAGCATCAGCCTTCCAAGCTGAATGTCGCGAGTTCGAGCCTCGTCTCCCGCTCCGGTTATTTACTTGACTGCCGCCTTAGCTCAGGGGTAGAGCACTTCCATGGTAAGGAAGGGGGCCTCGGTTCAAATCCGAGAGGCGGCTCCCCGATGAATAAATAGGACAATTTCAATGGCAAAGGAAGTTTTTCAGCGTACGAAGCCGCACGTGAACGTGGGGACAATCGGCCATGTGGACCATGGTAAGACGACGTTGACGGCAGCGATCACGCGGGTATTGAATGATCGATATGGCGGGACAGAGATTCGGTCATTTGATTCGATTGATAACGCACCGGAGGAGCGTGAGCGTGGGATCACGATCGCGACGGCGCATGTGGAGTATGAGACGGGCGCGCGTCACTATGCGCATGTGGACTGTCCGGGACATGCGGATTATGTAAAGAACATGGTAACGGGAGCGGCGCAGATGGATGGGGCGATTTTGGTAGTGGATGCATCGGATGGTCCGATGCCTCAGACCCGGGAGCACATCTTGTTGGCGCGCCAGGTAGGGGTTCCTTACATCGTGGTCTTCATGAACAAGGTTGATTTGGTGGATGACGAGGAGTTATTGGAGTTGGTGGAGATGGAGATTCGTGAGTTACTGGATGCGTATGAATTTCCGGGGGATGACATACCGGTGGTGCAGGGATCAGCATTGGGGGCATTGAATGGAGAGTCGGAGTGGGAGGCGGGCGTAATGTCGTTGATGCAGGCGGTGGATGATTATGTACCGACGCCGGAGCGTGATAAGGACAAGCCGTTTTTGATGCCGGTGGAGGATGTATTTTCGATTACGGGTCGCGGGACGGTAGCGACGGGTCGTGT